>DASXQB010000307.1:0-5838 GCA_036493295.1 Polyangia bacterium | reverse complement strand
CGCCCGGTGTCAACACGCAGATCATGACCATGATGACGGGCACGACCCTGCGCCAGCAGCTGGAATCCCACCGCAACAATCCAACCTGCGCCGCCTGCCACGGCCTGATGGATCCGCTGGGTTTTGGCCTGGAAAACTACGACGCCATCGGCGCCTATCGCACGGTGGACAACGGCAGCCCGGTCGACGCCAGCGGGACCTACCCCGGCGGTCAGGCCTTCAGCGGCGCGCGCGAGCTGGCCAAGCTGGTGGCGGGCGACACCCGCTTCGCCCCCTGCATCACCGAGCAGCTTTACACCTACGCGCTTGGGCGCGGGCCATCCAAAGACGCCAACTCCATGGACCCGTCGACGATCGCGCACGTCGCGGATCAGTTCACCAGCGGTGGCATGAAGTTCGAAACCCTGGTGCAGAAGATGGTGGCGTCCGACCCGTTCCTGAAACGCCGAGGCGAGGCGCTTGCCGCGGGAGGTTCGCAATGAGCATCGGATGGCTGAAAGACAACAAGCGCGGCTTCCGTCGCCGCGCTTTCCTGGCGGGCGCGGGGACGGCGGTTTCGCTGCCCATCCTCGAGTCGTTGATCCCCCGCGATTCACGCGCCTTCGCCGCCACTGACACGGCCAAGCGGTTGATCACCTATTACGTGCCGAACGGCCACAACATGGCGACCTGGCGTCCGACCGGGCAGGGCAAGGACTACACCCTGAACGTCACGCACCTGTCGCTGATGGATCTGAAGCCCGACTTCATGATCATCAGCGGCCTCAACAACCAGCCGGGTGTTCCCGATGTCGTCGGCGACCACGCCGCCGGCACCTCGGCGTCGTTCACCGCCACGCACGCCTTGAAGTCGACCACCATGCTGAAGCTGGGTGTGTCCGTCGATCAAATGATCGTCAACCAGTTTCCCAAGCTGACGCGCATTCCGTCCATGCAGCTTGGGATGGAAGAAGGCAAGCTGGTGGGCGGCTGCGACAGCGGGTACGGGTGCGCGTACTCGAACAGCATCTCGTGGTCGACGGCCACCACCGCGCTGACCAAGATCACCAACCCGCAGGTGGCGTTCGATCTGCTTTTCATGGGCGACACCAGCGGCGGCATGTCGACCCCGGCCAGCCAGGCCGACCTGATGAAGCGCAGGGTCTATCGCAAGAGCGTCCTCGACTTCGTCATCAACGGCGCCACCGGTCTTTCGGCCAAGCTGGGCACCACCGACGGTCGCAAGCTGGACGAATACCTGACCGGCGTGCGCGAGGTCGAACGCGAAGTGGAGACCGTCACGGTGATGCCGGCGTCGTGCAAACCGGTGATGGCGGCGGCGGTGCCGTCGGGCGCCTGGGACAAGCTGGCCCAGACCTTCGCCGACGTGATGGTGCTGGCCATGCAGTGCGACGTCACGCGGGTGTTCAGCTTCATGTTCGCCAACGCGGTGACCGGCCGAACCTACCCGGCGCTGGGCGCCACCCGCGGCCACCACGACATCTCTCACCACGGCGGCATCCAGGCCAATTTGGATCTGCTCACGAAGATCAGCACCTTCGAGGTGCAGCAGCTGGCTTACTTGCTGACCAAGATGAAGGCCATCCCCGAGGGCACGAACGACATGCTCTACAACTCGACGCTGGTGTTCACCAGCGACGTGTCCGACGGCAATCGCCACAACCACGACGACATGCCGGTCCTGGTCGCCGGTCACGGCGGCGGCATGCTAAACACGGCCCAGCACCTGGTCTATCCCGCCGCCGGCAAGATCAAGCATGGCAACATGCTGACCGCCGCCCTGCGCACCGTCGGCGGCACCGACCTGGTCGGCGACGGCGATGCGCCGCTGCCCGAGATGCTGAATATGTAAGACGGGCTCACCCCGCGCGACGAGAGCCGAAGGCAGATCTCCGGTTGCGAATGCCTCTCCTTTGGAAGAGGTCGCCGGCCGAAGGCCGCGGGTGAGGGTGAGGGCGGCGTTGCCTTGACTCGGTTCATCGCGGGCCCGAATATCGACGGCGACGAATGAAACACGTTGTGATCCTGTTGGGGCTGGCGCTGGCGGCTGTTGTTGGCGGCTGCGGGCCCAAGGAGAAATATTGTCCGCAAAATGGCGGGCCGTGTTTTCCGCCTGACCAGACGCCGCAGGATGGGTCGGCCGATGGCGACGGGGGCGACGGTGCGGCGGACGGCACGACCACGCACTAGACGGATCGGCGCGGCGGCGCGTTTCGTCCGCGGCCGGCGCGGTGTAAAATAAGGGCGGATGAAGCGCTTCAAAGCGGCGGTGATCGGGGGCAGCGGTTACGGCGGCGCCGAGATGATCCGCCGGTTGCTGCTTCACCCCGACGTCGAGCTGGTGCGCGTGGCCAGCGTCGATTTTGTCGGCCAGCCGCTGGGCGCGGCGCACCTGTCATTGACCGGCCGCACGGAGCTGCGCTTCGAAGACCTGCCGCCCGGCGAAGCGGCCAAAGGATGCGACGTGGCCCTGCTGGGTCTGCCGCACAAGATCAGCGCGCAGAAGGCTCCGGAGATCTTGGCCACCGGCGCCAAGATCGTCGACATGTCGGGCGACTTTCGCCTCAGCGATCCCGCCGCCTATCGACAATTTTACGGCGCCGTTCATCCCCATCCTGAACTGCTGGGCACGTTCGTTTACGGTCTGCCGGAGCTCAATCGCGCGGCGATCAGGAACGCGCGTGCCGTGGCCTCGCCGGGTTGTTTCGCCACCACGATCATCCTGGCGCTGTTGCCGCTGGCCCGAGCCGGCAAGCTGCGCGGGCCGATTCACGTCCTCGGCATCACCGGTTCGTCGGGCAGCGGCGCGGTGCCGTCGCTGGGCACCCACCATCCGCTGCGCGCGCTGAATTTGAAGACGTACAAGGCGCTGGAACACCAGCATACGCCGGAGGTCATGCAGGCGCTGACCCAGGCCGGTGGCGGTGACTTTGACTTGCGCTTCGTTCCCGTGTCGGCGCCGCTGTCGCGCGGGATCCTGGTGACCAGTTTTGTCGAGGTGGCGTCCACCGAGAGCGCCGATTCGATCGCCGCGCTGTTCGCCTCGGCTTACGACGGCGAGCCGTTCGTGCGCTTCGTGCGCGATCGGCTACCGGAGGTCATCGCCGTCTCCGGCAGCAACTTTGCCGAGGTGGGCTTCACTTTGGGCCCGCCGTCCGGCGGCACGCGCACGCTGGCGATTGTCAGCGCGACCGACAACCTGATCAAAGGCGGCGCCGGCCAGGCCATCCAGAACATGAACCTGATGCTGGGCCTGCCCGAGACGGCGTCACTGGAAGATCCCGGCCCGTGGCCTTAGGGGACAGTCTTCTGATCGTCGTCAAGCTGGGCGGTGAGGTGCTGGCGCAGCCGTCGCTGGGACAGGTGGCGGCCGGGGTGGCCGCGGCGCGCGCCGCCGGCCATCGCTTGATCATTGTTCATGGCGGCGGTCCGCAGGCGACGGCGCTGTCGGAGCGGCTGGGCTTGACGCCGGCGATCATCGGCGGGCGACGGGTGACCGACGCGGCGACATTGAACGTGATGAAGATGGTGGTGGCCGGCCAGTTGAACGTCGATCTGGTGGCGGCGCTGCGCGCGGCCGGCGTGCCGGCGCTGGGCCTGCATGGTGCAGGCGGGATCATTCTGGCGCGCCGTCGTCCACCGCGCGTGGTGTCGGGCGGCGGCCCGGAGCCGATCGATTTCGGTTTGGTCGGCGACGTCGAGGGTTTCGATCTGCCGCTTTTGCGGGCGCTGGCCGTCGAATATGTGCCGACCCTGGCGTGCCTGGGGGCTTCGCCGGCAGGCGAGGTGCTGAACATCAATGCTGACGTCGTGGCCGGCGGTCTGGCAGTGGCGCTGACCTGTGACGCCTTGCTGGCGGTGACCGGCGTGGGCGGGGTGCGCCGGCGCAAGGACGATCCCACGTCGCGTTGGTCGCGCCTGACCGTCGCCGAGGCGCGCGCCGCCATCGCCGACGGCACCGTCCAGGGCGGGATGATCCCCAAGCTGGAAGAAGCCTTCGAACCGCTGGCCGCTGGCGTGGGCGCCGTCCACATCATTGGCGCCGCCGAGATCGCCACCGCACTGGCGCATCCGGGCACGGTGGGCACCGTCCTGGTGGCCTGACACCAAGAAAAAGAACCCGCCGAAAAAAAATTCGGCGGCTGTCGATCGGACGGCGACCGGCGGCGGCCCGCGCCGCCTTGCTGCTGGTCAGCCATCCGGCCGAGCGGCCGTTCCTGCAGCGCCGCCTGGCCGAGGTCGAACCACCGCCGCCCGCCCGCGCCTGAGCCACACCTGGCCAAGCTGGCAATCCACCGCCGGCGCGACTTCGTTACCGCAGGCGATGCGCTCCAGCGCACCGTCCAGTTTCTCCAGTTCATCGCCGTCGCAGACGCGCGCCGCGAAGCGATCGGTCTTCCATGTTCGCAGGTTCATGACGTGAATGCGGGCCATCAGGCGCGCTTGCAGAGGCCCGCCGACCAGCCGCGATTCCTTGACCTGCCAGCCGGTGCCGGCAGCCAGGCGATCGAGCGTTTGCCCGATGACCATGTTCTGACCGTGCGCCTGTTGCAGCGCCGCCACCAGCGCGTAGTACCGGGCCAGCGTCGGGTGCGGCGAGGTCAGGCGGGCGGTCTCTTCCAGCAGCAGGTCGGCGCCGGGCGCGGCCATTCGCGCCCAGGCTTGCAACACCGCCGCCGGTTCGGACAGATGGGTCAGCAGGAAACGCGCGTAGAGAAAATCCGCTCCGCCCACCGGGAACGGCGCGCTGGTGACGTCGTGCTGAACGAACCGCAAGTCCGCCGACTGCCACAGCCGCGCCCGGGCCACGAAACGCGGCGAGCGATCGATGCCGGTGGTGAGCCGCGGGGCGACGATGGCGCGCAGGAGGCGCGTGGTGTACCCGGGCCCGCAGCCGAGATCAACCGCGTGCGCGGCGCCGGCCGCTGAAGCTCCGCTTCGTCTCCACACATCGGTCAAGAACGCGCGCGACGTCGGTTCGAACGCGCGCGCCAGGACGCGTAGGCGTTCGGCTGCCAGGTCATTGTCTCCGAAGGTGTATGTCTCTGCGTCGGCCATGGTGTGTTTGGCTCACCAGGGGAGACGCCGACCAATCGGAAAGCGACCCCCGCGGGTCGCCTTTCCTTTCTTCGGTCAGAAGGACGGCGCCCGCATCACCATCGCAAACCACCAATAAAGGCGGCCGTTCGCCGGCGCGGCAAACTGAAACGATGGGAACACAGGCGACATCGACCCCTTCATTTTCGGGAACCGGACCGGAATGTCAATCGCAGCGGTCTGATGTTTCGCGTCAGAGGGTCCAGGAAATAGTGCGCGCGTGACTTTTTTGGCGGCTGAAACGTCTTATATTGGGAAGGGAGAACGGAGGTAAGTCATGAAGTCTTTGATTCTCGTCGGTGTGCTGGTGGCTGGCCTGGTCGGAGCGCCGGCGGTCGCATCAGCCGGCTGGAGAGGCGGTGGTGGCCACATGGGTGGCGGCCACGGTGGCTTTGGTGGCGGTGGACACGCGTTTCACAGCGCACCCGTCGGGCGCGTCGGTGTCGGGGTTCACGTCGGCGGTCCCGGGGTTCGCTTTGGTGTTCGCCCCGGTTTCCGAGCCAACGTCTGGGTGCCCGGCTACTGGGGCTTCCGCGGCGGGGCGCGCATTTGGTTCGGCGGCGGCTGGTACGCGCCCCCTTATGACGGCTGGATCTGGGTTGCTCCGCAGTGGGCCTGGAATGGCTATCAGTGGGTCTGGCAAGAAGGCCACTGGGCGGCGCCGTACTAATGACCTCGCGCTGGCAAACTGTCGTTCTGAACCGGTTCGTCTAATCTGATCGGGTGGGACTGCAGAATCAC
>DASXQB010000306.1:0-4121 GCA_036493295.1 Polyangia bacterium | reverse complement strand
GATGCGGTCAAGCCGCACGCGGGCGCCCACGCCTTGCACGTGTTGCCGCACGTGGGCGCTTTGTGCGTCGACGGCCAGGCGTGCACCGCCGCGCGCTTCGCCCGCCTGACCGACGCCTTTCCGCAGGCGTTGCACAAGACTCATTACGGCCGTCTCTTCTTCTACCTCAACCTGACACCGACGGATTTGCAGTACTACCACTGGATGGTGATGGAGGTGAACGCCAGCACTACGTACTCCGGCGGCCTGGCCTTGCGACAGGGCGGCGAGATGCCACAGGGCGGACCGGTGACGGCCGGCGTGGCCAAGAACTATATGCTCACGCACATCGACACGCACCACCAGACCGACAATCCCTTCGAGATCGAGAAGGGCCGCGAGACGACGCAGACACCGCTGACGAACAAGACCTGGTATTGCCTGGAGTGGTTCATCGATGCCCCCAACCAGAAGGCACGCTACTGGCTGGACGGCTCGCCGCGGGACGGCCTGAACTGGGACGGTCCGCCCGCCGGTCAGGCGCAGTTCACCTTGCCGTCGGAGTTCAAGTCGCTGGCCGTCGGCATGCGCGTCTTTCAGGTCTCGACGCAGAACTTCGAGCTGTTCGTCGACGACGTGGCGCTGGATTCAAAGCAAATCGGCTGCAATTAGTCTAAGTCGATTTGGTCGCCGGGCCGTAGTCGGAAAAGCCGAAGGCGACGAACTGCGAGGCGCCCATCAACGTCAGGAAAGCGCGGGTGAGGGTCGGCGCGTGGGCGAGCACCAGCCAGGTGGCGACGAGGACGGCGATCCCCTCGCCGAGTTCAATGAAGGCGTGCACGCGAAAGGGGATCAGCTTCAGCGTGCCTTGCGGGTAGTTGGTCAAACGAGTCAGCGAAAAATGCACGGCCGCAGCGGCCAGCGCCACAACGAGGGCGGCGCCGCGCAGGCCTACGGCGAAGGCGCCGGCGATGTAGAGCAGCGACACCAGATCATCCAGCCAGCCGTGGAGGCGCGGACCGATCAGCGGATACAGCATCGCCTGCCGCGTTCGTTGTTCACTCGCGATCCTTGGGGCGGAAATTCTGTGGGCCGAGACCGAATTTCTTGATCCAGCGCCAGACGGCGGCGCGGTGCTTGCCGAGATCGCGCGACACCTCGGCGACGTTGCCGTCGTACCGTTTCAACAGCTCTTCCAGCTGTCCCGCCGTCGGTGACGGGCCGGTGGCGCGGCGGCCGGCCACGCTGACCGGCGCGGTCAGGACGCGGGCGATCGGCTCGGGCAGATCGCGCAGGGCGATCCCTTTCACGCCGCCGGCCAGGACCGCGGCGGTGGTGACGATCTTCTCCAGCTCGCGCACGTTCAGCGGCCAGCCGTGCAGGCACAGGGCGCGAAACGCCGGCTGATCAAAATGCGTGTCGGGCGTGGCGCGCAGAAAATGAGCGCACAGCGCGCCCAGATCTTCCACCCGGTTGCGCAGTGGCGGCAAATGAATGGGCGCCGCGCCCAGCCGGCCGATCATGTCGTCGCGCAGGCCGCCTGGCCCTTTGCCGGGCAACCCGCCGCCGGTGCGGTTGGTGGCGGCGACGATGCGCACGTCGATGCGGCGCGGGCGCGTCGACCCGAGCGGGGTCATCTCGCGGTCCTGCAAAAAACGTAAAAGTTTTGTCTGCGCTTCGGGCGTCATCTCGCCGATCTCGTCGAGAAACAGCGTGCCGCCCTCGGCCTCTTCGATGAGGCCCGGCTTGGCCTGATGGGCGGTCGAGTGCGCGCCCTGGCGATAACCGAACAGCTCGCTCTCCACCAGCTCGCGCGGGATGGCGGCGCAGTTGATGGCGATGAAGCGGCCCTTGCGCGCGCTGGCCTGGTGCACGGCGCGGGCGTAGACCTCCTTGCCGACGCCGGTCTCGCCGACGATCAGCAGCTCGCCGTCGGAGGCCGACAACCGCCGCAGGCGATCGCAGGCCAGGGCCATGGTCGGCGACGCGGTGGCCACCGGCCCGAACGGCTGCACCAGCTCGTTCTTGATCGCCTCCAGCTCCAGCGCCGAGACCACCCGGAACACGCCGACGTGGTTGCCCAGAAAAACCAGCGCGCCGTCGCGCAAGGGGACGTTGCGCTCGATGCGGGCGTTGTCGACCCAGGTGCCGTTCTTACTGCCGAGATCGACCAGATCGAACGCGCCGCCGGCCTGCGGAACCAGGCGCGCGTGGTGCCCCGAGACCAGCGTGTCGTCCAGCAGCGCGACGTTGATGCCGGGCCGGCTGTGGTCGGGGGCGCGCCGCCCGATCTCGAGGCCATTGCCGACGATCTGCAGCCGCCTGTTCGCCGGCAGGCCCGGGCTCTCGGCGCTGCCCACCATCAACAAGACCGCGATGTCGCGCCGCTCTTCCGTGGCCAGCGGCGACTTCACCGCCGTCAGGGTCTGGTCGCGGCCGATCGTCATCCCGCCAGCGTACCACCGTCCGCGCGATCAGAGACGAGCCGACACGCTGATGTACGGCAGCGGAAAGTACGACGTGGTCTGTTGGTTGTTGGTGTACGGAACGAACAGGAACCCGGCGTCGCCCGACAGGTGCTTCCAGAACACGCGCAGCGCCGCACCGGGGGTGACCGCCAGGTTGGCGGCGCCGCCGCTGGAAACCGCCACCACCTCCAGCACCAGCTTGGTGTGTTCGCTCATGCGATTGATCAAGGACGCGGCGTAATAAAGATCCACCGACGACGACTGGCCGCTTTCGATGTTCAGGCGGGCCAGCGCGGTGGCGTTCAGGTTCGAGTGGCAGCCATCGTCCAGGCAGCCGGTCAGCGTGGCGCCCAGGTGCGGGGTCAGCGTGGTCTCCGGCCCGTCCGCCTCGGCAGCGGGTGGATTCTCGGGCGGACCGTCGTACGACTCTTGCCCGTGCCGGTAGGTCAGCCCGCCGTCGATCGCCAACCGCAGGCGGCCCAAGCGCAGCGCCTGAACTTTCAGGTTCGCCACTACCCGGGTGTATCCGTCGAGGGGCGCCACAGCGATCGCGGTCAGCTGCAGCCTGTCGACGATGCCGTAGGTGAGTCCGGCGCCGAAGACTTCGTACAGGCTGCCGGTCACCGTGCCGGCGGGTTGGGTCAGCGCGGTCGGCGAGAGCAGCGCGTGGTCGGCGCCGGGGTCTTCGCGTTCGGCCGAGGCCGGTGGCGGCATGGTCGCAGCGGCGGCGGGCGACGGGGTTTGGGTCAGTGTCGCCGTGGCGGTCTCGGCCACCGCAGGCGCCGCCCGCGCGGCAGCGGGCGAAAGGAAAAGCAAAACGGCGACGAGCTGAGATGGTCGATGCATGGCGTCCTCGGCGGACAACAACAGCAAGCACGAGGCCAACCGAGATCGCCGCGCTCGCCAGCGGCTTTCTTCCGAGACCAGCGGCGACCGCCGTCGCGATCGCGACAGCGCTGTCCGGATCCCGCAGTCCCCGTGATCGCTACGGACAGGTCATGCGGCCCAGTTGCGGCGCGGTCTTCTGCAAGGCCAGGCCGTCACCCAGTTGACCAGAGCCGTTGCCGCCCCAGCACCAGATCGATCGGTCGCGCGTGCGTGCGCAGCTGTGGGCGTGCCCGGCCGACACCTGAACCGCGCCCGCCAGCGCCGCCACCGCCACCGGCGTCGCGCTGTCGTCGAAAGCGCCGTCGCCGAGCTGGCCCTGATCGCCCGCGCCCCAGCAGAAGACCCGACCGTCGGTCAGCGCGGCGCAACTGTGCGCGCCACCGGCGGCGACGGCGGCGGCCGCTGCCGGCAACGACGAGACCGCGGTGGGATTCGGCGCGCCGGCGGCCGCGCCGTCGCCGAGCTGGCCGCGATCGCCGCCGCCCCAGCACCAGACCGCGCCGTTGCTGTCGGCGGCGCAGGTGTGGACCGCACCGGCGGCGATCGCCACGGCGTTCAGCGGCGCTCCGTTGGTCGCCAGCGGCGCACCGGCCAGTGCGCGTCCGGCGGTGCTGCCGTCGCCGAGCTGACCTTGATCGCCCGCGCCCCAGCACAGCACGGCGCCGTCGGCTCGTAAGCCGCAGGTGTGGGCGCTGCCGGCGGCGACGTCGGCGACGTCGGTCAGCGCGGCGCCGGGCGGCACGCTGCCGACCTGGACGGGCCTCGGCCCTGCTCGATCGATCGTGG
>DASXQB010000305.1:0-3713 GCA_036493295.1 Polyangia bacterium | reverse complement strand
CCGGGTCATAGCGCAGGTGCGCGTCCAGGGCGGCGTCGCGCAGCCAGCGCTCGTACTCGTCGGGGGCGGTGGCGCGCAGCTCGCCGCGCATCTTGTAATGGTTGACGCCGCAGTGCTGGGCGCAGCCGATCTCGAAGCGGCCGGCCTCGCGGGCCTGGAACCAAAGCCGGGTCTCGCTGCCTGGGATCACGTCGACCTTGGTGCGAAAGTTGGGCAGGTAAAAAGAATGGATCACATCCTTCGAGTGAAACTTTAAGTACACCGGGCGATCGACAGGTACCCGCAAATCGTTCAGCGTCACCACGTCGTCCGGCGTGTTGAATTGGCCGTCCGCGCCGGCATAGCGAAAGTTCCAGGCCCACTGCTGGGCGGTGACCTCGACCCGCACGGCGTTCGCGTCAGCCGTGGGGAAGCGCCAAAAATGATTCCGGAGATCCGCCGCCGCTTCCACCAGCATCACGCCGTCAATGCCGAAGAACATCGCCGCCGCCACCAGCGCCACCAGCAGGTGATCGCGGCGCCGGTTTCCGTGGGTATACGCTGCTTTGTTGCGGCCTTGGCGATGAAACACCAGCGCCACCAGCATCACCACCACCATCACCAGCAGGCACAGCGCGGTGGCGGCCGTGACATAACGGAGAACGCCATCGACCAGGTGTCCGTTCACCGAGGCGTCGTGGGGAAGGTCAGGGCGCATTCGGCAGGCGCGTCCATTCCTACTAAGGCGATCCCGAACGGTCAACCGCGCGAGTACGGCGGCGTGGTTTGCGGGGCTTGGGACGGCGACCTCGCATGCTAGGATGCGCCGCCAAATGAGTAGCCCGGCAGAGATGGTCGGCCGAAGGGTCGGGCGCTACACCATTCTCAGCCACCTGGCGTCGGGCGGGATGGCCGAGCTTTACATCGCTCGCCAGGAATCCGTCGGCGGCTTCGAGAAGAACGTGGTCGTCAAGCTGCTGCAGGGCCGCTATGCCACGAACCCGCGCGTGGTGAACATGTTTTTGGAAGAGGCGCGCCTGGCCGCCAAGCTGAACCATCCCAGCATCGTTCACGTCTACGACGTCGCCGAGGACGAAGGGATGAAGTACATCGCCATGGAGTACATCCACGGCGAGACGGTCACCGACATCGTCCTGAGCGGGATCGAGGCGAAGAACTTCCTGCCGCTGCAGCACGCGGTGCACATCATCAGTCAGACCGCCGCCGGCCTGGCGTACGCGCACGGCCACCGCGACTCCGAGGGCAAGTTGCTGCGCATCGTGCACCGCGATGTCTCGCCGTCGAACGTGCTGGTCAGTTACGAAGGCCAGACCAAGATCGTCGACTTCGGCATCGCCCGCATCCAGGACCAGATCCGCGAGGAATCCGGCATGCGCCCGGGCAAACCGTCGTACATGTCGCCCGAACAGGTGCGCGGAGAGGGCGCCGACTTTCGCTCGGACATCTTTTCGCTGGGGATCATCCTTTACGAGATCACCGTCGGGCAGCGGCTGTTTCGCGGCGCCGGCGAAGAGGTGATGCAGCGGATCTTGACCGAGACCATCGCCCCGCCCACGGTGGTCAAGCGCGACTATCCACCGGCGCTGGAGTTGATCGTGATGAAGGCGCTGGAGCGTCGACCGGAGGATCGCTATCAGTCGGCCGAGGACATGCGCCACGAACTGGAAGAGTTCCTGGACGAGTCCGGCTTTCGCACGGGCAACCGCCGCATGGCCCTTTACCTGCGCGAGGTCTTCCCGGCGGCGGCGGCGGCGGCGCGCGACGGGATCGTCAAGCCACTGGATCTGGACACGCCCAGCGAACCACATGTGGCGTCGGGTGAGGAGGAAGGGCAGGAGCTGAACTTCGATCGGCGCGCGCCCCTGGCCATGCGCCTGGAGGCGGCGCCAACCAGTCCATCATCGCCAGCCAAGACCCCCGCCGCGCCGGTGGTGGCCGCCAGTCGGTCGGTCGGCGCCGTGGCCACGCCGGTTGCGGCCGCTCCGGTTGGCCCATCTCTGGCCGGCGCGGCAGGCACCGGGACTGGGGCGGTGGTTCCCGGAAAGGGGAACGGCTTCGATGCGCCGGCCGAAGACTCGTTCTCGCTGCAGGTGCCGCGCCGGCGAGGCTGGTTGTGGGTGGCGGCCATATTGCTTTTCGGGGTCGCGGCAATGGTATTCAGCGTACTAAAATGATAGCGTTCTCGGGCGGTTTCGGAGGCGTGAGGCGTCGGGTGTCCCGGCTGGAACTATAGAAACTATCTAGAAAAGCCGACTTTCATCATCGACCAGCCCAGTAGGTTGGAGACCGGTTGTCGTTCGACCCCCGCCAGATTCAAGGCCAGTCCCCGGAATGAAATTCGTCTGCGATCGCTGTCAAACGAGATATTCCATCGCGGACGACAAGGTCCGGGGGAAAATTCTCAAGGTCCGCTGCAAATCCTGCCAGAACGTCATCACGGTTCGTGAAGCAGGAGCAGCCGCTGCCGCCGAAGCGGCCGGGCCCCAGGTCAATGAAGACCGTACGATGCTGGCCGCGCCGCCCAGCGCCGCCGAGCCGGTTGCGCTGCCGCGCCAGTCGGCCGTGATGCCCGCGGTTGTCGCGCGCGCAGCGCCACCACCGGCGCCGCTCCCGGCGCGCGACCGCGAGGACATCCAGTGGTACATGGCTCTGGACGGCAACCGCAGCGGGCCGTATGCGCGCAAGGCGCTGGTCGACAAGCTGGCGGCGCTGCCGAACGGCGCTGACGTTCACGTGTGGAACGAAAAGCTGGACGGCTGGAAGCCGCCCGAGCAAGTGCCGGTCGTCGCGCGCGAGCTGCAAGCGCGCCGTCGGCCTGTGCCCAGCGTGCCCGCGCACGTCGGGCCGCATCCGGTTCCAGGGACGCGCGGGCGCACCACCAGCGGATCGCAGCCGGCGCTGGCTGCCGCGCCGGCGTTGCCGCGCAAGACCGCCCATTCGTTGCCGGCACCATCGGGCGCGGTGGAGCCCCTGGCCGCCGCGGCTCTTCCCACGGAAGCACCGGCCACGCGCGCGAAAAAAGCCGCCAACGGTGTTGCTCATGGCAGCGGCGAGCACGGCAGCGTCGCCGCTGCTCCGTCGGTCACGCTGGAACCGTCCGTGGCGGGGTTGAACGGCGACGCGGTCTGGACGGAGGTCAAGGTGCCGCCGCCCGCCGCCGAGTTGCCGACCGAAGCACCTCCCGGTGCCGTCGGCAACGACGTGGTTCACGCGGTGCCGGCCTGGCAGGCGTCGTCGGTCCCCATCGTCACCACGCCGAAGAACCGCAGCGTCAAGCTGATACTGACCTTCCTGGGACTGGTGGCGGTGATCATCGTGGTGCTGACGTTCTCTCTTTTCGGCAAGAAAGCGCCCCTGCCAGTGGCCGAGGCGCCCAAGAGCGCCGCGCAGCCGGAGAACAGTTTTTCGCAGCTAGCGGACAAGCTGGCCCAGCAGGCGAAAGAGTCGCCGCCGTCACCCGTCGAGCCGGCGCCGCCCAAGATCGTCGAGCTGCCCAAGGAGACGGCTGCCGCGACCGCCGTGGTGGTCGGCCGACCGGTGAAGGGCGGCAAAGGCAAGAAGTTGAGGCGCGGTCAATTGGCGCTGCGCGGAGCGACGGCGCCCACCAGCCCGCCGCCGCTGTCCGCCAGCACTCCCCCAGCGGCGAGCAGCGAGGCTCCGCCGGCCGCACCTACTTATTGGGGCTCGGAGCGGCAGGTGCAGTTGCACGGCGG
>DASXQB010000304.1:0-14088 GCA_036493295.1 Polyangia bacterium | reverse complement strand
GGGGCGCCGGCCGCACCGACGCGGGCGTGCACGCCGCTGGCCAGGTAGCGAACCTGACGCTGGAAGCCGCCATCCCCACGCTCGGTCTTCTACGCGGGCTCAATTCGATCCTGCCGCCCGACATCGCCTTGCTGGACGTCGCCGAGGCGCCGGCCGACTTTGACGCTCGCTTTTCGGCGCGCGGAAAAATCTACCGCTATCAGGTCTGGAACCACCTGGTGCGCTCGCCGCTGCACGCTCGGCGTAGCTGGCACTGCCGAGGGAAACTGGATCTCGACGTCATGCGCGCCGCGGCCCAGGCACTGTGCGGCGAGCACGACTTTCGCGCCTTCCGCGCCAGCGACTGCGAACGCCGTACCACCGTGCGCGTGGTGCGCCGCCTGGACATCGACCGCCAGGACAATCTGCTGTCGCTGGAGGTCGAAGCGACCGCCTTTTTGAAAAACATGGTCCGCATCCTGGTCGGCACGCTGGTCGATCTCGGACGCGGCCGCATCGCCCCCGGCATCATCGCGCGGATGCTGGAGACCGGCGACCGCACCATCGGCGGCATGACGGCGCCACCGCAAGGGCTGACGCTGGTGAAGGTGTTTTACTGAATCAAGCGGCGCGGCGATCGCGGCGCGCTCAGGCCGGCGGTGTTTCCGTGGGCAGCGCGGCCAGCTCCTGCCCGGTCATTGCCGCCACGATCTCGCGCACGCGAACCATCAGCGCCGGGCGGTCGGCCTCCGGGATGTCGGCGGTAGGGATCGGTTCACCGATCTCGATGTTCACCACTCCCTTGCGGATGAGGACGCTGCCCTTGGGGATCACGTTGCGCGTGCCGCGGATGCCCACCGGAACAATGTCCGCGCCCGAGTTGGCGGCCAGGTGAAACCCGCCCTTCTTGAACGGTCCCAGCTTGCCATCGCGCGAGCGCGTGCCCTCCGGAAAGATCAGCACCGATGTCCCCTCGTGGATGCGGCGCTTGGCCTCGTCGATGCTGCGGCGGGCGGAGGTTCCGTTCTGGCGGTCGATGAAGATGAACTTGCCGACGCTCATCGCCCAACCGACCATCGGCAGCTTGCTCAGTTGTTTCTTGGCGATCATTCGCACCGGGATCGGGATGGCCACGTACAGCGACCAGATGTCGGCGGCGCTCAGGTGATTGGCCATGAAGATGTACGGCCGTTTGCCCTCCAGCGGCACCCGCTGGTGCACCACCACCTTCACCCCGGCGACACCCAGCACCAGCCGCGACCAGAACTTCGCCAGGTGCAAAACGGTGTCGCCGCTGCGATCAAATAGACCGCTGGCGATCGCCATCGTGGCCAGCACGATTGTGACAATCACGAAAAACAAAACGTTGCAGATTGCTCGGATCAACGGTGACCTTTCGCCATGGTATCTTCGGCCCGTGGACTTCCGGAAGACCTACTACATTCTTCCGAATCTGTTCACGCTCTCCAGTGTCTTCTGCGGGTTCATCTCCATCTCGCTGTCGGCGTCGGGGCAAGGCGGAGCCGATTTGTACCAGGCCGCGCTGGCCATCTGCTTCGGTTTTTTCTTTGACACCGCCGACGGCCGCGTCGCCCGCCTGACCCGCACCCAGACCGATCTCGGGCGCGAGCTGGATTCATTGGCCGACGTCATCACCTTCGGCGCGGCGCCGGGGATGCTGGTCTACAAGTGGGGCCTGACCAGCTTTGGCCGTGGCGGCATCTTCATCGCCGGCCTCTACGTCTGCGCGGGCGCCATGCGCCTGGCCCGCTTCAACGTCCTGTCGCGGCGCGAGGAAGAGGCCGGCCACCACGATCCCGGCAAATACACCTTGGGCCTGTCCATTCCCGCCGCCGCCAGCGTGCTGGTCCTGATGGTGCTGGCCACGCACTCGCTGCCGTACCGGGTGCTGAGCGAAAGCTTCGTCGCCGGCGTGGTGCTGGTGCTGTCGTATTTCATGGTCTCGCGCATTCGCTTCCGGTCGTTCAAGGACGTGCGTTTCAACCGCAAAACGGTGGGACTTTTGCTGCTGGCGCTGGGCTGCGCGGCGCTGGTGGCGATGAACGGCGTGACCAAGGCGCTGATCTTTCTGGTGATGATCATGGCCTACATCATCCTTGGCATCACCGAATCGATCATCTTCATGAAGCGGCGCTTCGTGGAAAATCGCCAGGCCCGCGCCCAGGCCGCCGCGCAAGCCGCCCCCGCCACCGAGGAAGCCCAGCAAGACGAAGACGTCCTGCGCGAGCTGGGCGCGTTCGATCAACCCGAAGATCCGAAAAGCGCCTGACGGCTGCCGGGTGATCGATTGATCGATCAGCGGCGCGGCGAACCGCTGGTGCCGCCGCCGGCCGAGGCTTCCGCCTTGCCGCTGGCGTCGTCGACCTCGACGAAGATGCCGTAGAGCGCGCCGATCGCCGGACCGAGCAGAAACGGTACATCAACGAACGGAAGGTCCGGCGCACCCAGCCCGGTGGCGAACGCCAGATGCATGCTGCCAAGCAGCTTGTGCGCACCCCAGTAAAGGCCGATGGCCACCAGCAAGCCGAAGATGCCCTTGATGATCGACGTCCAGAAGGTCTCTTGCTTCCAGGGCGGCCGCCCGACCAGCAGACCGACCAGCGCACCGATCACACCGTAGACGACAAAGGCCAACACGCCGCCGGCGATCCCCAGCCGAAAAGCGCCGAAGCCGATCGCTGCGCCGATCAGCCCGCCCTTCAGCAACCCAAGCACAACGCGAAGCATGCGAACGGCAGTATAGCAGGCGAAAATGATCCCGCTGCCGCGCCGTGGACCCGCGCGGCGACTGCCGTCACTCGGCGCGGGCGATGGCCGCCGGCTGCAGCAGTTTCAGCGCCGCCACCCGGGGACGAATGGCTTCCAGAAACGCCGCCCGCTCTGGCACCGACGGATCGCGCGTCACCTGCATCTTGCTGGGATCGACGAAGGCGCCGTTCTTGGTCAGGCTGAAGTGCAGGTGCGGCCCCGTCGACAGACCGGTGGTGCCGACAAAGCCGATCACGTCTTTTTGGCGGACCATCTGCCCGGCGCGCAGGCCGGGCGCGAACCGGGACAAATGGTAATACCGCGTGGCCAGGCCGTTCGCGTGGTTGATGACCACCGTGTTGCCCGACCCACGCTTCATCTGCGCTTCGACCACCCGGCCCGACGCCGACGCCCACACCGGCGTCCCCACCGGCGCCGCGTAGTCGATGCCCAGGTGGGCTTTCTCGACGTGCAGGATCGGATGGAAGCGCTTGCGGTCGAACTTGCTGCTGATGCGCACGTACCGCAGCGGCGTCTTCAGCATGGTCTTGGTGATGGCCTGACCGTGCTCGTCATAGTACTTGCCGGGTGTCTTTGACGACGGGGGCTTCCAGTAGAACGCGCGGAAGGTGCCCACCTTCCCGCCGTACTCCGCCGCCAGCAGCGCTCCGTATTTGTAGAACTGCCCGCCCAGATACTGCTTCTCGACGATCACCTTCCAGTGATCGCCCGGGTGGGTGTCGACATAGAAGTTCACGTCCCAGGCGAACAGTTCGACCATCAGGCTGACCAGCGAGGTGGCCTCACCCGATTTCTGCACCGATTCGTACAGCGACGATTCGACCACCCCCGCCGCCTCGACGGTGCGGGTGTTCACCGGCTGCTCGACCTTGCGACCCTTCCAGGAACCGTCGGACTGCTTTTCGATCAGGTAACGCGAGACTGCAGTCGGGTGGTACTCGAACGCTTCCGGGGCGCCCGCCTCGTCGGTGCGTACCAGATAGTGCTGGCCGCCGCGAATCAGCTTGGGATCCACCAGGCGGCTCACGGCCGCCACCACCTTGCCGCCTTGGGCGCCGAAGCCCTCGCGCGCCAGCAACCCGCCCAGAGTGTCCGTGTTGCCGATGGTCTTTTCGACCGGACCGGCGGGCGCTTCGTCGACGGGCGGGAGGTTGTCGTCAGGGGGCGCGAACGGGATCTCGTACAGCGGCTTGGGCGGCGCCGGTGTGTTTGACGCCACGGCGGTCGCGGCCGTCGGGGCGGGCGCGACCGTCGCGTTGGGCGCAGGTGACGGCAGCGCTGGCGTCGTCGCGCGTTCGGCCTGGGTCGGCTGGCGCAGCTTGCCCCGGGCGCTTTCGGCGTCCTTCTTCACGATGTTCCGTTTTTCCATCTCCATCGTCTTGGAGGTGGACTGCAGGTTCAGGACATCGCGCGGGGCGGTGTGGCGGTTAAAAAAGAATACGTAGACGTTGACGCCCACCAGGGCCAGCAACAGCGCGCCCAGGCGCAGCGAGTTGCGGATCTCGACCGAGCGCCGTTTGCCTCTTCTGCGTGCCAATTCTGCCAGATCTCCGGGGGATTCCGCCGAAGTCGGCGGCGCGTCCTCACCCTCCAGGTAGCATGGCGTTTCTGAGGGGTCAATTTCGTCGCTGGTCTGTTCAGCAAGCGCACGCACGGATTTCGGCGCCGGTCCTGGATGCTCGTCGTCGGGTCGGTCGCCCTTCACGCGCCGCCGCCGCGCCCGGACGTTTTGCGCGCGCCCGGTCCGCTCACGGCCGCGCCCGGCGCAGCATCTGGTTGGCGTGAGCGGTTGCCTCTGCCGACGGCGTGGCGCCGCCCAGCATGCGAGCGATCTCTCCGGTGCGCTCCTTGCCGGTGATGGCTTCGATGTGCACCCGCGTGCGGCCTTGTGCCGCCGTCTTCGTCACCCGAACGTGCGCATCGGCGCAGGCGGCGATCTGCGCCAGGTGGGTGATCACCACGACCTGCCGGTCCTCGGCGATCTTTTGCAGCTTGCGTCCGATGGTGTCGGCAGCTCCGCCGCCCACGCCGGCGTCGACCTCGTCGAAGATGTACGTCAGCACCTGATCGGTCTTCGCCAGCGCCTGTTTCACCGCCAGCATCACCCGCGACAGCTCGCCGCCTGACGCGATCTTGGCCAGCGGCCGCGGCGGATCGCCGGGATTGGGCGCAAACAGGAACTGCACCTTGTCGGCGCCCGACGGGCCAATCTCGGAGCGCGTCTCGATCAGCACCGGCAGGCGCGTCCCGCCCAAGGCCAGCTCGCGCAAAGTGGCGTTGACCTTCTTTTCCAGGCCGCCCGCCGCCTTCTGGCGCGACGCCGTCAGCGCCGCCGCCGCCGCGCGCGCCACTGCCTCGGTACGCGCCAGCGCCTCGCGCCGTTGGGTCAAACCTTCTTCGAAGGATCCAATCTCGCCGAGTTCGGTGGTCATTGACTGCCAGCGTTCGATCACGCTGGCCAGCGACCCGCCATGCTTGCGGCCCAGGCGCCCCAGCAAATACAGCCGCTCTTCGACTTCCGTCAGCCGGGCCGGATCGGAGCGAATTCCCGCCGCGTATCGACCGAGATCGCGCGCCACGTCCTCGACCGTCGCCTGCGCGGTCTGCAGGCGTTCCACCAGTGGGGCCAGCGCCGGATCCAGCGCCGCCAGCGGCTGCAGCTCGCGCGCCACCGCCGCGATCTGGCCGGTCACCGCCGCTTCTTGCGCGTACAAGATCTCTTCGCCGCGCGAGGCCGCCGCGAAGAATTTCTCCGCGCCGCGCAGCCGCTCGCGCTCGGCCCGCAAGGCATCGTCCTCGCCCAGTTCCGGGCGCGCCGCTTCCAGCTCCGAAAGCTGGAACTTCAAGAGATCCTCGCGCTGGGTGCGGGTGCGCGCGTCGGCATCGAAGGCTTCCAGCGCCAGCGTGGCGTCGGCCAGCGCCCGGTGCGCCGCCACCATCTCGGCGCGTAACGACTCGTTCTCGGCGAAGGCGTCCAGGATGGCCAGCTGGCTTTCCGGATCGGTCAGCGACTGTTGATCGTGCTGCGATGAAATGTCGATCAGCCGCGCCACCGTCGACGACAGGTCCGCCGCGGTGGCCAAGCTGCCGCCCAGGTGCACGCGCCCGCGGCCGGAGCGATTCAAACTGCGTCGCACCACCAGGCCTTCTTCGGCGTCACGGCCCTCGGCTTCCAGGCGCCCGCGCACCTCCGACTGCGGTGGCAGCTCGATGATCGCCTCGACCCGCGCCTCGTCGGCGCCGGTGCGAATCAGGTCGGCGCTCGCCCGCGCCCCGCGCAGCAAACCCAGCGCTTCGACGATGATGCTCTTGCCGGCGCCGGTCTCGCCGGTGATGACGGTCAGCCCGGGGCCGAGCGGCAATTCCAGCTCGTCGATCAGCGCAAAGCCAGCGATCCGAAGCAGCGTCAGCACGTTCAGTCTCCCCCCGTGTTCATCGGATGTCGCCGCCGTCGGTTGCGCCGGCGCCGCGCTAGGCTGGCCGCTCGCCGCGCCGTTCGCCCCACGACAGCTTCTGGCGCAAAATTCCGAAGAACGACGTCGGCGCGCGAAACAACCGCAGCGGCCGTTCAGTCTTGCGCACGTCGATCCAGCCACCCATCGGCAGCGCGCGGTCCCACTGCCCGTCGACGGTCAGGCGCACCGGCCCTTCCGAAACGTTGGTGACGGTGACCGACGAATCGGCGCGCACCACCAGCGGCCGGTTGGTCAGCGTGTGCGGACAGATCGGCGTCAGCACCATCGCTTCGAGATCGGGCGCCAGAATTGGCCCGCCCGCCGCCAGCGTGTACGCCGTCGATCCGGTGGGCGTCGACACGATCAGACCATCGGCCTTGTAGATGCCGATCGGCGCCCCATCGAGACGCGCGTCGAGATCCAACAGACGGGCCGCCGCCTGCGAGATGACTGCGTCGTTGACCACACTGCGCGATTCGCCTTCGCCCGCGCCGCCGTGGATGGTCACGCGCAGCCGCATGCGTTCGTCGACTGGCAACCGACCGGCGCAGGCGTCTTGAATGGCGGCCACCGCGTCGGCCCGACTGTAGTGGGTCATGAATCCCAGGCTGCCCAGGTTCACGCCGAACAGCGGAACGCCGTGGTCGGCCACCAACCCGGCGGCGTAGAGCAACGTGCCGTCGCCTCCCAGCACCGCCAGCGCGTCTATCGACGCGCCCAATGCCTCGGCCGTAACGACGCGCGCGTCGGGTAATGCCGGCGCGTCCTCTTCCACCACCACAAGGTCGCAACCACGTTCGCGCAGCACGCGGCCGAGGTCTGCGGCGATCGCTCGCGCTTCCGGCTTGCCGCGCTTGAGCAGAAAGCCGAAACGCATCGTGCCTAAGGCTACTGAGATTCCCGCTCGTAGAAAATCGTAATCGTCAGGCAGTGGAATTCACTGTCCGAACTTTGGGTCACGATCTTGTCCAAGATGCGCGCGTTCGGATTGTCGCGAATCCACCTCGTCAGAACCTCACCTAGCTCCTCACGGTCTTTGGCCTTCGTTGCGGTGAAGACCTTCGCGCCCATTCCCATTCTGCTGGCTCCTTTTTGCGCGTAACACCCGGCAAAACTACTTAATGATCGCGCCGTTACCGCCCGCCACCCTACATGGTTCTACATACCGCGAACGGCAACCCGCTGTAAAGATAAGCCCGCCCGCGCAGAGTTTGTTACGCTTCTTGCTGAATTCGCTGTCCGCTCACGCGCTGCGGCCGCTTGACGATGGCGTCGCACCTGTGCTCAATTCCCCGTTCTTTCGGAAGGAGATCGCTTGGAGACACTGCTCGGTCGACCGCTTGAAGTTGAAGTCCGCGATTCTGTAGACAAGGCCCTGAAGATTTTGAAACAGAAGATGTCCAAGGAAGGCATCCTGCAAGAGATCAAACGCCGCCGTTACTACGAGAAGCCGTCGGTCAAGCGCAAGCGCAAGATGCGCGAGGCGCGCAAGCGTCGCCGTCGTGAAGCCAAGCGCCGCGTGATCCGCTAAGGCGCGCGGGAGGGGCCTGCTGGCCCCTCCCACGGGCCCACCCCCGATGCGACGAGAGCCGGGGGCGGATCTTTTTCGGCACGTGGTGTCTTCGGCGGGCAGAGCCCGCCTTCGATCCGATCGGATGTATCTTGGGATCGCTTTGAGGCTGAGACGATGAAACGAGGGATCGGCACGCAGGCGGTGCAGATCGCGCGGGAGGCGGCGGTGCTCGGGCCGGCGGGTGAGAGCGCCCACAATCCGCCGCTGTATCAGACGACGAACTACGCTTACCCGGATGCGGCGGCGGCGGACACCGCGGCGGGGGGCGGCGGGTTTCTTTATAGCCGCCAAGGAAACCCGACCACTCAAGCGCTGGCCGGCGCCATCGCCGCGCTGGAAGGCGCCGAGGCGGGGTTGGTCTTCGCTTCGGGAATGGCGGCCATCGCCTCGACGGTATTCGCCCTGGCTGGAGACGGCGAGGTGCTGGCCTCGGACGGACTTTACGGCGGGTCGATTGAGTTGCTGCGCGATCTCGGCCCGCGCCACGGCGTCAGCACGCGCTTCGTGCCGGCGTGGGATCTCGGCGCCGTGCGCGCTGCCATCGGCCCGCGCACGCGGGCCTTGCTGGTCGAGACGCTGTCCAACCCGCTGTTGCGCGTGGCGGACATTCCGGCGCTCGGCGCGCTGGCCCGCGAGCGCGGCATCGCCCTCATCGTCGACGCGACCTTCACGTCGCCGTGTCTGTCGCAGCCGCTGGGACAAGGGGCGACGGTGGTCGTCCACAGCGTGTCGAAGTATATCGGCGGCCACGGCGATCTGATCGGCGGCGCCGCCGCCGGCAGCGCGGCGATCATCGGGCAGATCGAACCTTACAGCCGCTTGCTGGGCGGCGTGATGGATCCGTTCGCGGCCTGGCTGTGTCTGCGCGGCGTGCGCACGCTGCCTTTGCGAATGGAACGCCACTGTCAAAACGCCACGCGCCTGGCCGACGTGCTGGCGTCGCTGCCCGCCGTGCGCCGGGTGCATTTTCCCGGGCGCGGCGATCACCCTGATCGCGCGATCGCGACACGCACGCTCGCCGCACCGGGGGCGATGGTGTCGTTCGATCTCGGCGACGGCGTGGCGGCGCGGCGAGCGTACGATCGCGTGCGCATCATCGGGCGCGCCGCCAGCCTGGGCGAGGTGGCGTCGCTGCTGACGCACCCGGCGTCGTTCTCGCACAAGGCCATCCCGCGCCCGCAGCGCGAGGCGATGGGGATCGGCGAGGGCCTCTTGCGTTTGTCGGTGGGGATCGAAGACGTCGCCGATCTGGAAGCGGATCTGCGGCAGGCGCTGGATCCCGCGGCGTGAGCGGCGCCGACCCCAACTGGGCCGAGGTGCAGATCGACGTCCCCGCCGCGGCGTCGGAGCTCTTGGCGGCGACCATCAGCGAGCTCTGCGGCGGCGTGGAGATCCGCGATCAAGGCACGCTGATCAAGGCCGCGGTTGATCGCGCGGTGCTGGTGGCCCTGTGCCCGCCCGCCGACGTCGAAGCGCTGCTGGCCGAGGTCAACGCCACCTGCGATCAAGCCCGCCAGGCCGGCCTGACCGTCGATCCGATGGTGATCCGCCAGCGCGCCGCGCACGAAGACGAATGGCGCGACGTCTGGAAGCAATACTTTCGCGCCACCCGCGTCGGCGAGACCTTCATCGTGCGGCCGAGCTGGGATCCCGGTTCGGTCCGCGACGGCGATCGGGTGATCGATCTCGATCCCGGTCGCGCCTTCGGCACCGGCGGGCACGCATCGACGCGCCTGGTGATCACCTTGATCGAGGCGATCGAAAAGAAACCGGTGCAGCGATTTTTGGATCTCGGCTGCGGCTCCGGGATCCTGGCCATCGCGGCGGCCCGGCTGTGGCCGTCGGCGATCGGGCACGCCATCGACGTCGATCCGGAAGCGACCGCCTGCACGCAGGAGAATCTGGAACGCAACCGCGTCACCACCGTCCAGGCTTGGACCGGCACGCTGGCCGACGCGCGCGGACCGTACGATGTGCTGCTGGCGAACATCCAGGCCAACGTGCTGCTGGAGTTGGCAGCGGACCTGCCGGCGGCGCTGGCCCCGGGCGCGGTGCTGGTCTTGTCGGGGCTGTTGCTCAGCGACGGGCCGACGGTGATCGAGCGTTACCAGCAGGTTGGCTTTCGGCTGGACGGCCAGCACCAGGACGACGAATGGGTCGGCCTGCGCTTTTCCTGGGCGGACTGACGTGCATCGGGTCTTCGTCGCGCCCGAAAAACTGGGCGGCGCGCGCGTCGTGCTCGACGGTGAGGCGCACCATCATCTGTCGCGTGTGCTGCGGGCCCGGGCCGGCGATCAGGTGATCGTCTTCGATGGGCAAGGCACCGAGATCGACGCCCAGGTGACCAGCACCGACGCCAAGACCACCGAACTGCGCCTGGGCGACCGCCGCGCCAGCGCCGTTGCCCCGTCGGTGCGGATCACGTTGCTGCAGGCGCTGGCCCGTGGCGAGAAGATGGATTGGATCATCCAGAAAACCTGCGAGCTGGGCGTGGCGCGGGTGGTTCCGGTGCTGACCGGACGAACCGTCGCCCCGCCGGCGCAGGCGGCCGCGCGCCAGCAGCGCTGGCAGCGCATCGCCCGCGAAGCCGCCCGCCAATGCGGACGCGCCGACGTGCCGGCGATCGACGCGCCCGTGCCGCTGGCGGCGGCGGTGGCTGCGGTCGATGCCGGCGATCTGCGCTTGGTCTTGTGGGAAGCGTCGACGGGAAAGCCGCTGCGCACCGCGCTGCCGGCGGCGCCGCGACCGGCGACGTTGCTGGTCGGCCCGGAAGGTGGATTTTCGGCCGCCGAGATCGCCCTGGCCGAAGCGGCGGGGTTCGTTGCGGTCGGGTTGGGCCGCCGCATCTTGCGCGTGGAAACCGCCGCCGTGGTGGCCGTGGCCCTGCTACAGTTCGCCGCCGGTGGGCTGGACTAGACGCTGTCATGCGGAAACTTGCTGATCGCCAGGCTCATTCGCACAATGGCTCTGTGACCGCGTTCGCCGCTTCCATGCCCAGCGCTTCTTCGCCCGCCAAGAACCCGACCACCCGGCCCACGGAGGAGCGGGTGATCCGGGTGCGCGTGACGGGCTTTCCCCGTCGCTGCGCGGCGGTGATCGTGGACGCGGCCGTGCTGCTGGCGTGTACGGCCGGCGTGACCCTGGTGGCGGCGTTCGCGCTGAAGGTGCCGATGCCCGGCCTGCGCGAGGTCGGCCCCGATCTGCTGGTGGCCGGCATCCTGGATCGCAACCCGATGGCGGTGGGTGCGGTCGGTCTGTTCGTCGGGATCACCATTCTTTATCAGCTGTACTTCGCCGGCATCGCCGGCCAGACGCTGGGGATGCGCCTGGTGGGGATTCGGTTGATCTCGGGCCGGGCGCGCGCGCCCGGAGCCACGAGGGGGATGGTGCGGCTGGCCGGCATGGTGATCAGCGTGTTGCCCGCTGGCCTGGGCTGGTTGTGGGCACTGTTCGATCGCGAGCACCGCGCTTTGCACGATCACCTGGCCGGCACCTACGTGATAGTCGACGACCGCTGAGCCGCGCGCGGAGCGCTGCGCGATTGGCGGCGGGGGCGGCTGCGGCTACGATGCTCGGTCATGTCGGCGGGCCTGGGACACTGTCTGGTGCGCGACGGGGTGCTGTCGGAGGAGATCGTTCGCAGCGCGGCCGGGCGGCAGACGGTGTACGGCGGCGGCCTGGACACGGCGCTGCTGGAGATGGGCGTGGTCGACGAATCGACGGTGTGGGGATCGCTGGCCACGTCCACCGGGTTGCCGGTGCCGCCGGCAGCGCTGATGGACGACGTGGATCGGACGGTGGCCGAGACGCTGGGCCCGCGGCAGGCGGCTGACGGATTGGCCGTGCCGGTCGCCCGGCACGGCGATCGGGTGGCAGTGTTGTGCGCGGATCCGGTCGAGGCTGAACCGCTGCGCCGCTGGGCCGAGTCGCACGGCCTGGACGTCGACCTTTACATCGCGCCGGAGGTGCGGGTGCACGTCGCAGCGCAGATGGTCTTCGGCACCCCGATGCCGCCGCGGTTCTTGCGTCTGCTGGCGCGGTTGGTGGGCTCGCAGGTGGCGCGGCGCTGGGTGCTGGCGCAGACGCCGGCGCCGCTGCCCTTGCCGCGCTCGCCGATGGTGGTGACGGTGACGGTGGCGTCGCCCGCCGCTGCGACGCCGCCCGCGACACCACCCGCGGTCGAGCCGCCTGCTTCGGAGCCGGAGCCGCGCGGCGCCAGCAAACGCCACTCGCCCCGTTCGACCGAAAATACACCTCGGCAAACGCGCGCCAAGCGAACAGCGGCGGCGGCACCGACGCTCGCGCCGCCGGATGATCCCGCCGCCACCGTCGAGGGATTGGCGCCGCTGCAACAGGTGATGGAGCAAGCGCAGGCGATCCAGGATTCGCCGGGCGGTAGCGAGGACGACTATGGCGAGTTCTCGCTGTCAGCGGGCAGCGTGGCGGCGCGACCGGGGGCACTGGTCGGCCCGAGCCCGGCGCCGCCCGTCGAGCCGCCGCCGGCGCCGCCGCCGCGGCGAACCGGCCGCGTCGCCGTGGTGGCCGTCGATCCGAACGCGCCGACCGCGCTACCCGACGAGGAAACGTTGGAAGCCGCGGAAACCGGCGCGGGCGAAAGTCAGACCGCGGCCCTGCGCGCGCTGCGCCCGCACCTCGGGCACCCGCGCGTGGCGGCCCTGACCGCGCGGCTGCGCGATGACGTCGTCAACGCCCCCGGCGACAACGCCATCCCGGCAGTGACCGCGCTGGGCGAGCTGCGCGATCCGACCGCCGTGCCGGCGTTGCTCGGGCGCCTGGGCGAGCCCGACGCGGCACTGGCCAAGGCGGTCCACACCGCGCTGGTCGAGATCGCCAAGCAAGACTACGGCTATGGCGTGCGGCGCTGGCGGATCTGGTGGAACGGCCACCAGGACGACGAACGCATCGAATGGCTGTTCGCCGGTCTGTCCCACAAAACATCGGAGATCCGCTTCTCCGCGTCGGAGGATCTGCGCCAGCTCACCGGCGAATACTTCGGCTACCACTTCGATCTGCCCAAGCGCGAACGGCAAGAGGCGCGCGCCCGCTGGGAGTCATGGTGGCTGGAAAATCGCGGCAAACGCCGCTCCGCCGCTGCCATGCCCGCCGCCGCCGACACCCGCTCCAGCCGTCCCGGCGATCCGCCCAAGGCCTGACCAGGCGCCGCACCCGCGATCGCTCGGCGCTGGCCCCTGGCCCGCGGGCGACGGAAAGGCTAGATTCCGCGCGCAATGTTCGAAACGCTGACCAAGGGCTTCCGCACCGCCAAGCAAAAATTCCAGGGCATGGCGGAGCTGGACGAAGCGACCGTCGACGACGCGCTGAAAGAGGTGCGCACCGCGCTGCTGGAAGCGGACGTCGGCTTCGACGTGGTCCAGGACTTCTGCAAGCGGGTGCGCGAGAAGGCCGTCGGCGTCATCGTCAAGGTCAAGGCGTCGTCGAACGAACGGGTCAAGCGCGTCACCCCCGAAGATCACTTCGTCAAGCTGTGCCACGACGAGCTGGTCGATCTGATGGGCCCCGTCGACAACAGCATCAAGTTCGCCAAGAAAGGCCCCACCGGCATCATGCTGGTCGGCCTGCAGGGCTCCGGCAAGACCACCACCATCGGCAAGCTGGCCCTGTTTCTCGAGAAGAAGCACAAGCGCCCGCTGCTGGTCGCCGCCGACGTTTATCGCCCGGCCGCCATCGAGCAGCTGAAGGTGATCGGCAGCCGCCTCGACATCCCGGTCTACGCCGAACCGGGTGGATCGCCGCCGGATATCTGCGAAAAAGCGGTGCGGGTGGCGGCCGAGACCGGACGCGACGTCATCCTCTTCGACACCGCCGGCCGTCTGGCCATCGACGAGCCGCTGATGCACGAGCTGGAAGAGATCAACCGACGCGCCCGCCCGGCGAACATCCTGCTGATCGTTGACGCCATGATCGGTCAGGACGCCGTCGGCACGGCAAAGGCGTTCAACGATCGGCTGGATCTCGACGGCGTCATCCTGACCAAACTGGACGGCGACGCCCGCGGCGGCGCCGCGCTGTCGGTCAAGGCCGTCACCGGCAAGCCGATCAAGTTCGTCGGCATGGGCGAATCGTCGGAGCGCCTGGAAGAGTTCCGCCCCGACGGCATGGCCAGCCGCATCCTGGGCCGCGGCGACGTCGTGGGCCTCATCCAGCAGTTCGAAGAGGTCGTCGACGAGGAGAAAGCCGAGCAAGACGCCGTCCGCATGCTGAAGGGGAAGTTCGACATGAACGACTTCCTCGAGCAGATCGGCGTCCTGA
>DASXQB010000303.1:0-29481 GCA_036493295.1 Polyangia bacterium | reverse complement strand
GTGGCAAGGTCGTCGTTCCGCGCTTCTGGTGTTGGCCTGCGCGCTGCTGGGCGCGGCGGTCGGGCTCGGTCGAATGCGCGGGGCGGCGTCGGCGGTCGCCCCGCCGCGCCCGCCGACCCGCACGCAGTTGCGTCCGGAGGGCGTGCTGTCGTTCGACATCCGCGACGCCAAGAGCGGCGATCCGGTGCCGTGCAAGCTGACGTTGATCGGCGTGGACGGCACCGGCGATCCGGAGTTCACCCGCAATGACATCGGCCGCGAAGAGGCCGACGCCGTGGTCGCCTACAACCGCATCATGTCGCTGACCGGGATCGGCGCCGCCCATGTTCCCTTCGGCACCTACGACGTCACCGTCAGCCACGGGCCCGAGTGGGACATTCAAACCGTGCGGCGGGTGCGCATCGGCGTGCAGGGCGCGCACGTCGCCACGCGCATCGCCCACGTGGTCGAAACGCCGCGCTGGTTGTCGGCCGACTTTCACGTGCACGCCGCCCGTTCGCCCGATTCGCACGTGCCGATGCAGGATCGCATCTACGAGTTCGTGGCCGACGACGTGCAGATGATCGTCTCCACCGATCACAACGTGGTGTCCGACTATGATCCGTTCATCCGCGCCCTGAACGCCGGCCGTTACATCACCAGCGCTGTCGGCGACGAGCTGACCACCGCCACCTGGGGACACTTCGGCGCCTTCCCGTTGCCGCCCGACCTTGAGCGGCCAGGGCAGGGCGCGGTCCTGGTGCACGGCCGCCGCCCGGACGATTTCTTCAAGGACGTCCGCACCAACGCGCCCAACGCCATCATCGACGTTCACCACCCGCGCATCGACAACGAGATCGGATATTTCGATCTCGGCAAGTTTGACGCCCGCAGCGACCGCGCCGATCGCCCCGGGTTTTCCTGGGACTTCGACGCGCTCGAGGTGATGAACGGTTATCAGGACCCGGTTCGGCGCAGCGTGGATCGGGTGATCGATGATTGGTTCTCGCTGCTGGATCACGGGCACATGGTGACGGCGACGGGCAACTCGGACACGCACCACCTGACGTTCAACATCGGCGGCTATCCGCGCAATTACGTGCGCGTGCTGGACGACCGCCCGCAATGGATCGACGCGCGCGCGGTCGCCCAGGCGGTCAAAGGCCACCACGCGTTCTTCACCACCGGGCCCTTCGTGCACTTTCAGGTCGGCGGCGTCGGGATCGGCGATCTGGCGCCGGCCCGCGACGGGAAGGCGCGCGCCGACATCGAGGTCGACGCCGCGCCCTGGGTGTCGGTGGAACGCGTGACGCTGTACCTGAACGGCCACGAGGCCAAGCGCTGGGCGGTGCCGCCGTCGACGGCGGTGGTTCGTTTTCACGACGGCTTCGACGTCACCGCCACCGAGGACAGTTACCTGGTGGTGCGCGTCGACGGTGAAAAGTCGTTGTGGCCGGTGGTCGGAGACGGCAAGACCTTCACGGCGTACCCGTTCGCCTTGACCAATCCGATCTTTCTCGACGTCAACGGCGACGGTCAGTATCGCGCCAACCTGAAGCACACCCACTGACGAGCGGCGCACCGCCCGTCAGTGGCGCCGCCGCCTACGGATACCAGGGCAGCTTGTATCCCCGCCACAGCCAGCGCAGCGAATCGGAGAAAGCGGCCAGCGCGCCGGTGGGCGGGTCGTGGGTGCCGACGCCGCTGTCGAAACGCGTGTGGTACTTCTTGGCGATGAGGGCGTTGGCCATGCCGATGTTCGCGGCCATCCAGCCCGGCATGTCCATGGTGCCGCTGTTGAGATACGTGCGGATCGGTTTGGCCGGCGTGGTGCTGGTGACCTGACCGGGGAAGGCGTCGGCGATCAGGTTGAAGCTGGCATCGGCGGTCAGCACCTTGTGAACTTTCTCGGTGCGGTTCCAGGCCACCGCGAAGGCCGCGCTGCCGCCCGAGCTGTGCCCGGCCACCGCCCACCCGTCGGGATCTTGCACGATGTCGTAGTTCGGCAGCACCACGTCGGCCAGGAATTCGTCGATCAAGAACTTGGCGTAGTTCGGGCTGGACGAATCGTATTCGGGGCTGCGGTAGTCGGCGTTGTCGGTGGTGTTCGGTCGATAGTCGCCGCTGGGCGTTCCCGGATCGATCATCACGGCGATGGTGACCGGCATGTCGCCCTTGTAGATCAAGTTGTCGAAGGTGATGGCGACGTTGAAAAGATAGTCGGTGGGCGTGCCGTCATAGTGGCGCGCGTCCTGGAAGACCATCAGCGCGGCGCGCTTGCCCTTCTGGTATTGCGCTGGCACGTAGATCGAATAGCGGAACTTGCGATCGGGGTAGACGGTCTTCGAGGCGTAATAGGCGTTCGCCGTCTGCATGCCTGTCGGCGCGCCGGCGACGCGCATCTTGGTCTCGGGCGCGTTCGTATACGGGCCGGGCTGGGAGATGGTGCCGTCGCCGGTGGTGCCGGGATCCATCTGCGTGCCGGTCAATCCGGGAGGCGCCAGGTCGGCGCCGGTCGGTGCGTCGGTGCCGCCGCCATCGGTGGCCATCGTGCCGCCGGTGCCAGCGCTGGCGCCGCCGGTGCCTGGAGACGTTCCCCCCGTGCCGGCGACCGTGCCGCCGCTGCCGCTGCCCGCGTCATCGTTGCCGGTGGTCCCACCCGAGGCGGACGCGCCGCCACTGCCTGCGGCGGTGGCTCCGCCGGAACCGCCGCCGCTGGTGCCGCCACTGCCCGAGCCGCCGCCCGGGCTGGACGATGAGCAGGCGACAAACAGCAAGCAGAGACCAACGAACGACAATGATCGGAGCGACGTCGGGGCCAGGCTATTCATAGGAGAACCTCTCGGGGTTTAGTGGGATCGGCCAAACTCTTTAGATCAAGGGTGGCTCGCGCTTGGCGCCGCCATCCTACACGGCGCTGAGCGCATTTCATGCGGCTTTACGCTTCCTGGTTCCCGCATGGTGGAAAAAATAAATGTCTTTGCCCTTAAGATTCTCTTCCGAAGTGACGATGGCAAGCTGAGACGGGCCCGTATGCCCGAGGAAGGACCGTCTCGATGTCATTCTCCATCAAGACCAACGTTAGCTCGCTGTGGGCCCAGCAGTCGTTGAACGCCAACGGCAACCAGACCCAGAAGCTTTTCGGGCAACTGTCCTCCGGCAAGCGCGTCAACAGCGCGCAGGACGACGCGGCGGCGCTGGCCATCGGCGTCGATCTGATTTCGCAGCTGACCAGCAACAACCAGGCGATCAGCAACGGCGGCGACGCGTTGAGCGTGGCGGACACCGCCGATTCAGCGCTGGGCCAGGCGGGCGACATTCTCGGGCAGCTGCGCCAGCTGGCGGTCGAGTCGGGCGACGGCGCCCTGAACGACGGCGATCGAAATGATCTGCAGCAGCAGGCGAATGGCCTGAAGGCCGAGCTGGATCGCATCGCCAACTCCACCGAGTACAACGGCACCGCGTTGTTGAACGGCAGCGGCAACCTGGGCTTTCAGGTCGGCACCGACGGCGATCCATCGAAGAGCCAGATCAACATCTCGCAAACCGACGTCACGGTCAGCGCCCTCGGCTTGAACAGCCTGGACCTCTCGACCCAGAACGGCGCTCAGAGCGCCCTGGCCGGCATCGACGGCGCGTTGAGCGTGATCTCCTCGACCCGCTCGACGTTGGGGGCGCAGGCCGACCAGGCGTCGTCGGCCATCGCCAGCGCGTCGCAGCGCTCGATCAGCCTGGCGGCGGCCAACAGCCGCATCTCCGACGCTGACATCGCGCAGACCGAGTCGGATCTGACCAAGAACCTGATTCTTGGTCAGGCCAACGTCGCGGTGCTGGCGCAGGCGAACCAGAACGGCAACGCAGCCCTGCGTCTCATCAGCGCGTAGCCCCGTTTCCCGCCATCACCGACCTTCAATCGATCCGGCGATCTGCCGATGGATCCCCGGCAATGAACGAGGGTCAGGTACGCCAACCTGGGATGGACACCGGCACGCAGATTCGCCGGGGTGTCACCATCGGGCGCTATGTGGTCCTGGGTCTGGTCGGGCGCGGCGCGATGGGCGATGTCTACAGCGCGTACGATCCTGATCTTGATCGCAAGGTGGCGATCAAGCTCCTGCGAGTAAAGCGTGGCGGCAGCCAGGGCGGCCTGGACGGCAAGACGCGCTTGCTGCGAGAAGCGCAGGCGATCGCCAAGCTGTCGCATCCGAACGTGATCGTTGTCTATGACGTCGGCACGTTCGAGGACAGCGTTTTCATCGCTATGGAGTTCATCGAAGGCGGGACGCTTAACTTCTGGTTGCACGCGCAGAAGAGAGACTGGCGGGAGATCTTGCGCGCCTTCATTTCGGCCGGCCGCGGTCTGCAGCACGCGCATGAAGCGAAGTTGGTCCATCGCGATTTCAAACCGGACAACGTGATGATTCGCGTGGACGGGGAAGTGCGCGTCATGGACTTCGGTCTGGTTCGTCACATTGACGTGTTCGGAAGCGAGCTTGAGCCGCGTCCAGAGATCGGGCTGACCGAATCGCAGCGAGTCGATGAGGCCGTCGCGCTTGACGCGACTCTCGAGCTTGGTCGGCGGAGCCACGCTGATCCGTCGGGCGCCGCCGTCGGCGCCCCGCTGGACAAGCTGACCCAGACCGGCGCGATGCTGGGAACGCCGGCGTACATGGCGCCGGAGCAGTTCGTCGGCCAGGCGGCGGATGCGCGCACCGATCAGTTCAGCTTCTGTGTTGCGCTCTATGAAGCGATCTTCGGTGAGCGGCCGTTCGACGGGGCGACGATGACCGAGCTGACGGGAAATGTTCTGGACGGGCGGGTCAAGCCGATGCCCCAGCGCAGCCGGATCCCGCTGGCGGTCTGGCGGGTCTTGCGCCGGGGTTTGTCGGTATTGCCCGCCGAACGTTATCCATCGATGGTCGAGTTGCTGGCCGAGCTCGGCCAGTTTTCGCACCCGCGCCGTCGCAGTCTGGTCATGGCGATGGCCGTGGCGGCTGCGCTGGCTTTGGCGGCGATCGGCGGGCTCACCTTTCGCGAATCTCAACGGCAGGTTCTGTGCGCGGCGCCGACTGATCGCTTCGACGGCGTCTGGGAGCTGTCGGCGCGCAGCGGATCCAGGCGGGCGGCGATCGAGTTCGGGTTTCGGACCGCCGGCCAGGACGCTGCCACCACCACCAGCACCGGCCGTTCGACGTCGTGGGCGTGGACCGACGCCACCAGCCGCAGTCGCTTCGCGAGAGTGTCTCAGATGCTTGATAAATATGTCGCGGATTGGCTGACCACCTACAAAGACGCGTGCGAGGCGACCAACTATCGCGGCGATCAGTCGTCACAGGTCCTGGACCTTCGCATGTCGTGTCTCAACGATCGGTTCAACGAGCTGCGCGCCCTGTCCGACAGCTTCGCGATGCCGACCCGCCAGATGATCGATAACGCCCCGCGGATCGTGGCGGCGATGGGCAGCCTCAGCCGTTGCTCCAACGTCGAGCTTTTGCGAAACACGCTATTTCGGTCCGCGTCAAAGTGAGCGACGGCGCCCAGCGACAGCGGCTGGTCTGCATCTTGTAAATCGGTCCAACAGCCGTCGGTGTTGGCCCGAGTGAACGTTCCGTCGCTGGCCGTTGCTGGCGCCTGCGCTGACTCCTATACTCGGGCGGCGCTATGAACAGTGCGGTTCGGCTGACAGTCATTTTGAGCGGACTGTCAATTCTGAGCGGCTGTGGCGCAGAACAGTTTCAGCCGCCCAACTTTGGCACCGGCGGAGCCAGTGGCGCGGCGGTCGACAGTGGCACGGCGATCGATCTGGCGGCCGGTGGTGCCGGCGGTTCTGGTACGGGCGGCGACCTCGCGCCGCCTGACGATGGCGGCGGCGCCGACGACGTCGCGCCTGATCTGACGGTCGGAACCGGCGGCGCGGGCGGAACGCCGATTGACGCCAACGGTGCGGGTGGCGACGCCGGCGTGGACGCCGTCGATCCTTGTGCCACCGCGGCCAACCCGACGCTGGACACCGACGGTGACGGTCTGCCCGATTGCGCCGAGGACGGCGACGGCGATCCATGGACCGATCGCACCGTCTTCAACGGATTCAGCGTCACCGTGAAGGCCAATGGCAGCAGCGGCACTTGCGCCGACCTTGCCGACTACAACGCAATGTCGGGGCGATTCGCCGCTCCCACCGAGACCAAGTCGATGTACGCCGGCTGGTCTTTCGACACCGATCAGGATCGCTATTACGACCCGTCGTACGGTTTCAAACCGAACTGGTCAACGACCGTCGGCGGATCGTTTCGCGTGCGCTATCGTGGCGTGATCGATCTGAAAGTGGCGGGCCAGCACTGTTTCAAGGTCGACGTCGGCAGCACCGGTGCGGCGGCGCCGGATTCCTGCGGACAGGTTTACCTGAACGCCAGCCCCGGACGAACCTGGCTGGTGGAAAACGGCGTGCAGGCGACGGCCGGCGCCGGCCAGGCCTGCGTGAATCTGCCGGCCGGACAGTACCCGTTGGAGATCGTCTTTCAATACGGCAGCGCCACCGATCGGCACAAACTATCGGTGCTTTATTGCGCGGGTGGCGCCAACAGCTGCACGCCGACGGCGCCGCTGACGCAGGCGATGGTGCGTCCGCTCGGCTGTGTCTCGTCGGCGGACTGCGACTGCCAGTTCTACGGCGGACACGCCTATCGTTTCTGCAAGGTTGGCCACGCGTTCACCGACGCGGAGGCAAGCTGCGTGGCGCAAAATATGCGGCTGATTCGGATAGACAACGACGCCGAGAACGCCTGGGCCTACGCGACCAAGCAAGCCGAAACCATGCCCACCACCTGGATCGGCGCCACCGACGCGGTCACCGAGGGCGACTGGCGCTGGATCGACAACACGCCATTCTGGTCGGGGCTGGGCGCCACAGCGGGCGGTAAGCCGGTGGGTGGTCTTTACAACAATTGGGACACCGGTGCCGCCGAGCCGAACCAGACCGGTGACGAGGACTGCGGCGGGTTCTGGTACGCAGTCCCGACCTGGGCCGACCTGACCTGCACCGACGCCAACGCGTACATCTGCGAAGCGTACTGAGGCGGCCGTCGCTGTGGCGTCAGCGCCGGCCCGTCGCGGTCATCGGGCCTTTAGTAGAAAGTCACGTCGTCCAGGAACACGTCCATGTGCTCGGCCATGGCGATCACGCCGAAGGCGATGGCGTAGGCGTGTTCGGCCGGCTTGTACGTGGCCGGCAAAGTAAACCCGACGCCGAACGGCGCCTTGACCAGGTTGGCGAAGGGGACCATCACGGTGGTCGCGGTCGGTGTGATGGTGACCGTCGTGCGGAAGCCGGACGAGTCGGCCTTGGTCTCCGGCGTCAGGATCTCGAAGATCAGCGACGTTTCGGTGGCGGAGTGAATCTTGAAGCTGATGCCGGTGTACTTCGCTGAGACGTTCACGCACGGCTGCGTGCCCGACAGCAACGTGGACGTGCTGGCATAGCTTCCGCCGGTGCTGGCGACGTGCATCTCGCCGCCGGTGATCGTCACCGTGGCCATTCCGGCCGGCGAGGCGGTCCAGACGTCGGTGCCGCCGACCGCTTGATCGGCGACCGCGGTGGCGCCGGCGAAATCGGAGATCAGCGGGAGAGTCGCGCTGGCCGTCGCGCACGCCACCACGCCGCCGTCAACGGTGACGCCCGCGTCGGCGCCGCCGGTCCCGCCCACCGTGGTGCCGCCGGTCCCCGATGCGCCGCCGGTGGCGGGCGCGCCGCCCGAACCGGCGCCGCCGGTTCCACTGGCGCCGCCGCTGCCGCCCGACGTTCCGCCGCTGCCGCCCGACATGCCGCCGCTGCCGTTGTTTGAAGGGGGACTGCTGTTTCCGCAAGCGAGGACAAACAGCGGCGCGGCCGCCAGCACCAGATGTCGAATCGTCAGCTTGGACATAAAGGCCTCCGTAATCTATTTGCGTTCGCTCGGCGCGCGCGCAACCGACGCGCACCGCGGACTTGCCGTCACTTTCGTCTAACCCAGCGGGCGCCGGACCGGTAGCCCGATCTCATTTTTCCCGTGGCGGATCTTCTGTCCCGCGGGCGCGTCCGCTGCCCCAGGCGCCCAGAATGACAGGGGAATGGCTGTTTAGGAGGCGTTGTCGAATCCGGTCAAACGTATTACCGTGGTCGGTGTAAACTGCTTTTTGGACCAGCCGCTCCCCCGGTTTGGCCGAGACAATCGCTTCGTTTCCCCTTCATTTCCATGGCACTTCAACCACTTGGCGTTCGACGGGTTTATCGGCAAGTTGCGGACCAGCTGCGCAACCTTCTGGTGGAAGGAAATTATGCCGCGGGTTCGCGGTTGCCACCCGAGCGAGACATCGCGTCCCAGCTGAAGGTGTCGCGTACCACCGTGCGGGAGGCGCTGATCGCGCTTGAGCTGGAGGGGCTGGTCGAGGTGCGGGGCGGCTCTGGGGTGTACGTCCTTGCGCTGCCGCGAACGAACCACCTTTCAATCGAAGTCAGCGACAGCGGCCCCGGTCCGTTCGAGCTGTTGCAGGCGCGCCGTCTTCTGGAAGGGGAGATCGCCGCCCTGGCCGCTGAATCGATCGACGAGGCAGGCCTTTCCCACCTGGACGAGACCATTCGCCTGCTCGAGCGCAGCGGCCCGTCGCTGCCCGAGCGCGAGACCAACGATCGCCAGTTCCACGTCAGCATCGCCGAGGCCACCCGCAACAGCGCCCTCATCCAGACCGTGCGCCTTTATTGGGACATGCGGCGCGGTTCGATGTGGTCGAAGATCGTCGAGCACTTTCACACCCCGGCGCTGCTGTCGGCCGTGGTGGCCGACCATCGAGCGATCTATTCAGCGTTGAAAGAACACTCGCCGGCGGCGGCGCGGCGGTCGATGCACCGCCACCTGCGGCGCGTGGAGCGCGAGTTCGCGCAAAGCTGGAACGAAGGTCTGGAACAAACCAACCCCGGCACCTGGGAAGACGAGCTCTCCAACACCAAGGCCGCTGCGTCGGCCGGCGAACCCAGCGAAGACACCGACATCGACGGCCAAACCGGCAAAGTCGCCGCGCCCAAGTAACCTCGACGCGACGGCGGCCGGGTTAGATCACGGGCGAAAGCTGCATCGGCATTCCACCCTTGGGGCGCAACGTGACCAGCGGCTCGGCGACAACGGGGCTTCCGGGCACCAGATGAATCTCGAAGTGCTGGGCGACAGTGGCCAGCACCAGCTGCGCTTCCATCAAAGCAAAGCCGTTGCCGATGCACTGGCGTGGGCCGCCGCCGAAGGGGAAATAATCGAACCGGTGCGGGGCCGGCGATCGCTCGCCCAGGAAGCGTTCGGGATCGAACCCCTCGGGGTTTGGCCAGCTGGTCGGCCGTCGGTGCGTGATGTAAGGGCTGACCACCACGATCGAGCCGGCGGGGACATCGTAGCCGCAAATCTCGTCGGGGCCGATCGCGCTGCGTGAGATGACCCAGGCCGGCGGGTAAAGTCGCAGCGACTCTTGAATCACGGCGGCGGTGTACGGCAGCCGCGCGAGATCGTCGTACTGTGGTTGACGCCCGTCGAGGATCTCGCGCAGCTCGACGCGCAGGCGTCGTCCCACTGCAGGGTTCAGCGACAGAAGATAGAACGTCCAGGCCAGCGCGTTGGCGGTGGTCTCGTGGCCGGCGGCGAAGATGGTCATCACCTCGTCACGAAGCTGCTGCACAGACATGCCTTCGCCGTCGTCGTCGCGCGCTTGCATCAGCATCGACAGCAGATCGCCAGGGTCGGTGCCGCTGGCGCGCCGGTCGGCGATCACCTTCAAGACCAGTTGATCCATGTATCGAACGGCCTGGCGAAACCGACGGTTGCCGGGCAGCGGCAGCGTGTCGACAACGGGGAACATGGCGAACATGCGGCGCTGGATGTGGCCCAGCGTCAGCGTCACGGCGGCACCCACCCGTTCGGACTCCTCGCTGGTGTCCAGGCTTAACAGGGTCTCACCGACGATCTCCAGGGTCAGACGCATCATCTCGTGGGCGATGTCCAGCGGCGCACCGGCGGATGCGCGCTCACGTTCCGTCCAATGTTCCAGCATGCGCGTCGTGGCGCGGGTCATCTGGTCGGCGAAGCGACGAACCTTGTCCTTGTGAAACCCCGGCTGGGCGATGCGCCGCTGCCGCCGCCAGAAATCGCCTTCGCTGGTCAGCAAGCCTTTCCCCAGCACCAGGCGCAGTTTTTGAAATCCGCGCGTCTGCTTGCCGTAATTGCGGTTGTTGTCCTGCAGGACGTGCTGCACGCCGGCCGGATCCGTCACCAGGTGCACCCGCACCGGCCCCACTCCAAAGCGCACCACGTCGCCGTATTCGCGCGCCAGGCGCACCATCAGGGTCAACGGATCGCGGCGCATCTCTGGCAAGACGCCGACCAGGAAGTGACCGCGCGGTCCCGGGGCCCGGCGCGTCTTGATGGGGGCAGCGGCGGCGATCGAACGCGTCACCGGGCGACTATAGCGCGGCGACATTTGGCTGTTCATCTATTGAATCTAGTTCGATACGATGGGCAGACGATGCCGCGCCGAATAATTCCAGCGATGGTCCTCTTGGCGTGGGCCGGGGGCGGCGCTTGCGGCGGCGGCGCGACGTCTGATGCTGGCACCCAGCCGGAAGCGCCGGCCGCCGACAGCGTCGGTCCGCCAGAGTCTTCCGACAGCGCGGTTGCTGAAGATCGCGCCGTCGATCTGGCTGTCGCCGCCGATCTCGCCGTCGACCTCGCCGCGGAGGTCAGCGGCGAACGTCCGGGCGGTGTCGCCGACAGCGGCGCCATCGACAGCGGTGCCGGTGAAGCGCCGCTGCGTTGCAACGGCTATCCCGAGCTGTGCGACCGCCGTTTCGACGAGGTCGCTTTCCCCGCTGCCCACAACGCCATGTCGAACGCCGACGACGGCTGGATCGCCCCCGATCAGGTGCACAACATCCCGCAACAGCTGGCCGACGGAATTCGCGCCATGCTCATCGACAGCTATCCCTGGTTGGGCGATTTCTACCTTTGCCACACCTCGTGCCTGCTGGGCAGCAAGCGCCTGGCGGACAGCCTGGGCGAGATGGCGGCGTTCTTGCGCCAGAATCCCAACGAGGTGCTGACGCTGGTCTTCGAGGATTACATCTCGGCCGCCGACACCAACACGGCCTTCGTGGAAAGCGGCCTGGATCAATTCGTCTACACCCACGTGGCCGGCAGCGCATGGCCCACGCTGCGGCAGATGATCACCGACGGCCATCGCGTGTTCGTCGGCGCACAGACGGCCGGCCCGCCGCCCGACTGGTATCACCATTTTTACGACCTGGCCTGGGACACGCCGTATTCATTCAAGACGACCGCTGATTTCTCCTGCGCCCTGAACCGCGGAAAGATCGACAACGATCTTTTCTTGCTGAATCACTGGCTGGAGAACCCGCTGCCCGATGCGACCCTCAGCGCCACCGCCAACACGCGCGCTGTCTTGCTGGGCCGCGCCCAGCAGTGCCAGCAGGAAAGCGGCAAGCGGATCAACTTCGTGGCGGTCAATCATTACTCGGTCGGTGACCTGTTTGCTGTGGTTCGCGCACTCAATGGTTTGTGAGGCGGCAAGGCGGCGCGTTCAGGACGATCACGGGGCGATCGAATTGATCGCACCGCTGGCGTAACAGAAGTTCTCGCGCATTGTCGCTTGACCCTGGCTATTGAACAAAGTTCAATCGACTGGAATCGGACAACAACGAGAGGAGCGAGTTCATGAAATTCATTCTTCGCGCAAGCATGGCCGGCGTCGCGTTGCTGGCGCTGGTGACCGGCTGCTCGGATCTCTACGGACCCGACCAGGAATCGCTGTCCGAAGGCGGGCAGTCCTCGCCGATCATCAACGGCTCGACCGCCAGCGCCTACCCCGAAAGCGCGCTGGTCAACATGTCGAAGAACGGTCAGGTGGTGGCCGCCTGCTCCGGTTCGGTGATCGCGCCCAGCGTGGTCCTCACTGCCGGTCACTGCGTGGCTGGTTTCACCGGGTGGAGCGTGCGCGCGCCGTTCGCGCAGAACCAGACCGCCACGGCCACCGCCGGCGAGACCTTCGACTGGAAAGACACCGGGTCGGAAAACGTCGACCCCAACGCGCATGACATCGGCCTGGTTTACCTGGCCAGCCCCATCAACCTGTCGTCCTTTCCGGCGCTGGCCAGCAGCGCGCTGGCCGACGGATCGCAGGTCGTCGATCTCGGCCGCATCAACAACGGCACGCTGTCCAACACCGCGCTGTTTGTCTCCAGCGCGATCACCGTGCGTGGAGCCGCCAGCCAGGGTTTCCCTTTCGACTACGTCTCGACCGACGTCATCCAGAGCGGCGACTCGGGAGGTCCTGTCGAAGTCCCTGGGCTGCCCAGTCCGCACAAGATCGTCGCCGTCAACTCGGGCGCCGGCAGCGGCACCCAGGTTCTGGCGCGGGTTGATCTGCTGGCCAGCTGGATCGCGGGGAAGATTGCCGCCCACGGCGGCGGCGGCAACACGACGACGCCGCCACCGACGATGATGCCCCCGCCGCCCCCGCCGCCGCCGCCGCCGCCCCCGCCGCCGTCGGCGACCTGCAAAGGGCCGACGGAGGTTGAACCGAACAACGACTTCCAGCACCCGAACGCGCTGGGCGCGTCGGTTTGTGGAACCATCGGCGCCGGTGATGCGCAGGATTGGTATTCGTGGTCGATCGCCGGCGCCACGCCTTATCGCGTGCAGTTGACCGCCAGCGGTGATGCCGCCATTGCCATGTGGAAAAATGTCGGGGGCACCTTCCGGCAAGTCGCGGGAACGTCCAACACCTTGATCGCCAACACCGCGTCCGGTGCCGGTTCCTATGTGGTGGCGGTGTTTTCATCCACCGGTCAAAGCCAGTCGTACACGCTGACCTTGACCAAGTGACCGACGGCGGTGCGCCGGCGCCGGTTACTTCGGCCGGTGCACCGCCCCCCGATGCGTTTCGCCGCGCCCGCGGGGCGCCCCAGCGCCTAAAAGCCGTAGAGCCGCGCCGGATTGTCGACCAGGATGCGCTTGCGGGTGGCGTCGTCGTCGGCCCAATCCAGCAGCATGTCCAGCATGGCCGCGTTGGACGGCTGTGGATTGGTGTTGGGGTGAGGCCAGTTGCTGGCCCACAGACATCGCTCGGGGTTCGCGCGCACCAGCGCCCGCGCCAGGCGTGAGACGTCGTCATAGCGAGGGGGTCCGTCTTTCGACGTCTCGTAGGGCGCCGACAGCTTGATCCAGCAACGCCCGCCGTCCAGCAGGCGCAGCAAGGTTTGAAAGCCCGGATCGTCGACGCTGACCGGGTCGATGAACTTTCCGTTGTGATCGATCACCAGGTCGCCGGGCAATCTCTGCAGCCCGTCGACGTGCGCCGGCAGATCGCGTCCGTTCAATTGCAGCTGTACGTGCCAGCCGTGGCGATGCACGCGCGCCGCCATGGTGGGCAGCGTGTCCCAGGTCAGCACGCCGCCGCGAAACATGTGATAGCGGATGCCGCGAACGCCCGCCTCGGTCAGGCGGACAAGCTCGCTCTCCGCCACCGTGGGGCCGACCACCGCCACACCGCGCGCGTTCGGGCCCAGGGTGGCCATTGCCTCCAGCATCGGCTCGTTATTGAAGGCATAGCCGCTGGGCTGTACCACCACCACCCGCGACAGGCCCAGCGCCTGTTGTACGTGTCGATATTCCGAAGCGGGCGCGTGCGGCGGCTTGAACGTCGCCGTCGGCGCCAGCGGGTAACGATCCTCGAAAGCGTGCATGTGACAGTCACAGGCGCCTGCAGGCACTTTCAATTGAGGGTGAACCACCGGTGAGTCCTCTGGTCTATTGGTTGGTAAGGACGACGATCAGTCTCGGCGCAGGTTGGTCAGGCGAGTGGCCTGCTGCGCGTTGACGGCGCCATTCGGAATTCTTCCGCGCAGGATCTCCGCCACCTGCGCCACGGTTTCCATCGACTGGTGTTCGATGGCCTCCGGAGTCTGGCCGGCGGTGTGGGGCGTGGCGATGACGTTCGGGTGACGGGCCAGCGCCGGCGTCGGCTTTTGATCGGCCGCGCGACCCACGTCCAGCGCACAACCGGCGATGGCCCCCGAAGAAAGCGCCGCTTCCAGCGCCGTTTCGTCGACCAGGTTTCCGCGCGAGGCATTGATGAAGTACGCCGTGGGCTTCATGCGCGCCAGCGCCGCGGCGTTGATCAGATTTTCTGTCTCATCGGTGGCCAGCGCCAGACAGACGACAAAGTCCGATTCTTCCAGCAGCCGCGGCAGCGAACAGGCGGTCAGCGCTGGATCAGCGACGGTCGCGTACGGATCGGCGATCAGCAGGCGGACGCCGAACGGCTTCAGCAGGTCGCACAGGTAGCGGGTGATCTGTCCATAGCCGATCACGCCGATGGTGGCGCCGCGAAGTTGCTTGCCCGTCCGTCCGTCCGGCGGCTGGCCGGCGTGATAGGCGCCGGTGGCGGCGCTGATGTGCCGTCCGAGATCGATCATTGCGCCGATGATCCACTCGGCGACGGCGGGGATGAACCCGGCGCTGGCCCGGGTGACCAGCACGCCGCGCGCGCTGGCAGCGGCCACGTCGACGGTGCGGATGTCGACCGCGCAGCGGCAGAAGGCGATCAGCTCCGGCAGACTGTCAAACAGCGCCGATCCGGCCGGCACCCCGCGGTGCGCGACGATCACCGCGCAACCCTGGGCGGCGTCGATAAACTCTGTGGTGCCGAGCTCGCGACCCAACGGATTCAGGCGCACGTCGCCGAGACCCTGCAACGCCGCCAGCGCGCGATCGCCGTAGTAGTTTTTCAGCATCTCGGGCGGGTTGGTCAAAAGAATGCGGGCCATCGGCTCTTGATCGTAGTCGCTTGGCAGCGGCCAGAACGGTCATGCATATCAGAAAAAGGCGCCGCGCAGCGCCTGGCCGCGGCGCGGCCGCGCGTCAGGGGCGCGGATAGGGAAAGTCGGGGATGGGGCGCGTCGGCTCCGTGTCGTGGAACGGCCGCAGGTTCAAGATCAGATCGCCGTCGGGCGTCTCCGAGAGAATGTCCATGTGCCGGCGGCCCCACAGGATCTGCTCGGCGAAATAGCGGTGTTCGGCGTGGACCGGTTGCATCGTGATGTCGTCGGTGCCGGTGATCATCAGCTGCAGCTCGACCTCTTGCGCGACCAGGCTCTCCGGCGATTGCCGATAAAACGGGCTGTCGGCGTCGATCCGGTGCATCAAGCTCCACGAGCGCGACAGCGTCAGGAGATGATCGCGCGCGAGCTTCAGATCCAGCGTGCGATAGAAGGTGTGGCCTTCGGCGGTGCGTTCGGTGCGGGAGAAGGCCATCTTGATGTGCGCGTCGACGATCTGGTTGCCGCGCTGATTGCCCACCCGCAACGTCAGCGTGGGCACGCCGTCCATCGGCGAGATCACCACCTCGCGGCTGAAGAGCATGCGCGCCGTCGAGCGCGAGAACTTGGCGAACACCAACCCGGTGGCCAGCGCGGTGAGCGTCAACCCGACGATGGTCTCCAGCACCACCAGCAGGTTGGCGGCGCGCGACTCGGGATACAAGGCGCCGTAGCCGATGGTGCCCATGGTCTGCGCGCTGAAGAAAAAAGCGTCGGCGAACGATCCGGGCGCCGCGTGGGCCACGCCGCCGGTCAGCAGGAACGCCACTGCAAACAGGGTGTTCCCCACCAGAAAGATGGTGGCGATGCTGGCCAGCGCGAACCACCAGGGCAGCCGCAACAGGGCGTGGTAAAAATCGCGCAGCACCGTGCGCTCGTCGCCCACGATGTGGATCTGATAGTTGGCGCCCGGCGGGCGAACGATCTTCGGTCGACGTTTCATGATGGGACGCCGCCTGGTTTTGTCCCCGCTCAGCCGATCCTGTCAAGCTTGCCGCGTGCTCGCAGGTTCGGTAGACCACCACTGGTCGAGGATCAACCTCGGACAGGAGCGACCATGGGCGGCACCGCGGGTTCATTGCAAGGTCCGGATCTAACAGTCGGAGTCGAGGCCGCAGATGTTCCCGAGGGTGGCATCCTTCTCGGTCACGCGCACGGGGAAGCCGCGTTGCTATTTCGGCGCGGCGACGAAGTGTGCGCGGTCGGCGCCACCTGTTCGCACTATGGCGGTCCCCTGGCGGAAGGGCTGGTTGTCGGCAATGCGGTCCACTGCCCGTGGCACCACGCTCGTTTCGATCTGCGCTCGGGCGAGGCGATCGGCGCCCCGGCGTTAAAGCCGCTGCCCTGCTGGCAGGTTGAACGCCAGGGAACGCGGGTGATGGTGAAGGGTCCGGCGCCGGCGCGTCTGGTTTCGCCGCCGGCCGGCGCGGTGCCGGAAAGCGTAGTGATCGTCGGCGCGGGCGCGGCCGGCAACGCCGCGGCCGAGACGCTGCGCTGCGAAGGGTATGGCGGCCCGGTGACGATGATCGGCGCCGAAGAGACGCCGCCCACCGATCGCCCCAACCTGTCGAAGGATTATCTGGCCGGCACCGCGCCCGAAGAGTGGATCCCGATGCGCGATCCGGATTTTTATCGTGGCCAGCAGATCGAGCTGCTTTTGGGCGTGCGGGTGACGGGGCTGGACACCGCGCGCAGGATGGTCACCCTGTCCGACGGCAGCACGCGTTCGTACGGCGCGCTGTTGCTGGCCACCGGCGCCTATCCGGTGAAGCTGGCGATCGCGGGCGCGGACGGCGGTCACGTCTTCACCTTGCGTTCCCTGGCCGACAGCCGGCGCATCATCGCCAAGGCGCAATCGGCGCAGCGGGCGGTGGTGGTCGGGGCCAGCTTCATCGGCCTCGAGACGGCGGCGGCGCTGCGCACCCGCGGTCTCGAGGTCGACGTGGTTTCGCCGGAGGCGCGGCCGCTGGAACGCGTGCTGGGACCGGCGCTGGGCGATTTCGTGCGCGCGCTGCACGAAGAGCACGGCGTGCGTTTCCACCTCAAGCACGGCGTGAAGGCGATCAGCGATGGTGCGGTGACACTGGACGACGGCTCGTCATTGCCCGCCGATCTGGTGGTCACCGGCGTGGGCGTGCGGCCGGCGGTGACGCTGGCCGAACAGGCCGGGCTGCGCCTGGATCGCGGTGTGATGGTCGACGAATTTCTGGCCACCAGCGCGCCCGGCGTTTTCGCCGCCGGCGATATCGCCCGTTGGCCCGACGCGCGCAGCGGCCAGCCCATTCGCGTCGAGCACTGGGTGGTCGCCGAACGGCAGGGCCAGGCCGCCGCCCGCAACATCCTCGGCCGACGGCAACCGTTCCGCGACGTCCCGTTCTTCTGGAGCCAGCACTACGACGTGCCGATCGCCTACGTCGGCCACGCCGAGAGCTGGGAGACGATCCACATCGTCGGCAACGTCAGCGGCAAGGACTGCCTGGTCGGCTATCGGTCGGGCGGAAAGATCGCCGCCGTGGCCAGCATCTACCGCGATCAGGACAGCCTGAAGATCGAGGCCGCCATGGAACGAAACGATCAGGCCGCCGTCGAAGCCTTTTTCGCCTAGAGGATCATGAGCGCGGGGACGATCGAGCTGGTGGTCCATTCGCGGCTGCGCGATCTGGGCGACGGGTTTCATGTTCGCCGCTCGCTGCCGGTGGCGGCGCGGCGAACGGTGGGGCCGTTCATCTTCTTCGATCACTTCGGGCCGCTGCAGCTTCCGCCCGGCCGCGGACTGGACGTGCGCCCGCACCCGCACATCGGCCTCGCCACTGTGACGTACTTGCTGGAAGGCGAGATCGTTCATCGCGACAGTCTGGGATCGCGGCAGGTGATCAGCCCTGGCGACGTCAACTGGATGACCGCCGGGCGCGGCATCGTGCACAGCGAACGCAGCGACGATGGCGCGCGCGCTCGGGGACCACAACTGCATGGCCTGCAACTATGGGTGGCGCTGCCGGTGGTGCACGAAGAGGACGCGCCTTCGTTCGATCACTATCCGGTCGCCGCGTTGCCGACGCTGGAAGGCGAGGGCGTCAAGCTGCGGGTGATCGCCGGCCAGGCCTATGGTCAGTCGTCGCCGGTGCGCGTGCTGTCGCCCCTGTTCTACGTCGACGCGCAGCTCGGCAACGGCGCCGCGCTGATGCTGCCCGACGATCACGCCGAGCGCGCCCTGTACGTGATCGACGGTGCCGTGCGAACCGACGGGGTGACGTTGCAAGCAGGCGAGCTGGCAATTTTCAAACCCGACGCTCTGGCCAGCGTCGAGGCGCCGGCCGGCGCGCGGCTGGCGCTGCTGGGCGGCGCCGCGCTGGACGGTCCGCGACACATCGAGTGGAACTTTGTCTCCAGCCGCCCGGAACGGATCGCCCGCGCCAAAGATGACTGGCGGCAGCGCCGATTCCCCGTCGTCCCCGGCGACGAGGTCGAGTTCATCCCCTTGCCAGAATCCTGAACGGCCGAGCGATCCAAATTCAAACCGGCTTCCCACATTCAAACCGGCTTCAAATACCCCGTTTATAAAGTGTTTCTAAAAGCACTAATAACGGCGGTATTTGGTAACGTAGAATACTTGTCTACATGGTAGAATAAGTTTGGGCTTTGACAGTTTGATCGGGTTTGGTCAAAGGTAGCCACCAGACACACCCGTAGTCACGAAGTTAGGTGTTCAGGCCGGCCGGAGGATTGGAAGTTTCGGCGCGGATCGCGGGTCACTGGCGGCATCTGGATGGAAGGAGCTCGTTCGATGCGAAATGTCCGGAGTCTCATTGGAACCTTGGCCGTGTCCTTGCTCGTCGGCGGAGCGGTCACCGTCGTTGGCTGCAGCGCCTCTGAAAGCGGGCCCGGTGCGGGCAGCGGGGGCAGCAATGGCAGCGGCGGCGCTAGTAATGCTTCGGGTGGCGCCAGCGGATCAGGCGGCAGCACCGGCAGCGGCGGCAGTGGGAGCGGCGGCGCCGCAGCCACAGGCGGCAGCAGCGGTAGTGGTGGCAGCAATGGCAGCGGGGGCTCGACGGTGGTCGACGCGGCCGTCGACACTGGCGCTAAAGACACCGGTTCCAATGCCGACACCGGAGGCGACGCCGGCGGGACGGCCACCTTCACCGAGCTTTGGACCTCGATCTTCAGCTTGACGACGGCCCAATCGAACTCCAGCTGCGCCGGCAGCGGTTGCCACAACCCGACCACGTCGGACGGCGTGAACATGTCGACGAAGATGATGGCGTTCACCACGCTGCACACCAAAGTGCAGGTCGGAAAACCGGATACGTCGGAGTTGGTGCAACGCCTGGAGAACAAATCAGCGGCCGAGCGCATGCCGCGCAATAAGCCGGCGTTGAGCCCGGCGCTGATCGCCCGGGTTCGCTCGTGGATCACCGCTGGGGCGATGAACAATTGAGATTTCAGCGCCGCGAAGGCTTGCCGACGTCGGGATAGGCGGCGGCGAAAACGGCCTCCGCGGCGTCGAGCAGGGCAGGGCCGGGATCGTCCAGCAGCGCGCCGGGGATTTCCACGAAGCCATCGGCCGCAGCGCAGGCGCGCAAGCGATCCAACTCGGGTTGCCCACAAAGCAGGCGGCGCATGCCCGGCCTGGTGACGACCAGCGGCGGATCCAGCGTCAGCAGATCCTCGGCGCCGTATTGCGGCCAACCTTGAAAGTGCGCAGCGGCGACGTCGTCGAGGCCGGCGAAGGTGAGGATGTCGTGGTAGTTCGTGCCGGCCGTGCCGCCGAAAAGACGATCGCCGTAGATGCTGACGTACATCGCGCGGCGCCGACTTTGTCCAGCCAAGGGTGCCGCGACCCGCTCGAGGCGCTGGAGCAGGGCGCGCTCGTACGCGGCGCCGCGCGCTGAATCCCCCAGCAGCGCCGCCACGGCCCGGATGTTCGGCAGCAGCGTGGCCGTCCCGCGCATCTCGCCGAGATCAAACACGGCCAGACCCGATTCACGCAGACGCGCCACGCGCGCCTGATCGCCATAGTTGTTCACCAGCAAGAGATCGGCCTTCAGCGCCAGCAGCGATTCGGTGTCGTCGAGGCTCTTGATGAGCAGGCGATCACCGTACCGGTACCCGACCAAGGAATGTCGCTGTCCGAACTCGGTGAGCGCGACGATGCGCTGAGGTTCGGCCAGATCCAGCAACAAACGATCGGCCACTGTGCTGCCGGCGGCGATGCGGCGGAACGGCCGCACCGCAACCGGGTAGCCGCTGGCGTCGGTGACGGTGGCAGGATTTTCGGCGCCGGCCGGCGCTGTTGCAGTCGCTGCCCGCGCTGCCGGGCGATGCCCCGCCAGGGCGGCCGCGCCGATCGACGTGGCCAGCGCCAGCAGCGCCGCGCCTCCGTTCAACCACGAAACACGCGCGCCGGTCATCCGTTTGTCCGCCGGTAGCCGAGGCCGCCGCCCTCGATGATGTCCACGCCGTAGGCGCGCCTGATTGGTTCTGCCGCCACCACGTCGTGCGGCGCGCCGGCGGCCAGGCAACGACCGTCGCAGAGCAGCAGCGCGCGCTGGGCCCAGCGCCGGGCCTCGTCCAGCTGGTGCAGGACCACCACCACCGCCCGCCCGCGCGCCGCCACCGCCTGCAACGTCTCGAACAAACCCAGCACGTGGGCCACGTCGAGTCCGGCCGTCGGCTCGTCCAGCAAGATGGCCGGCGCGCTGGTGGCCAAGGCCCGGGCCAGCAGGACCCGGCGCTGCTCGCCGTGTGAAATTTTTGTAAACCGCGCCTCGGCCAGATGTCCGATGTCGACGGAAACCATCGCCTCGTCGACGGCCTGCTGATCGGCGGCGGTCGCCGTACCCCACCATCCGCCGTGCGCGTAGCGAGCTTGACCCACCACCTCGCGCACCAGCAGAGGCGCGTCCAGATTCGATTGCTGCGGGACGTACCCGATGAGGCGCGCCCGTTCGGCCAGGGTCAGCGCGCGCAGCGACGTTCCCTGGACGCGCACCTCGCCGTCGGCGCGCACGAGGCCGCACAGGGCGCGCAAAAGCGTGCTCTTGCCAGCGCCGTTCGGTCCCAAGATGGCCAGGATCTCCTGCGACCGCGCTTCGAGATCGACCCTTTCCAAGACGGCGCGGCCGTCCAGGCGCACGCCCAGGCCGCGCGCTTCGATCACCGCGGCCGGCGCGCCGTCAGCCAAGGCGACCTCGCCGCGCGCCCTGCAACAACATGATGATGAACAGCGGCGCGCCCACCAGGCCGCTGACCACGCCCAGCGGCAGCTCGCCGCGCGCGGGGACGGTCCGCGCCACCAGATCGCACAGCACGACGAACGCTCCGCCGGCGATGGCCGCCGTCGGCACCAAGCGCCGCGTGGCCACGCCGACGAACGGGCGCAACGCGTGCGGCGCGATCAACCCGACGAATGCCACGTTGCCGCCGATAGCCACCGCCGCCGCGGTCAGAAATGCCACCCACAACACGCACCAGCCGCGCACCACCGGCACGGGCACGCCCAGGCTGGCCGCTTCTTCCTCGCCCGACAGCAACAGGTCCAGCGAACGTCCCCACGACCACGCGGCGCCGATGCCGACCGCCGCCAGCGGCCCCGCCAGCAGCAAGCGCGGCACCCCCACGCCACCGACGCTGCCCAGCGTGAACGACAGCACGGCCCGACCGAGCTCGTAGGATTCTTGCGCCAGGCTGGTCAGCAGCGCGCCCAGACTGATGCACACCGAAGACAGCACGAACCCGGTCAGCAGCACGACCAGAAAACTGGCCCGCGCCCGCGCCGCCAGCAGCAACACGCCCATCGCCGCCAGCGCGCCCAGCACGCAGCCGACGGGCAGCAGCACCTCGGCGGTCAAACCGGCCACGCCGCCGTCCAGCCAGGGCGCCGCGCCGGCCAGCGCGACGATCACCAGCACCGCTTGACCACCCAGGCTGGCGCCGGCGCCAGCGCCCAAGATCGACGGATCGGCCAGCGGATTGCGAAACAGCGCCTGTACCATCACGCCCGCCGTGGCCAGCGCCGCGCCGGCCACGAACGCGCCGCTGGTGCGCAGCAGGCGCAAGCGCAGCAGCGTCGCCCGCAACGACGCGTCCGACAGATCGCCGCGTCCCAGCGCCAGCGCCGCCGCGAACAACACCAGCGTCAGCAGCGCCAGCACCGTGCACACGACGAACGGATTCGCCGGCGCACGGTCGCGCATCAATACCAACCGAGCGCGCGCGGCGGCAGGCCCACGCTGGGGTTGGGATCGAAAGATGCCTTCACCGTCGGGGCGCCGCTGACGTCGATGATCTGCACGCGCGGCTTGTCGCTGGTGGCGTCGGTCATGAAGGCCTGCTTGTGTTCGGGATCGGTCAGCAGCGCGCCAAAGACGAAGGCGTCGGTGGCGTCCATCACCGGCGTGGCGGTGTTGGCGGCGGCGTCATACGACCACAGTCGATCGGGCGGCATCTTCATGAAGGTGCCCATCGACACCACCAACCCGGTGGTGGCGGATAGCGCGCCGCCCGAGTCAGCCGATAGCGGCTGCGGCATGTCGCCGAAGGCCGACGCGGCCAGGGTGGTTTTGATCGCCGGCGGCGTGGCCGACAGATCGACGGCCACCACGGCGGAGCCTTGAATCTGCATCGGATCGTTGAAGTCGCCGACGCAAGTCACCACCAGCGTCTGACTGTCAGGCAGGGACGAAAGCCCGCTGCAGTTCTTCAGGCCCGGCAGATCAATCATGCCGCTGACGGTATCAGTGGTGGGATCCACGACCAAGATGCGGCCGTCCGCCGTGGTCTTGTAGTCGACGCTGAGGTTGTCCAGGGCGACGTACACGTTGCCGTTGATCAGCTTTGCGATGCCCGGGCGGGCGTTCACCGCGGTGCCGTTGACCTGGCCGGCGAACGGGGTCAAGGCGATGCGGCCGCTGGCGGCGCCGGTGGTGGGATTGATGATCAGGATGTCATCGCCGTCGTCGAAGTCGCCCGGATCGTCGGTGGGCGTGGGGTTCGGCTTGTAACGGGTGACGTAGGCCTTGCTGTCCGACAGTGCCACCACGTCGTGCGGATCCGACGGGAAACCGGTGCCGACGCTGAACTGGCGCTTCACCGTGCAGGTCTTCGGATCCAGATAGGTGAGGGCGGCGGTGGTTCGATCGATCAGCAACAGCTCGTGTCCGGGCTGGGCCGCCGACGGCAGCACCACGTCGCCGGACAAGGTCAGAGAAAGACCCGCCGGCATCGATCCCGAATTCAGGCAGTTGTCGAAGGTCAACTTGCCGGTGGCCGGATCGAACAAAGAAACGTTGGTCGAGTTGTTGTAGTCGCTGTTGACCACGGCGACGCCGGTGGCGCCGCCGACCATGACTGCAGAGGTGGGCGGCTTGTCGTTGCTGGAACACGCGGCAAGCGCGCAGGCGGCGGTGAAAAAGAAAAAGGCGGAACGGCGATTCATGGACGGGTCCTTTCTTCTAGGTGGCTGGTCTCTCCCGCGAGGCTGACGTAAAGGGCGCGGCCGGGCAGCGGGAAGCCGGTCACGTCGCTGATGAACGAGTTGGTGAGGTTTTGCAGGCTGGCGGTCAGGCGCACGCCGCCGGCCGGCCATTCCAGCGAGGCGCCGGCGCCGACCAGCAAACGCGACGGCACGGCGACCTGATTGGCAGCGTCCAGGTAGTTGCCGCTGGTGACGTCGGCGTCGGCATAGATCCCGGCGCGCAGGGCGCCGGTGTCGATGGCGCGCAGCTCGGGGCGGGCGTAGGCGCGAAAGCGCGGGCGCAGCGGTAGCTGACGGCCGCGGCTGCTGGTGTTGTCGCTGGTGTCGCGGGCGTCGCAGTACGTGACCTGACCGACCAGGCGGGCGTGGCGTCCCAGGCCGCCGTCGGCGGACAGCTCGACGCCCAGGATGCGGGCGTGGCCGACGTTCGCCGGGTGCGAGCGGCCGTAGGCGTTCTGCTGGAACTGGATCAGATCGTCGACGGCGGCGCCGAACAGCGCGCCGTCGACGGACAGCGCGCCCAGAGAATTTTCCTGGCGGAAGGACGCGCCCACGTCGCCGTTGATGGCGGTCTCGGGCTTGAGGGTGGGCTCGCCCAGGATGAAGCCGCTGTTGCCGAACAGTTCGAGAAAGCTGGGCTGGCGCGCGTAGCGGCCGACGTTGGCCTTCAACGACAGCGCGTCAGTCGGCCGCTGCAGAAAGCCGACCCGGCCCAGCGCTTGCGCATAGGTGATGGGCACGCCGGCGGGGATGAAGTCGTCGAAGGCGGTGCGGCCGGTGCGCACGTCGCGCCCGAGCTCGCCGCGCAGCGAGGGGATGACGCCCAGACGCAGCCCTTGCCACCAGGTGTCGGCTTCGATGCCGGCCGAACCGAACAGGCGCGTCGCCACGTCGCCGGCGGTTTCCACCCCGGCGCCGCGATCGTGGGGCGCGAACTGTTCGTCGCGGCCGTCGAGGATGGCGGCCAATTTCAACCACGAGGTCACGGCGCGCGCGCCGTACACTGTGGCGCCGACGGTGGTGGTGAAGTCGCGCGTGTCGGAGGGCTTGAACGAAAGCTGGGACAGCGGATCGACGAAACGTTCTTCCGTGAGCAGCGTGTACACCTGGGCGTGCAGCCGGCCGCCCGGGCCCAGATCGTCGCGGCCGGTGTACCCGAGCGAGATCGTCCCGCGTCGGGTGGTCAGGTTGGATTCCGTGGCCAGGTTGATGCCGAACCCGGGCAGGCCCTGGTGGCGATCGATGCCGGCCAGGGAAAGCTGCAGCTCGCGCTTGGTCGACAGGGCCACCGCGGCGCGCGCCACCGCGTCGCCTTGCCACAGCTGGTTGTTCTGCCGGGTGCGGATTTGATCGTCGGTGGGGTTGTTGCGGGTGCCGTTGTCCCAGTCGTAGGCGAAGTCGCCGCGCACGCCCATCCAGTGAAGGGCGGCATAAAGGCGCACCGGTCCGTCGGCCAGCGCGCCGCCCACGCCGGCGAAGCGCGTGCCGAACGAACCCACGCCGGCGTTGGCCTCGCCGCCGGTCACGCGCGGCTGGCGCGTGGTGATGGACACGATGCCGCCCAGCGCGGAGGTGCCGACGCTGATCGGGCTCATGGCGCGGTAGATCTCGATGCGCTCGATCGAACCGGTGGCGATGCTGGCGAGATCGATCTGCCCGCCGGCGGCCAGGTTCAGCGGCACGCCGTCGACGTAGATGCGCACCTGCTCCCAGGTCGAACCGCGAATGGACAGGAAGGCGCTGGCGCCCAGGCCGCCCAGGCGCGTGACCGCCAGGCCCGGCAATTCCGACAGAAGCTGGGGCAGGGATTCCCCCGCGCGCGGCGTGCGATCGGATGTGATGACTGAAGTGGCGGCGGTGGCGTCGGCGCCGCTGGCGTTGGGCGGCGCGAGCGGCGCGGTCACCACGGTTTCATACGGAGGTGTCGCGGTGATCGCTGTTGTTGCGGGTGGTGAGACGGGCGCGGCGCCGTCCGTTGCCGGGGATGAATCGCCGGTTGCGGCGCGCGCCGAGCGCGACCACCACAGCGCCAGCGACAGACCGGCGGAGAACAACAGGCGCGCTGCGCGCCTCCGCGTCGCTGCCGCCGCGCTGATCGTCGTCGTGCCCGCCGCCGTCCGTTTCACCATCGATCCCTACGTCACGTCTTTCTGCCGAGGCTCACTGGCCGCGAGAGAAAGCGGGTCGGGACCGAGACGGGCAAGAACGCAAAAATGCCGGCACGGACCTCACCGCCCCCCTCGGGGCCTAGGTCGAAAATCGGCGCCGGATTTCTCCCCGGCGTCGGTGCTGGCAGGTCTTCGGACTTGCGAACGTTTCGGTTTTTTACGCCGTTTTTCTACCGCCCATCGCTTCCCAGCCCGAACTGCGGCCAGTGCATGTGATGGGTTTCGTTTTCGCTTACCGCTGCGGGGCAGCCCCGGATTCTCACCGGGTTCCCTTTTCGTCCCGGGCCTTCGCCCGGAACACCAGCATGCGGACAGCCTATAGAGGGCACCGTGCGCGCGGTCAACAAAAAACGCCGCTGGCCGGACGATGCTTGACGGCGCCGCCAGCGCGAGCTACGGAATGCCACTGGAGGACTCGCGTGGCGCGCATAGTGAATTGTCGAAAGTTGGGGAAAGAGCTGCCGGGCATGCCCTTCAAGCCGTTCAATGACGAGCTGGGCCAGCGGATCTATGACGAGATCTCGATGGAGGCCTGGCAGATGTGGCTGAAGGATTCGGTCAAGTACGTCAACACGTACCGGCTGGATCTGACCGACAAAGCGGCCACGGCGTTCATGCGCAAGCAGATGGGGATCTACTTCGGCTTCGAGGAAGGCGACCTGGCGCAGACCGCCTGGACGCCGACCAAAGAATAAAGGCGCGACGGCGATCGCCGCCGCCGAACCTACTTTGCCGTCGCGCTGACCGCCGGGCAACCCAGCCGATCGGTGGTGGTGATGGCGATGTCGTCCATCCACAGGCGCGTCTGCGAGCCGTACGTCTGGGCGTTGTACTGGCCCAGGCGAATGCTGCCGAAGGAGGGTGCGGTCCACGGCGCGTTGGCGCCCTGGCAAGCGTCGCCGGTGCCGACCACCTGACGGACGAGCGTGCCGTCGATCCACAGATCCATCTCGTTCTTGCTGCCGTCGTATTTCCATTCCCAGCACATCCACTTGCCGGTGGCGACGGTCTGGTTGGGCGTGCGCGGCGCGCGGCAGTCGTCGGCGCCGCTGTAGTAGTTGAACATCAGCGCCTTGTTCTGCCCGCCGATGTTGTACCAGGGCGTGCCGCCGCCGCCGGGCGCGGCGCGGATGGTGTCGAAGTGTCCGCTGGGGACGCCTTCGAAGTAGATCATCATCCGTCCCCAGATGGTGTTGTTCGAAAGCGGAAACAGAGGCGCGCCGGTGCGCACCAAAAATCCGCCCGAGCGTCCGCCGGGGATGGTCAGCAGCACCGACGATTTGCCGCTGTAGGCGTGCGTGCCCTCGACAGTGAAGGTGCCGCCGCTCTCGGATTTCGTCCATCCGGTCAGAGCGCCGTCTTCGAAGTCGTCGCAGATCACCGTGGGGCTACTGCACGATCGTGCGGCGCCGGTGGCGTCGTTGCTGCCGCCGTCCGAAGGCACGAGCGCGTCGCTGGCAGCGTCGGCATTGGCGCCCGCACCCGCGTTGCTGCCTGAATCGGTGGGCGAAACGTTCGCCCCGCCGGTTCCATCAGGCGCGGCGCCGCCGCTGGCGGTGGACGACGGCGGGCTCGGCGTCGTACCGCCGGTCGCGCCCGCGCCCGGGCCGCCCACCGCGCCCGAACCGCTGCAGCCCGCTGACAGCGCCACCAACAGCGCAGGCGTGAGAGCGGACAAGAAAACCAACTGCCACTCGGCGGCGAGGGAACGTGTCGCGATCATGGCGGCCTTTCCTGCAACTTCCATCGGCGGCGATCGAACGCGATCAAATTGAAGAAGACGAAATAAATAAGTATACCTTTCGCGCCAGCCGGTCAAGGCCGGGCGATGCCGCCGGCGAGCGCCGTGTGTTATGAAGCGGGCGCATGCCTGTATTCGGTCCTCCCTCCGCCGATGATCGTCCCGTTCGCGTGCGCATCGCGCCGTCGCCCACTGGCGATCCGCACGTCGGGACGGCGTACATCGCGCTTTTTAACTACGCCTTCGCCAAGAAGACCGGCGGCAAGTTCTTGCTGCGCATCGAGGACACCGACCGCACGCGTTCGACGCCCGAGTCGGAGGCGGCCATCCTGCGCGCGCTGCAATGGGTTGGTCTGGGCTGGGACGAAGGGCCGGACATCGGCGGCCCGCACGGCCCGTATCGCCAGTCAGAACGCTTGCCGATCTATCAGCGCGAAGTGGCCACCCTGATGGAAAGCGGCGCCGCCTATCGTTGCTTTTGCACCGCCGAACGGCTGGAAGCAGTTCGCCACGAACAGCGCCGACAGGGTCTGTTCGTCGGCTACGATGGCCTGTGCCGTGTCCTCCCGCGCGCCGAAGGGGATGCGCGCGTCGCCGCCGGCGAGCCATTCGTCGTGCGCATGGCCATGCCCCGCACCGGCGAAACCGTCTTCGTCGATCGCCTGCGCGGCGAGGTGAAGTTCGAAAACACGCAGATCGACGACCAGATTTTGCTCAAGACCGACGGCTTTCCGACCTACCACCTGGCCAACGTCGTCGACGATCACCTGATGGAGATCACCCACGTCATTCGCGCCGAAGAATGGCTGTCGTCGACGCCCAAGCACGTCCAGCTTTACCGGGCGTTCGGCTGGCGGGCGCCCGAGTGGGTGCACATGCCGCTTTTGCGCAACCCGGACAAATCGAAGATCTCCAAGCGCAAGAACCCCGTGTCGCTGGACTACTACCGCGACGCCGGCTTTCTGCCCGAGGCTCTGCTGAATTATCTGGGGACGATGGGCTGGTCGATCGCCGGCGATCGCGAGAAGTTCACCCTGCACGAGATGGTGGCGGCGTTTTCTTTTGATCGGGTCAGCCTGGGTGGTCCGGTGTTCGATCTGGTCAAGCTGTCGGCGATGAACGCGGACTATCTGCGCGCCCTCGACGACGCGGAGATCGTGCGACGGCTGCACCAGTGGCGGCTGGACGACGATCGGCTGCGCGCGCTGGTGCCGCTGGTGCGCGAGCGCATGCAGCGCCTGGATGAATTTTTTCCGCTGACCGATTTTTTCTTTTCTGGCGACCTCGACTACACGCCGGTGATGAAAGAGCTGGCGCTGAAGGAACGCACGCCCAAGCAGATCGCGGATACCTTGCTCTTGTTCTGTGAGGGCCTCGACACCCAGCGCGACGTCAGCCCGGCCGGTCTGGAGGCGTTCACCCGGGCGTTCTGCGAGCAGAACAACTGGTCGACGAAAGAAATGTTCATGCTGCTGCGCCTGGGGGCGACGGCGAAGAAGGCCACGCCGCCGCTGTTTGAAACGCTGGCTGGTCTCGGGCGCGAGCTGACCCGCCGCCGCCTGCGCCTGTGCGCCGAATACGTGAAGAAGATGCCGGCGCCGCCCGCGCTGGCGACGGCACCTGCGCCGGCGAAATGACCGCCGCGGGCGGCCGGCGCGGCTCGTCGACGGCCGACGCCACGCTGTCCGGCCCGGGCGCCGCCGCTGAGGTCGGCAGTGACACGCTTCTGCCGGGCTTGCCGCTGGGCGTGTACGTGCACTTCCCGTACTGCGGCGTGCACTGTCCGTACTGCGACTTCGCTGTCGAGGTGGCCGCCGAAATTCCCCACGACGCGTATGCCGACGCGGTGGTGGCGGAGATCGCCGCCCGTCGCGATTGGTTCGCCGGCGCGGCGGCGCTGGTGTCGATCTATTTCGGCGGCGGCACGCCCGGACTGTGGCGGCCATCGGCGCTGGGACGGGTGGTGGCGGCGGCGCGGGCGGCCTTCGGCGATCCGGATCCGGCGGCGCTGGAGATCACCGTCGAGGCCAACCCGGGCGAGATCGACGCCGCTGCTCTCGGTGCGCTGCGCGTCGCCGGCGTCAATCGCCTCTCCCTGGGATTGCAGGCGCTTGACGATCGCTTGCTGCGGGCGCTGGGGCGCAACCACGACGCGTCGGCCGGTCCGGCGGCAGTGGCGGCGGCGCGCGCGGCGGGGTTCGACAATCTTTCG
>DASXQB010000302.1:0-1695 GCA_036493295.1 Polyangia bacterium | reverse complement strand
GACCTTCCAGAACCTGCTGCGGCTGGGCCGCCGCCACATCACCAACCTAGAGCCCGGATCGGCGTCGTGGGCGGCGCCCGATCGAATGATCTCGGGGCAGCACGCGCAGATCCTGCGGTCCGGTGACGGGTACGATCTGGTTGATCTGAACAGCACCAACGGCACCGTCGTCGACGGAGCGGTGGCGCAGCCGCGCGTGAAGCTGCGCGACGGTTCGCTGATCTTCATCGGGTCGCACGTGGCGGTTTTCCGCATGGCCTCAGCCACGGAGCTGGCGGCGATCAAAGCAGAGCTCGTCGCTCCGCTGGGTCCGGTTCCGACCGCCAACCCTTCGTTTGCCCTCATCTGCAACAACCTCCGTAAGTTGGCAGCCGCCAGTGAGGAGATCTTGCTCACCGGTGAAACCGGGGTGGGGAAAGAAGTGTACGCGCACGCTGTTCACGAGGCCAGCGGAAGAAAGGGTCGCTTCGTCGCGGTGAACTGCGCGGCGCTGCCGCGCGAGCTGGTGGAAAGCGAACTGTTCGGCTACGTGCGCGGCGCGCACTCGCAAGCGTTGGCGTCGAAGCCGGGAATCATCGAAGACGCGGAGGGCGGCACGCTGTTTCTCGACGAGATCGGCGACATGGCGCCCGAGCTGCAAACGAAATTGTTGCGCTTCACCCAAGATCGCCTGCTGGTGCCGGTGGGTGGCACGCGCCCGCGGCGCATCGACACGCGCGTGCTGGCTGCGACCAGCCGCACGGCGCCGCCGGGAAAATCCGGCGTCGGCGGGCTGCGCGCCGATCTGGCCGCGCGCCTCGGCGCCGAGCCGATTCGTATTCCACCGCTGCGCGAACGCATGGAAGATCTGGGCGCGCTGACGACGTTTCTGCTCGGCGCGCGCGGGCGGCCGTTCGATCTGGGGGCGTTTCAGGCGATGTGCGTGTATGCGTGGCCGGGCAATGTGCGCGAGTTGGGCAAGGTGGTCACCTCGGCCGAAGCGTTGTCGCGCGATGCGGAACGCATCGGACTCGAGCATCTGCCAGCGGCGATCTCGGCCGCGTCGGGGCGAACGCGGCTTTCGTCTTCGGGCCGCGTCTCGCGTCCGCCGCCATCGAATGTCGAGCTGGAAGAACTGATGCGGCGGTTTCAAGGCAACATGCTGCGCGTGGCCCGCGAGCTGGATCGCAAGCCGGCCCTGATTTATCGGTGGGCGAAACGATTTCACCTGAGCGCCGATGACTTTCGCCCCAAGGACGAGTAAACGGGTCGAGCAGCGCGTGGTTGTGAAACCGTCACCGCGCGCTATCGCCGACGCCAGCGCGGGATTATCCTGATCGCGTGGTGATCGCGCCGGAAGCGTCATCTTTGCTTGACGAGCTGGCGTTGATGCTGCGACCGGCCGGCGGGGGCATCTTCACCGTCAGCACAGGGCGTGCCGAACAAGAACAGCTCCAGCGTGCGCTTTACCAAGCCGCCGACGCCGCTGCCGTGACGACGCAGTGGCGGGCGGCGCTGGCGTCGATCGCGAGCGCGAAGGTGGTGGTGTTCGGGATCCCGTCCGACTGCGGCGCCGGTCTGGTGCGCGGCGCCGCTTACGGACCGCAAGGCGTGCGCGCGGCGGTGCTGCGTTTGTGTGCGGACTTTCCCGACCGCGTGCGCCGTTTGGGCATCGTCGACATCGGCGACGTGTTCGTGGTGCCGCAGTTACTCAGC
>DASXQB010000301.1:0-2720 GCA_036493295.1 Polyangia bacterium | reverse complement strand
AGGCCCTTCTAACTGCTACCCCTTAGTTCCTGGTGATTCACCGCGGGCGGCTTGTGTGGCGCGACTCGCGATCTATCTTGCCCGCACGCAGGGGCGTAGCTCGCTTGGCGCCGATTTTCTTCTTCAATGGAGAGTGTGGTCATGAGAATTCGTGAGGTCGCATGGCTTTTTTCAATCTTGTTTCTAGGTCTGGTTGCGGGCTCCGGGTGCAGCAGCAGCAGCACGCCGGCGAATGATGGAGGGACGGACGGCACCAAGAGTGATGTCGCCGACACCGCGAAAGACATGGCCAGCGACACGGCCGCCGACATTGCCAGCGACGTGGCAGGCGACGCCCCCGCCGATCAGGGTACGACTGTAGACGCGACTGATGGCGGCCTGGACGCGTCCGGCACGACGACTCAGAAGCTCGCGCTCACGGTCATCGTGACCGACCAGATCGGTGGTGACGGTGGTCTCGACGTCGGCCCGTCGGACGCGGCCGAGGCTGGCACCGACGGCGGTGATGACGGCGCCAGCGACGGACCCGCGGGGATCACCGTCGATCCGAACCTGGTCAATGCGTGGGGGCTCGCCTTCAACCCAAGCGGCCCGCTTTGGGTCGCCGACAACCACTCGGGGCTCTCGACCGTTTACAGCGCGACGGGACAGATCCTGCCGGTCGTCGTGACCGTGCCCGTTCCGACCGACGGCGGCATGCCCCCTTCGGCGCCGACCGGGCTGGTCTTCAACGGGTCAGCGACGACGTTCATGGGCGACAAGTTCATCTTCTCCAGCGAAGACGGCACGATCTCGGGTTGGCAGACGGGCACGGACGCGGTCCTGCGCGCCGACAACTCACCCGCGGATGCCAGTTACAAGGGACTCGCGCTGGCGACTTTCAACGGCGCCTCGCACCTGTTCGCCACCGACTTTCACAACGGCAAGGTCGACGTCTTTGATGAAAGCTACGCCAAGGTCGTTCCTGCGGGCGGGTTCACCGACGCGACCATTCCCGCCGGCTTCGCTCCCTTCGGCGTGCAAGTCATCGGCGGCGCCATCTGGGTGACCTACGCGAAGCAAGACGACATGAAAGAGGACGACATGGCGGGCGCGGGGAACGGTTACGTCGACGTCTTCGACTTCGACGGCCACCTTGTGCGGCGCGCGATTTCGCAGGGCGCGTTGAACTCGCCGTGGGCGCTGGCCGTCGCGCCCGCCGACTTCGGGGCCTTCTCGAGCGCCTTGCTGGTGGGTAACTTCGGCGACGGCCGCATCAACGCCTACAATCTGGCCACCGGGGCCCTCCTCGGCGGCGCCGTGGACACCGCGGGCGCGCCGCTGAAGATCGACGGCCTGTGGGCCTTGGTCTTCGGCAACGACACGGCCGGCGCGCCACACACCCGCCTGTACTTCACGGCGGGCCCGAAGATGGAGAGTCACGGCCTCCTCGGCTATCTCGACGTGCCCTGAGCGCGCCGCACCTGCGCCCACCAGACGCTCCGGTGATGCGAAGCGTCTGGTAGCCAATTGTTTCCGGGCGCAGCCCGCCAGCCTTCCCGTAGTAGAATAGGAAGGCTTGGCATCATCCAGGACGCGTTTCGTTCTTCGATTTTGCCGGTCTCGGCAAGTCGTCGTGATGGGCCTGGCCATTACCTTGGCAAGCGTGGCGGCTGGGTGCGGCGCGGAACAGTTCGTCGGCGCGAGTCCTGTCGATTCTGCCGTGGATCTCGCGCCGACCAGCGTGGACGTTGCCGATGGCAGCGGCGGCATGATTGTCCCGCCGACCGACGGCGGTGATGATGCCAATGGGAGCGGGCTTGGCGGTGCTGGCGGAGGAGGCGGCGGCGGGAGCGGCAGCGGTGGCGCGCCGGGGACCGGGGGCGCGGGAGCGATAAACGACGCTGGCACCGGCGGCGACGCCGGCGGCCAGGACGTCATCGACGCCAGCGGGCCGGACGTCATCGACGTTGGCGGCAACGACGCCGGCAACGTCTCGCACCCGGTGGTGCTGACCGGCGCGCACGACACCATGCTGGCCGGCAACGCGACCGGCGGCGGCGAAGGTCAGGACAGCTGTCCCGCGGGCCAGGCGCTGATCGGTTTTTCGGGCAGCTTGTCGATGACCACCATCACCGCGTCCGTGAACCGCCAGATCACCGGTCAGTGCGGGATCCTCACAGTCACCGGCACGGCGGTCACCGCCAAGGCCGGCGCCACGCTGATGACCCTGGGCATGGACGGCGTCTCCGCGTGGACGCGTTCTTGTCCCGCCAATCAGGTCGTGGTTGGCTTCTCGGGCCGCAACGGAACGTTGATCGATCAGCTGGTGTTCATCTGCGCGCCCCTGACCGCGTCCGCGCCCACCGTCGGTGCAGGGCTGACGGCAGGCACGCAGACGTCATTACCCCTCACCGGTGGCACCGGCGGCATGCCCTTCGATGCGGTGACCTGCGACGCGGGCGAGGTCGCCTCCGGTTTGCTGATCCGCAGCGGCACCGAGATGGATGCTTTTTCTCTTATCTGCAGCAAGGCGGCGGTCGGACCTTAGGTGACGAAAACGAGGCGTTCGTGCGAAGTGATCGTTGACGTCACTTATGTCGAGAGTGCCGTCCGGGTTTATGCAGATCTACGCCGCTGCTCTTCGAACGATATTGGAACGTCTCGGCCCCAACTCGTCCAGCCGATGGTCTTTGGACGAAGGCTACAATGTTTCGAAATCGAACCAGTTTCAGCCAGCC
>DASXQB010000300.1:0-8060 GCA_036493295.1 Polyangia bacterium | reverse complement strand
CCCGCCCGACCACTCCGTCGCTGGCGCTTGCCAGGGTGCGGGCCGCTCGCGTAGGGTCAAACCCACGCGCGCGTCGCCGCCCCGGCGATTGGCCGCCGCGCCCCTGAAGCAAAAGAAAGGAACCGCAGAATGCACCATTCGTCTGCCTGGCGCCGTTTGTCCCCGATCAGTGGTTTGACCATCGCGGTCGTGTTGGCGGTTTCCGTGGCGGCAGCCCCCGCCCGCGCCGAAACGCCCGCGGATCCGATGGTGGTCACCGCCAAGCTGGTCGAGATCCCCACCAAGTTCCCACCCGACGATCTGTACGACTATGCCTTCGTCATGAAGTACGAGGTCATCGGCGGCCCGCTGGACAAGCAGACCATCCTGGTCGCGCACTACAAGCCGCGCCAGCCGCGCAGCAAGATCAAAGAAAAACACACCAGCGGCAAGCTGCGCAGCTTCAACCAGGGCGACACGCACAAGCTGAAGCTGACCGCGGATCTCAAGAAGGTCTGGAAAGGCGCCCTGATCGACGAATATGCCGCCACCGATCGCAAGAGCGTGCGCTATTGGTGCCTCGAGGCCGATCCCGCCTGATGCGCGTGCCAGCGGCCGTGACCGACGCGCGGCGGTCTGCCTCCGGTCGCGCGTGAGCGGCAATCGGGCGTCGTCGGCGCTGGCCGCCTGGTTGGTCGCCGCGACGTTCGTGGTGGCGTGGGCGCCGTCTGCTGATGGCGACATCTGGTGGCACCTGGCCGCCGGACGCGAGATGGTGCGAACGCACGGTCTTCTGTGGACGGATCCCTTTTCGTCGGGCGCCGCCGGGCGGTCGTGGATCGACGTTCACTGGTTGTTTCAGCTGCTGGCCTACGCCGTCTACGCGGCCGGCGGCTTGGCGGCCTTGGTGGTGGCGAAGGGCGCGCTGGTGGCGGCCGGCGCCTGGGTCCTGCGCGCGGCGATCATCGATGCGCCCGCGGCACGAACAGCGGCGCCGCTTTTTTCGGTCGCCCTCGTGACAGCGCTTTTCTTCGCCCGCCCGCTGTTGCTGGTGCGGCCGGTGATCCCGACCTTGCTGCTGGTGGCGATCTTCTTTCGCCGGCTGGAAGCGTTTCGGCGAGGAGCGCCGCCGCGCGCGTTGCTGTGGCTGCCGCTGCTGCAAATCCTGTGGGCCAACCTGCAAGGCCTGTTTGCCCTGGGACCGGCGCTGGTGGCGGCGTATGCGGCAGGCGCCGGCTTGGCGTTGGTTGTCGCGCAGCGCTGGCCAGCGGTCGCCTCCAACGAAGCGGCTGGCAGTGATGCGCTGACCGGCGCGCTGCGCTTTCGCTGGCTGGCGGTGTGCCTGGCGCTATGTCTGCTTGCTTGCTTGCTCACGCCGTACGGGCTGCGCGGGCCGCTGCTGGCGTGGCAGCTTCTGCTGCGGCTGATTCCAGGCGGCGGCAACGTCTACTCGGCCAACATCGCGGAGAACGTGCCGCCCTGGTCCCTGTCGCTGGCCGCGCGAATATCGTTCTGGCACTTGCGTTGGTTCCTGGTTTTCTTCGCGGGCAGCTTCCTGATCGCGCGGCGTCGGCTGGTGGTCAGTCACTGCTTGCTCGGCGCGGCGCTGGTGGCGCTGGCCATCCTGGCCAACCGAAACATCCTGCTTTTGTACTGGCTGGGCGTACCTATCGCCGTTTTCAATTTTGCGCCGGCGTTTGAATCGGCTCGGGCTGGGTTGCGCGGGTGGAAACGTGGCCGGCGCTGGGTGCTGGCCGGTGCAGCCGCGTTGCCCGTCGGTCTTTCCACGGTCGCTGTCATCGCGGCGCTCCGCGAGCCAACCATTCGCCAGCCAACGCCCTGGCGTGCGCCGGTGCAAAGCGCGGCCATCCTTGATCAGCAGCCCGGCCCCGGCACCATCTTCGCCGCCGACAACTACGGCGGCTATTTGATCTGGCGTCTTTACCCGCGCTTTCGGCCATACATGGACACCCGCCTGGTCTTGCGCACCGCCGACGAATTCACCGAGTACCTGGCGCTGGCCGACGATCCGGACAGCTTCGACGCCTGGGAGCAGCGGTTTCACTTCGACTATGTCGTGTTGCCGACGGCCTATCCCGACCGCTACCGGGCCCTGATCGCGCATCTTTACGGCAACGAGACCTGGACGCTGATCTTCACCGACGGGACCGAGACGCTGTTCGCCCGCACGTCGGCGACGACCGCGACGGGCGTGGACCTGGCGCAACCGGAGACCACCGACGCCATTCTGGGCGACCTGACGGCCCGCTTTGGCCAGCAGCCACGGCTGCACCAGGCCGCGCGCTTGCAACTGGCGATCTTGGAATTGACGGTGGGCAGTCTTGCCGAGGCCGCGCGCGCCGTGGTCGGGCTGGATTCGCCCGATGCCGACATCATCCGCGCCCACAGCCGCCTGGGCCTGGACGACGCGCCCGGGGCGCGCGCGATCGCTCAAGGACTACTGCGCGCCGATTCCGACGACGTTCAAGCGCTCGATCTTCTGGCCGCGCTGGCCTTGCAGCGAGGCGACGTCACCGAGACCGTCGCCTTTCTCAAACGTGCGCTGGACGTCGATCCCAGCGACGCCGACGCGACCAGAATGCTGGAACAGCTAGAACGGCGAGATCGAAAGGCCCAATGAGACTTGCCAGGGTAACGTCTTCACCCCTTCGCCCGGTTTGATATAGGCGGCGCCGAGGGGCAGCGAACCGCCCATGAGGATGGCCAGGTAATCGCTGGACCATTCCACCGCCGCCGTCGGCGAGAGAGTGACGAGCGGTGTGTTCTGATCCGAGTTGATGTCCTGGTCGTGGGACGCAAAGCCCGTCAGCGTCAACCCAACCGACGGAACAAACGGACCCAAAAAATATCCGGCATACGCATAAGCGCTGGCGTTGGGCGCGCGATAACTCTCCAGCGAGTTGCGACCACCGCGATAACTGGCGGTCCCGCCCGTCACCACCAAACCCCAGACCTCATCGAAGACGTGGTCCAGCGCGAGAGTGGCGTTCGGCCGTCCAAAGCCGAGTTGTTTCTCCTGACTGAGCGTCGTGCCTTCGCCTGGAACCCCGGCCTTGTAAGAGCCGGTCGGCAAGCCGACCGTCAACGTGACGATGGTGTCGTTGATCTCGCCGAACTTGCGCAGTATCAACAGGCTGGCGTCGCCGAGACCACCGTTCGTGACGTCTCTGCGGGGCAGCCCGCTGATGCGCCGGTAGTCATTGTAGACCTTGTATGTCAAAGGAATGATCGCGCCGACGTTCCATTTCTCGCTGAGGTCGTGGCTGATCTGCGTGGTGCTCGACAGGTTGTAACCGCCGGCGTCGTAGTCCTGCGGGCTGGGATTCAGATGCAAGTAGCCGGTCGTCTCTGTGACGTTGAAGAGACCGCCGTGGACATTGCGGCCGATCCATTTGATTGCCGCGCCGGAGCCCGAACCACCGGCGCCGCATCCGCCCACCGTCTGCCAGCTTGAGAGCAGCGCTCCGAGCCGCTGGGTGCGCACCGACAAGGCAACGGTCGCTTGGTCACCGACAGCGTCATCACAGGTGCGGTCGAGGCGATGCGCGATTCCAGACAACCGTGCATTCAGATGTTCGGCAACCAGGCGCCGGGCAACCGTCGGATAAATCGCCACAGCGGCCGCAACGAACACAGCGGCAACGGCCCAACGTACTGTCTGGATTTTTCTCTGCTGCCGAAGGAAAAAAAGAACGTTGCGTGAACTTACCTCAGACATCGTGCCGCCAAACTCGCGTGTTGCATCCCCGCGGTTCCTTTCGACCAGTCGCGTCCCGGTTGGGTCCGCAAGAAATCAGACCGTACGTGAGAACGATTTACCTGACAAGAGCGGGGATGGCAATTTCTCGACGGAGATTCGTCATGGTTTCCCTGTCGGCGCGCACAACGTTTATTGCGTTGCCCAAGGGAACCAGCCGGCTTCTTTCATGATGTCCAGCAGGTCTTGGGTCCAGGTCTTTTGCGAGTCGAGCTGAAAGTGGTGGTCGTCTCTCAATGCCAGCCCGTCTGTCGGCACCAGCGCCGAGTTCATGACCGCCGGGTTCATTCCGGTCGGCGGCATGAACTTGATGGGATGCACCTTGGAGAGAAACGACGGGATGGTGTGAATACGCGGCAGAATCACGCTGCCGTAGGGTCCGTTGTACGTCAGATCCTCGCCGGCACTGTTGTTGGCGGTCATTTCGTAGTCGGTGATCATCAGCGGCAGATTGGGCAAACCAAGGTCGGTGCGGATCTGCGAAACAATGCTGTTGATGCACATCGGATAATTCTGAATGTCGGTCGCGGTGCCGTGACGTTCGGTAATGCCGAGCATGATGACAATGGCGGCGAATGTGACTTGGCCTTTGAGGGCCATCGGGCCGGCCATTGCTGCCTTGTAGTACGTGCCGCCGGGGGCGTAGTTGCGGCAAAACAACGCGTTCTCGCCAAAGCCGACGGAAATGAATTCGTAGCCAGGGGCCATCGCGGCCGCTTGTTTGACCAACGGCGTTCCCGGACCGCCGTCGTTCTCTTGCAAGCTGGTCGCGTCGCCCGCGGTGAAGGGTTCATTGGCCGGGAGGAACCCTTTCTTGTTGCCGGAGGCGTGATACATCCAGGCGTGGGGGTCGACGTCGGTCAAGAAGTACGGCTTGAGAGTGGCCGGCGCCTGTCCGCGTCCGGCCATGTTCGAGTGGCCGAAGTGAATGAAGGCGATCGCCTTCTCCTTCGGGACCATCGTGCCGCCGATGTTCACCATGATGCCCGACACGCCTCCCATGCCGGCGCCGCCGCTGCCCGTCGTCGGCATGCCGCCGTCGTTGCCCGTCTGGCCGCCGCTGCCGGTGTTCTGCGAATTGCCGCCACTGCCGCTGCTGACGGTGGACCCGCCGCTGCCGCTGCTGACGGTGGACCCGCCGCTGCCCTGCTCACTCGGGTCCGGGTAATTCTTGACCTGTAACCCGCACGAAGCCGCCACAGTGAGGCTGGCCAGGGCCGTCAACGTAATTCCGACGGGGCTGACTTTGGACATCTTTCGCCTCCAACTGAAAAAAGGAGCCAACGAAACGCCTTCGTTCGACGTCATGACTACTGCGATCGTTCCGCCCCCCGAAAGAATCCTTCCAACCAAACCACCCGAATAAAGCTGGCGCGATAACAATGCGACATTAAGGCCAAGGCCATTGGCGGAAAAAAATCCGCCGCGTTCGGGGTGCTCACACCAGCCACAACACTCCGCCTCCCCGAAACTGCCTGATTCGAACTTAGCATGACTGGCCAGACCGGAACGGAATTCTTCAGACGGAAAACCTGGACCCTGGACAGAACGGATCCGTCAGGTCCATGACGATACCGTCGGCTGCGCCCAAAACCTTCAAGACCCACCGGCGTTTTCGCTGAAGACGAAATCGCCTCTTGATTTTCCACCAGGCCAGACGACGCGCCAAGATATGTGCCCGCGACGTCTTGATCCTTCGCCCGTCCGCCTTCGTCGGAGAATCAACCATTTCTGCCCTGGCCGGTTGATCGCTTGTGATGGATTTACGCTACGCTGACCCGACGTCAATCAACCGGGAAACGAAGCGGCGAACAAAGCGGGCGCCTTGGTTGCTGGCTGCGCCGATCGGATTGCTGCTGGCGCTGATCGGGCCTGGGCGATCAGCGGGATCGCAAACGGCGGTCTGCGATCCGGTGGCGTTGCTGGAGGGCCCGCCCGCGATTGTTGAATCAATCAAAATTATCCTTAACGAACACGGCATCCGAGTGTCGCCGCAACCTCTGTGCTCCACCCGCACCATCCGGGCGCGGATCGAAGCGCACCGCGACCAGACCGGGTTCACCCTGACCATCGTCGACGAATCGGGCCGTACGAGCGCCCGCGTCTTCGCCGACGCCCAGACCGCTGCCAGTTTGATCGAAAGCTGGACTCTCGACGAGGACGCCATGTTGCTGGCGCCGGCGTCGGCCGCCAATACGGCGCGCCCGCAGACTGCGCCCCCGTCGCTGGCCAGTATTCAGAGCGCCGCCCGGGTGCACTTGCACGTCGGTCCGGAAACGTCGCTGGCGGCGGATCGATCGGTCTGGCTGGGCGTGACGCTGGGGGCCTGCGTGCGCGCGGGCGCGATCTGCGCGGGCGCGCGGCTGCGGTCGACGCGTGATGCGGACCTGTCCGGCGCTTCGCAGCCGGACACCGTGCTGCGCGAAAATACCGATCTCCTGGCGACGGCGGCCTGGATTCATCGGATCGGCGATCGGCTGGTGGTGCCGGCGGTCGGCGTCGGGATCGGCTGGCTGCGCACGCGCACCGAGGGTGGCCTTCTGCGTGACGCCCTGGTCTTGAACAGGAGCGGGTTGCGACTTGAAGGTGCCGTTCAAGGGCGCTGGCCGCTGGGGCCGCACACAGCACTGGCCGCCGAGCTGGGCGGCGCCTGGTCGCCCCTTGCCCGATCGCAGGCCACCGACGATCAAGGTGCCATCCTCATCGGCGAGCCTGCCGGTCACATTCGTCTGGGGTTATTCTGTGTGGTGACACCATGACCGCAAACACCTCGGGAAAGACCAGCGGAAAACTGCTTTTGCTTCACCGCGCGCGGCAGGCGCACCGGGAATTGTCCGACGAGGATCTGCTGACCGCCTGCGCCCGCGGCGAAGCGGTGGCGCTGGAAGAGTTGTTCAACCGCCACGGCGATCGCGTCTACCGCGTCCTTGGTCGGGCCCGCGGCGTCGACGCCAAGGATCTGGACGATCTGGTGCAATCGACCTTCATCGAAGTGTTTCGTTCAGCGCCCGGATACGCCGGCAAGGCGGCGGTCAGCACCTGGTTGCTGGGCATCGCTGTCAATGTCATGCGCCACCACGTGCGCGGCGAATCGCGGCGGCGATCGATGGTGGCGGCAGCGACGGACGCCCTTTGGCGAACCACCGCCGATCCGCCTGACGAAGACGCCGTGCGCAGCCAGTTTCTTTCGCGCCTGGAACGCAGCCTGGCTCTGCTGCCGAACGATCTGTCGCTGGTCTTCACGTTGTGCGAGATCGAAGGCCTGCGCGGTGTCGACGTGGCGCGGGCGCTGGGAATTCCCGAGGGGACGGTGTGGCGGAGACTGCACGACGCGCGCACGCGCTTGCGGGCAGCGTTGGAGGAAGGGGACAGCCCATGACGAAGAAACTCTTTTGGCCGCGCTTTTTATCTGCGGAATGCCCAGCAGGCTGGAAGTTGGGGCAGGCGGCGACGCAAGGATTGACCGCCGCCCAAGCCACGCACGTCGAATCGTGCGCCCATTGCGCGGCCGAGCTGCGCGCGCTGGAGCATCTGGGCCGGCGCGCCCGCGCGCTACCCGCGCCGACCATCCCGGCGGCTTCGCGCACGCGCATCGTGATGGCGTTGCGCTCTGAAGCGTCGGGGCCGCGGCGGCGGGCGCTGCCACTTGGCCGGCCCTGGGGCTGGTCGGCGGCGGCGGCGCTGGCGCTGACCGTCGGGGCCGGCACGTTGCTGGCGGCGCTGTATCACGGAGCGCGAAACGCGCCGGCGGTCACGGCCCCCGCGTCGCACGCTTCGGTGCGGGTGATCGGGCAGGCGACTTACGATCGCACGCAAACCGGCGGTGACGAGATCATTCGCCTGGAATCCGGCACCATCGATCTCGAGGTCAAGCCGCTGGCCCCGACCGAGCGGCTGCGGGTGATGGTCGGCGATACGACGGTCGAGGTGCGCGGCACGCACTTCGACGTCACGGCCACCGGCAACCGGCTGCAGGTGGTGCACGTTCATCACGGCGTGGTCGAGGTGAGCATCGGCGATAAACGGGTGACCCGGCTGGGCGAAGGCGATCAATGGTTGGCTTCGCCGCCGGCGCCGACCGCGCCGTCGCTGGTGGCCACCGGCGATTCGAACCGCGCGCCCGAGAAATTGGCGACGGCCGCGCCACCCACGCCGGCGCCGCGTCCAGCGACGGGACCGTTGTTGCGGCGAGCGAACGTGCGTCGGCCAGTGGTGGCATCGGCGGCAGCTGCGCCGACGGCGACGACAATCACCGCTGCCGATCGCGCCGCTTTCCAGCAAGGCTGGATGCTGTTGCGTCAGG
>DASXQB010000299.1:0-2829 GCA_036493295.1 Polyangia bacterium | reverse complement strand
CGGCCCCGCTGCCGCCGGCGCCCCCCGTTGGTCCGCCACCGGCGCCTGATGACGGAGCGGCCGCATCCACCCTGCTTTGCGGGCTCGTCGAGCAAGCGAGGCCCACCACCAAAAGCACCGCCGATAGGTCCAAGCGCCGGTCGGTCATTGGCCGCCTCGCGCTCAGACCTCGGGCAGTGTGCCTGTGCCGTTGCCGAACTTCGCGCCGGTGATGCCCAGCGTGGCGATGGTGGTGAGCAGCATGTTGGCCACGGGCACGCCACTGGACGGCGGCAAGGTCGACCACGACGGCGCGTTGACCACGGCACCATAACGAACGTGCTGACCGGGCTTGAGCATGCCGCCGCCGTGGCCCGCCAGGATGACCGGCATGTCGTTGTGATTGTGGCGATTGCCGTCAGAGACATCGCTGGACACAAAAATGGTCGAGTTGGTCAGCAGATTCGACCCGTCGGTTCCGTCAGAGACGGCCTTCATCTTGGTCAGCACGTAGGCCAGCTGCTGCAGCTCCCAGATGTTGATCTTGATGATCTGGTTGATGTTGGTCTGATTGCCGCCGTGATGAGAGATGTTGTGATGCCCCCCGGAGATCCCGAGGTTTTCGTAAGTCTGGTTGCAGACAGAATTGCCCTGCATGAAGGTGATGATGCGGGTGGCGTCGCACTGAATCGCCAGCACCATGAGATCGCACATGGCCTGGACGTGCTTGAGATAGACCGCGTTCGCCTCGGCGTCCTTCGCCGAGCCCTGGGTGAACTGCGTGTCGTTCGAGACCGCCATTCCGCCCAGCGCCGCCAGCGACGGCGGCGGCGTCCCCGGGCAGGTGGCGGTGGCCGTCACCGGGGCGCCGGCGATCTGAACCTCCAGCGCGCGGACGCCGGTCATGTACTGATCCAGCTTGGACGCGTCCCCGCTGCCCAGACGAGCAGACAGGCTCTTGGCGTCGTTCACGATATAGTCGAGGACGCTCTTGCCGTAGAGCTGCCGCTTGGCGATGTCGGCCTGCGATGCCGTCGGGTCGTAGCCGCGAAAGAGAGTGTTGAAGGCCTCCAGCGGGTCGGTGATTTTGGGCACCGGTGTGCTGGCGTCGGACCAGGAGATATTGCGGCAATAACCACAGCTATACCCACTGTCACATCCACCCGCCGAAGCGCCGCCATCGATCCCCAGCTGCAACGACGGGACCCGGGTGAGATGACCGACGGATTGCACGGCCAGCTGATCAATTGAAATTCCCAGCTGCAGCGTCGGGCTGCTCTTGGCCGCGTGCGCGCAGGTGATGAAGCCCGACGTTCCGGAGGCGTGATCGCCCAGGCCGTCAGGCATGGCCGGGGTGTTCTCGAGACCGGTGACGATCGAAAAATCAGCCCGCAGTGAATCAAGGGCCGGGGTAAAAAGCGCCGGCATGGTGTAGTCCGTTCCGGTTGTGGTGGGACGGAAGGAATCCATCCAGAAGCCGTTCGGCATCCACCAGTAAAGGACGCGCTTCTTGGCCGCGGCGGCGGCCTGCGCGCGAGCCAGGCGAGGCGCCAGCGACTCCAAGAACGGCAAGCCCACCACCACGCCCGCCCCACCCAAGAAGCGGCGGCGCGAAACGCCGCGGCCGGTTCGTAGATTGGTGGTGATCATTGCATGCCTCCCATGGACCCGCGTCGCGTGAGAAAGGCAGGGCTGGAAACGATACTGGCCAAGAGTCCTCCAAATTGCAGTCCGCTCTTCACGAATCCATCAGTCAAAGACGACAGCGTCGCGCCGTCCAAGCTGTTCGGGTCAGTCGAATTGGGCGTTCGACCAAGCGCGTACGTGAACAGCTTGGTCGCCAGACACGCCGGGAACCGTGGATCGCCGCCGATGATTCGCGCCAGATCCAGCTCCCCGTTGAACATCTGGCCCTGCAGCATTCCCGAAGCGTCGACCGGCAACTTTCCGTCCATGGTTCGGTAGGCGCCAATCGCGTTGTAGTTCTCCAGACCGAAGCCAATCGGATCCATCAAGCCGTGACAGGCGGCGCAGGACGCATTCGAAAGATGACCTTCCAGCACCTGGCGCAGCGTCAGCATCCCCGTTGGATCGGGCGCCAGAGTTGTGTTCACCGTCGCGGGCGGCGCCGGCACGTCCTGACAGAGCAGGTCGGTCAGGACGAACTTGCCGCGCAGAACCGGCGACGTGATGTTGGCGTGCGAATTCACCGTCAGAAACAAGCCCTGCCCCAGCAGGCCGCGGCGCTGTTGGTTGGCGGATAGATCGACCCGTTGCGGTTGCGCAGAGCCGACCGCCGGAAGGCCATAGAACTGCGCCAGCGGATCGGTGAGGTAAGCGAAATCGGCGGTCAGCAGCTTGTCGGCCGCCAGCCCCTTGAAGGCGACCTGCTGGAACAGCATCTGCGATTCGGACTTCATAGCGGCGCGAAGCGCGTTGGTGAACATCGGAAACTGCGTCCCGTCCGGCGTCACCGAATCGATGTTGCGGATGAGCAGCCACTGTCCGGCAAAGTTGTCGATCAAGGCCTGCGCCTTCGGATCGGCGAGCATCCGCGTCACCTGGCTGGCCAGCATGGTCGGCTCGTGCAGGTTGCTGGCCTTGGCGGAGGCAAACAACGGATCGTCGGGCATCGAGCTCCACAGAAAATACGACAGGCGCGAAGCCAACTCATAGTCGCTGACCGGATGCGGGGTCAGCGATGCGGGGCTGGGATCAAACTCGGGGCGATAGATGAAGTTCGCCGACTGCAACGCCGCCTCGACCGCCAGATCGAAACCGACCTCGACCGAATCGGCCTGGGTCGTGGCCAGCGTCACCAGCGTCATGAGGTTGTCAATTTCACCGTCG
>DASXQB010000298.1:0-3829 GCA_036493295.1 Polyangia bacterium | reverse complement strand
AGATGGAAGTCGACATCGACAGCCTGTGCATGCAGGTGCTGGCGCGCCGGCAGCCGGTGGCGTCCGACCTGCGGTTCATCACCATGGCGCTGAAGCTGGTCACCGACCTGGAACGCATCGGCGATCTGGGCGTGAACATGTGCGAGCGGGTGATCGAGCTCAATCAAGAGCCGCCGCTGAAACCTTACGTTGATCTGCCGCGCATGGCGGAGGACGTGCAAGGAATGTTGCACGACGCCCTGGACGCCTTCGTGGCCAGCGACCCGGAGCTGGCGCAGAGGGTGATCGAGCGTGACGTGAACATCGATGCCTATTACCACCAGATCTTTCGCGAGCTCTTGACGTACATGATGGAAGACGTGCGCAACATCCACCGCGCCACGCGCCTGCAATCGATCGCCAAATACCTGGAACGCATCGGCGACCACGCCACCAACCTGGCCGAGATGGTGGTCTTCATGGTCAAAGGCAAAGACATCCGCCACGTCGGAAAACTCGGGCGCGACAGCCGCTAATCCTCCGCCACAGGGATTTTGAAGGATTCGTTCTGCAGATAGGCAAAGCTTCGGTGACGGAATTAGCTGGTCCGGAAGAAGATCGGACCGCAGCGCCAGGCCGCGGAGGGATCGCTAAGGTCATCTTGGAACGTCACTCGCGGCCTTGCGCGAGGACCGAAAGGCGCGGCCCACAACCGTCAATTTTCCCCGGACGATCGAGACGCGACTATCAGAGGTCGCGATATTTGGCGATCGCCCGGGCTGAAAGTAGACCTTAGCGGGACCTCGGGCCGGGGTCCGACCTTTTTCGGAAGGGACCGAACGACCGATCTTCTTTCCGGTTGCGGAGGTCCAACTCAGTCGAGGATCAGCACGGTCAGCTGATCCGACAGCCAGCGGATGATCGCCGCGCTGTCCAGAACGCCGACCGGCGGGCCGTCGGCGCGCATCACCGGCAGGTGACGAACGCTGTACGTCTTCATCAACCGCACCGCGCTGGCCACGCTGTCGGTGTCCAGACAGAACGGCGGCTCGGGCGTCATCGCTTGCCACACTGACGTGCGGCCAAGCTCGCCGCCGGCCGGGTTGCACAGGCTGGCCAGAATATCGCGTTCGGTCAGCAGGCCCAGCAGACTGCCGCTGCATACGATCAGGGCCGCGCTGACATTGGCTTCGGCCATCTGATGGGCAGCGGCTGGCACGCTGGTCTCGGGCGCCAGCATCAGCGCCGGTTTGCGCGGCAACGAACCCATCGCCGTAGTGAAGGCCACGCGACGCAGGTCTTTGTGCCGGGTGATCAGCCCTTCTGGTTCAATCAGGACGTGAGGCCGCAAGGTATCGAAGTCAAACATCACACACTCTCCATTTTTTGTTTTGCCTTCGATTATGGCGAGCGGTCGATGAGCGAGCGGCGACGATCCCGTGACGGTTTTGCAACAAAGAACCTGAACGTCGCTCACCGCTGGCGACGTCGCAACGCCATCAGCAGCACCAAGGCCGCCAGCGCGCCACCGGCCCCACCCCAACCGCCACGCGCAAGCTGGCATCCGCCACCCGACGGCGGAGGCGGCGATGACCCGCCCGGCGTCATCCCGGCGTCGGACTGGGTCCCGGCGTCCGCCATCGTCATCGGCCCGACCGTCGCCGAACAAACGTCCAGCGACCACAGAAAGCTGTCCACCTGCAGGCGGCAGCTGGTCTGGCAGACATCCTTCACGCAGCTTTTGATCCCGCTTACCTGATCAAAGCGCATCATCTGGTTCCACGTCAGGCCGTCGTCGGTGGAGACGCCCAGGGCGTACCCGTCCATCTGAAAATCGGCCGCCCCGAACACCTGCGTACCCCTTCCGGCCAGCGCGCGCAGGTGCGGCGGATTCGGCACCGGCGCGAAGGTGCCGCCGCCGTCGGTGGAACGGAACAAGGCCGGCTGCGAATTTGCGCCCACTGCCCCCGCCACCAGCACCGTCTTCGACGGCAGGCGCGCGAACGCCGCCAGCCGTCCGCCGGTGGCGGTGAGCACCGTCTTCACCGAGGCGCCTCCTTGCTCGACCAGCGCCAGCTGATCTTGGTTGGCGTCGCTGACGCGCAAGAAAATCCGCTGGGCGTCTTCGGGATCGATGGCGATCAAACGAATGCTGCTGACCCCCAGCGAGGCTTGCAGGTCAATCGATGTCCAGTGCGCGCCGCCGTCGGTGGAACGCAGCAGGCGCGGCAAGAACATCGCCCCGCTGGAAACTGTCACGTAGATCGTCTGCGAATCGGAACGGGCGATCTCCACGCCGGTCAACAGATCACCGGCCGCCGCCGCGTACAGCATCCGCGTGAAGGTGGCGCCGCCGTCTTCTGATTCCAGAACCACGTGCGCCGACGGCCCATCGGTCATCCCGGCGTTCGCGATGGCCACCACGCGCATCGGATCGGTCGGATCCGGAAACGCGTCCAGCACCAGCGTGCCGCCCAGAAGGCCGCCCGCCACGTTCCAGCCGCAGGCATTGTCGTCGGAAAAAATCAGCCGCCCATTGTTGGTGCCCAGCAACGTCGACAAGGCGAACAACCGATGCATCGGCGGCGCGCCCATTTGATACAGGTACGCGTTGTTCGACGCGGTCAGCTCGCAGGCCCAGCTCCACGTCGCGCCGTCATCCGCCGACGACACCAAACCAAAGTTGGTGGCCAGCGTGATGACGTGCGGCTGATCGGCCGGTACCAAGATGCTCTGCGAATCGGGAAACGCCCCGTCTGCCCAGGCGTCACCCCCGAGCGCGCCCAGCAGCGCGCACAGCATCCCAAACCACGGGATCGGCCGGATCCGAAACCGAATCAACACAGCCTCCAGCGATGATTCTAGTCGGCTGGCGCAGATTCGGCGCTCAGTATTTCGGTTCCATTTTCACTGTGACCAACGTGATCGCACGCGCTGCCGTTGATCGCGCCCGGCCGCTATCGGGCGACGTGCCAATTGAAATGTGGGGACTGGAACGTGCCGTAGAGTCGAACCCACAAAAGAATGATCGCCTCGGTGGCGCGGGCCGCGCTGATGTCGCCGACATCCAGCACGCTCTTCCAGCCGAACCATTCGCGCAGAATTTCGGTGACGCGCTTCTTGGCGCCGGCGTCGTTGCCGCAAATGAACAGATCGTGCTCGCCGGACAGCGCGGCCGGGTTGATCATCAGCGCGCTGTTCACTGTGTTCAGCGCCTTCACCACCTTCACGTCGGGAAAGGCGCGCTGGAGCTGCTCGCCGACTGAATCGGTGTTGCACACGCTCAGCGACGGCGGCATGCCCTTGGAAAAGTCCAGCGGGTTCGAAACGTCGATCAGGATCTTGCCGGAAAGATTTTTCGCCCCGGCTGCTTCCAGCGCCGGCAACGACACCGCCCCTGCCGTGCAATTGAGGACAATCTCGCCGAAGGCCGCCGCGTCGGCGAACGTGCCTTGCGACGCCTTGGCGCCCGCGTTTTTCACCCAGGCCGCCGCCTTCTCGTTGCTGGCGCTGCGCGAGCCCATCTTCACTTCGTGCCCCAGCTGAACGAACTTGGTCCCCAGCGCGTTGCCAACCATGCCCGAACCAAAAATGCCGATTTTCATCTTTGCCTCCACGGCGAAATCTAGCCCACCCAGACCCGGGCGTTCCGGAACAGGCGCATCCACGGGCTGTCCTCGCCCCAGCCGGCCGGTCTCCACGACAGCTGCACGCTGCGAAAGACGCGCTCCGGGTGGGGCATCAAGATCGTCACCCGTCCGTTGGGTGTAGTCAGCGCGGTCATGCCGCCCGGCGAGCCGCTGGGGTTGTCGGGATAGCGCTCGGTGACCACGCCGTGGTGATCGACGTA
>DASXQB010000297.1:0-22314 GCA_036493295.1 Polyangia bacterium | reverse complement strand
ACTTCCAGAAGGAGATTCTGGATTCGTCCCTGCCCGCTCTGGTGGACTTCTGGGCGGTGTGGTGCGCGCCCTGCCGCACCATCGCCCCGCACGTCGAGGCGCTGGCCAAGGACTATGACGGCAAGCTGCGCGTCGGCAAGTTCGACATCGACGCCAACCCGAACATCCCCAGCCAGTTCGACATCCGCAGCATCCCGACCTTGATCGTCTTCAAGGGCGGCAAGGTCGTCGGTCAGGTCGTCGGCGCCGTGCCGCGCGCCAAGATCGAAGAGCTGATCAAGAAAGCTCTGTAGCCTCGGGCGGCAGCGGGGGCGGCAGCGCGCGGTCCCCGTAGCCGATGCTGACGTCTTCCGACCGCACCTCGATGATCGATGACGTGTGCGGGCTGGCGCCGCCGATGACGGCGAACGACGGCGGCGGCATCACCGGCACGGAACGTGCGGGCAGGAAGTTCCGCGCCCAGCGGCGCAGCGACAAGCCGACGCCGCCCTGCCACAGCGACACCCAGCCGACATAGCCGAACCCGCACAGGAACAACGCCAGGAACGGCATCGACAGATAATGGTGGTTGCCGATCGCCACCACGATGGCGACGGCGAAGTAGGCGGCCATCCCCAGCTCGAGGAAGGGCGTGATGGACTTGGCGGCGCGGTATTTCTTGCTCGACCAGCTCTCCAGCTTGCCGCGGATGCCGTGCTTGGGCGTGCGCACGAACTCGGTCTCGCGGCCCATCAAGGCCTCCAGGACGGCGCGGGTCTGGTTCACGCACAGGCCAATGCCCAGGGACATCACCAGCGGCAGGCGGCGAATCACCCACCATTCAATCCGCGGGCGAACGCCGGGATTGCGCAGCAATTGAATCTCGCGCTGCGAGGCCAGATAAAACGACGCGATCGACAGGGTGGTCCCGAAGAAGAGAGGCAGGTCGATGATCAAAACTTCGCGCCAGGTGTGGTGCGTGCGGAAGATCAGGTTGGGCAGCAGCAGCAGCGACAGCAGCAGCAACAGCGGATAGGCCAGATTGTTGGTGAGGTGAAAGAACGCCTCTGACTTCTGCGCGAAGGTGGCGTTCGAACGCAGGATGGTCGGCAACAGCTTCTTCGCCACCTGGACCGAGCCCTTGGCCCAGCGGAACTGCTGCGACTTGAACGACGACATCTCGACCGGCAGCTCGGCGGGGGCGGCGATCTCCGGGACGTAGACGAAGCGCCAGCCGCGCAGCTGCGCCCGGTACGACAGATCCATGTCCTCGGTCAGCGTGTCGTGCTGCCAGCCACCGGCGTCGGCGATGGCGGCGCGCCGCCACAGGCCGGCGGTGCCGTTGAAGTTGAAGAAGCGGCCCGAGCGGTTGCGGCCGGCGTGCTCCATCATGAAGTGGCCGTCCAGCATCAACGCCTGCACCTCGGTCAGCGGCGAGAAGTCGCGGTTCAGGTGATCCCAGCGGCATTGGACGACAGCCACGCGCGGGTCCAAGAAATAGTGAACGCTGCGCTCCAGGACGTCCGGCAGCGGAAGAAAGTCGGCGTCGAAGATGGCGATGAACTCGCCCTTGGCCGTGCGCAGGCCGTTCTCGAGCGCGCCCGCCTTGAACCCCGAGCGATCGACGCGGTGAAGGTATTCGATGTCCAGGTCGGGACTCGCCCGGCGCAGCTCGGCGATCTTGCGGCGGCAGATCTCCTGGGTCTCGTCGGTGGAATCGTCCAGCACCTGCACATGAAAGCGATCGCGGGGATAGCGAATGGCCGTCACGCTGTCGAGCAACCGCTCGACGACATACATCTCGTTGAACAACGGCAGCTGCACCGTCACGGCGGGCAAGTCAGCGAACGTGCCCGGCGGCTTGGGATGTTTATCGCGATGGCGGTAGTAGAGGAAAACCAGCGCCGAGCGATGGAACCCATACAGCGCCAGCAAGACCAACGTGACCAAGTACGTGGCGACCACCAACCCCGAAATTTCCATGACCGCAAAGTACGATCGGAATTGTCATCGAATTGTAATTCCTTGTACTCAATTATGGCGTGCTCCGGGCGAGACCTGAGCTCACAGCGAGCCGTAAACGGGCAGCGCCGCGCCGGAGACCAGCTGGTTGTTGGCGCTGCACAACCAGACGATGGCCGACGCGATCTGCGCCGGCTTGGGCCAGCGGTCGTAAGGCGCGCCCAGCATCACGTGACGATTCGTGGGCGTGTCGATGATCGACGGCACCACGGCGTTGACCAGGATGCCGTCGGCTTTGACTTCGTCGGCCAGGCATTCGGTCAAGGCCAGCACACCGGATTTGGCCACGCTGTAAGCGATCGAGCCGCCCTTGCGCTCCAGCGCCGCGCGCGAGCCGAGGTTGACGATGCGACCGCCAGCGGCCGCCGCGCGCAGACGGCGCACCGCCTCGCGGCTGCACAGAAACGCCGTCGTCAGGTTGATGTCGATCTGGCGCCGATAGTCCGCCAGGGTGGTTTCAGTGATGGGCGCAGCGGCAAAGCCGCCGGCGATGTGCACCGAAGCCCACAGCGCCGGCAGCCCGGCGTAAAAACGCGCCACCGATCCTTCGTCGGTGAGATCGATCCCGCCGGTGTAACGGACCCGATCGCCCGACGGCGCGCCAGCCGGAGGCGCGTTGTCGCGCAGCGGGAGGTGACAACTGGCGCCGGCCTCCAGCAACGCCGCCACCACCGCCGGTCCCAGGCCCCCGGCGGCGCCAGTGACGACGATCTGTTTGCCTTGCAGGTCTGCGTTCATGGTCGACATCCTCCCGGTTAGCTGTTGCGACCGCTAAGATAGAACCAATGACAATCGATCTCACTGGCAAGGTGGCTTTTATTACCGGCGCCTCGCGCGGCGTGGGCAAGGCGCTGGCGCTGGGCCTGGCGCGCGTGGGTTGCGACGTGGTGATCGCGGCCAAGACCGTCCAGCCTGACCCGCGCATCCCCGGGACCATCGGCGACACCGCCCGCGAGATCGAAGCCCTGGGCCGCCGCGCCCTGGCCGTCGCCGTCGACGTGCGCGACGACGACGCCGTCGAAGCCGCGTGCAAGGCGGCGCTGGATCGCTTCGGGCGGGTCGACTTTCTCATCAACAACGCCGGCGCGCTTTACTGGCAGACACTGGCCGGCACGCCGCTGAAGAAATTCGATCTGGTGATGGGGGTGAACGCGCGCGGCGCCTTCGCTTGCTGTCATCATCTGCTGCCGGCCATGCGGGCCCAGAAATTCGGCCACATCCTGATGCTGTCGCCGCCCGTGGACGCCGGCGCCGCCGGCGGCAAGATCGCCTACGCCATCAGCAAGTTCGGCATGACGTTGATCGCCCAGGGCCTGGCCGATGAGGTGCGCGACGACAACGTGGCCGCCAACGCCTTGTGGCCGGCCACCATGATCGAAAGCCTGGCCACCATCAACTGGGGTCTCGGCGATCGCACCATGTGGCGCACCCCGGAGATCTTGGTCGATTCCACGCTGCGCATCTTCGCCAAGGAACCGCGGGCCTTCACCGGCCACGCCCTCGTCGACGAAGATTTTCTGCGCGCCGAAGGCGTCAGCGACTTTGTTCGTTACCGTTGCGATCCGAACCATGAACCGCCGCGGGTGGGGTTCAACTTTCAGATCAGCAAAGGCTGAGTCGGGTTACTCGATCTCGACTTCCTCGACGACGCCCGGACAGCGCCAGTGCGCGGGGTGCCAGCGGCCGTGCGGGCCGCGGTGACCTTCGATAAAAACGCCCCCGCGACAAGGAGCACGCTCGGGACGAGCCACCGCGCGCTCGCGCACCACGCATCCAGAAATCGCACCCACCGTGCTCAGGAAAAGCGCGCCCATAAGGCCCAACCGGAGAACCTTCGTCGTCCCCATCGTGGTTTCCATGGACCGGATCATGGGACCGAACCCGGCGCGGCGGAAGACGGGAGCGTTATTTTTTTTGACGGTCGGGCGCCGCCCCGTCACATCCACAGACCCCAGGCCCCAGCCAGCACCGCGAGCAGCACCAGCACGGCGTTGGTCACGGCATGCGCGATCACCGCGTCGGCCAGGCGCCCGCGCGCCCGAAACGCCGCCGCATAGCAAAGACCCGCCAAAAAACCGGCCAAAAGCCGCTTGTGCAGTAGCCCGAAGGCCAGCGACGAGACCACCACGCCGGCGATGGTGATCGCTTGCGGCGCCAATTCGTCGAAGGCGGCACTGCTTAACCGGCGGGCCAGGAAACCGCGGAAGGCCAGCTCCTCGGCCAGGGGAACCAGCAGCAAGGTGGTCAGCAATCGCGCCGCCACGCCCAGGCCGTGCGGCGCGGCCGGCACCGTGGCTGCGTCGGCGGCAAGCGGCAGCAACAGATCGATGCCCAACCAGATCGCCGCCGCCAGCAAGCCGATCGGCGCCGCGAACCACGACACGCGCCACAGGGCTTTCCACGACGGCTGGCGATAGGTCGCGAAGAACGCCGCCAGCGCGGCCACCCCGACCAGCGGGCGCAGAACATAAAGAGGCTCGCGCCCGTCGACGGAAAACGCGCGGGAAAACAGCCCGGCTACCACCAGGGCCAGGAACGGAACCAGATACGGAGCGGCCAGGTTCACCGTCGCCGTCGGGGCGGTCGCCGAAACCACGGCCGTCCGCGAAAACCACGGCGAGCGCAGGGCCAGCGCCACCGTCGACAAAGCCACGCCACAGAACAGCAGCGTCCCGGCGTACGAATGAAATCCGCCCGCGCCGATCTCCGGCGAGATGAACGCCCCCACCAGCACCAGCGCCACCAGGCGCACGATGTTGGCGACGAACGGCACCACCGTGCCGATGGCCAGCAGCCACAGCGCGCGCGGAAAACGCAGCCGATCGCGAAACAGCCACAGCGCCGCCAGCAGGAACACCCAGGTCAGACCCACGCCTTCGTACCCCGAACATTGCGGCGCGATGTCGACGACGAAGCCGCGCGTGCCGAATGCCAGCTTGCCCGGATCGACGACCACCTGGTGCACGAACATCCGCAACAGCAGCGAGGACAGACCGAACGTCACCTGACGCAACGGTAGCCACAGCCCCTGCGACAGCTTGCCCACGCCGGCCGCGCCCAGCCCCACCGCCAGCGACAGCGCCAGCACCGGCGCGTAGGTTCGCGACAGACCCAGGATCCGCCGCGGCGGCAGGATGGTCAGCGCCCAGCTGGTGACGGTCGCCGCCAGCAGCGCCAACCAGCCCACGACCAGCGCGGTGGCGTGCGCAGGCGCCACACCGTCTTCGCGAAACACCGCCGCGCTGACCGCGCCCAGGCCGGCAAAACAGAGCAGGTGCACCAGCAAAGCCGGCAGGAGGCGGTGTCCCGCCAGATCGCGGGTCAGCGAATCGGAAAGCCCACGCCGCACCTTCGCGCCGGCGACCAGGAACAGCGCCGCGAACACCACCGCGCCGACGCGCACGATGGAGCCGGCGTTGCGGATGATCGCCGTCCACCACCCGTCGGGCAAGCTGCCGAGCGCGTCCGAATCAAAGCGAATGCCGAGGATCAATCCCTCGGCCAGCAGCAAAATGAGCAACGCCACCCAGCGCCCGATCGGAAGCGCGGCTTTGGGCTCCGGGTGGGCGCCGCTCGGGGCGTCGTCGGAGGCCATCAAGGCCGCGCCACCGATGCTGGGCGGGGTGGCGTTGGGGCGAAACAGAACGAAGAGCGATCAGCCGCGCAAAAGCGACCGACGCTGCGGTCGACTAGGCGGGGCGTTTGCCGCGGCGAGACTTCAGCAGCAAGCTGCCGCCCACCAGCAAGGAGCCGATGGCCCCCAGCCCGGCCGGATCGATCTCCGGGGCTGAATGCGACGGCGGGCCCTGACGAAAATCTTCGTGCCCTTGTACGGCGTGCGCCGGCGTGGCCAGCAACACAAACAGACCCAAAGAAGCGACGAACCCGAACAATCGACCGGCAGTGGACTTCATCATGTCTCCTTGTTGAGAGGGTGATCATTGGTACCACTGGCGCGCCTATCTGGTCAAATAGAAATAGTACGTTGCCGTACGTTTCTACAACAATGAGATAAGGCCCAAGGAGAAGGCGGACTTACGCCACACTCTCAGCGTACACTGCGTCCGCCTGAGCCGGAAATTGCCTGCCTCCGTGCGCAAAAAGCAGTTGTTGTCGCCCTGCGGCGGGTGGGCCAGAAGCGTCCTATCGCTGGGGTTTGTCGTGGTCGCCGCCCTCCTGGCGGCGGGGGGCTGCCGGCGTTCGGCGCCCGGCTTTTACGGAACGGTGACGCCCCGACATCCCCCCGACGAAATCTGGACCAACAACGGCACCGAACCGGAGTGGATCGATCCCGGCAAGTGCGCGGAGAACGCCGGCTCGGTGATCGACATGAACACCTTCGCCGGCCTCACCCAGCCGCACCCGAAGACGTTGCAACCAATGCCGGAGATAGCCCGCACCTGGTCGATCGCCGACGGCGGCAAGCGGTACACGTTCTGGCTGCGGCCGACGCAATGGTCGGACGGCCACGCACTGACCGCCGAGGACTTCGTGTACTCGTGGAAGCGCGTCCTCGATCCGGCCACCGGATCGAAATACAACACGTTCCTTTATCCGCTGGAGAACGCCGAAGCCTTCGGCGAACGCGCGCTGTGGATCGGCGGGCTGCCCGCGGATTTCGAGACGGCAAAACTGGAGGCGCTGCTGGCGCCGCTGGCCGCGATCGCCAAGACGAAGATCGACCGCGCGCACGGCTGGGCCTTCGCGTTCGTAAAAGCCGAAGGCGCCGCCGCGGCCGCCGACAAAGCCAAGGTGATCGCCGCGCTGAACGGCAAGATCATCGCCGGCGCGACCGCGCCGCTGACGGTGAAGATCGCCGACGGCACGGTGGTCGGGGTGCACGCCCTGGACGACGATCGGCTTGAAGTGAAGCTGGAATATCCGGTGCCGTATTTTCTCAGCTTGCTGGCGTTCTATACGGCGATGCCGGTTCCGCGGCACGTGCTGGAGCGCCTGGAGAAAGAGGGCAAGAACACCGATCTGTGGACGCGTCCCGAGTACTTCGTCTCGAACGGGCCCTACGTCTTGAAGGAATGGAAATTTCGGCAGTACATGACGCTGGAGAAGAATCCGTACTACTGGGACAGCGCCAACGTGCGCACGCCGCGCATTCGCCTGTTGATGGTCGAAGACGAAAACACGGTCCTCAACCTTTATAAGACCGGGGAAGTCGACTACATCGGCTCGACCGCGAATCTGCCGCCCGAATTTTTGGACTACCTGCGGCCGATGAAAGACTTCGTCTCGCACCCGTTCCTGGCGGTCTATTTCTACTGGTTCAACACCAAGGTGCCGCCCCTCGACGACGCGCGGGTGCGGCGGGCGCTGAGCCTGGCCGTCGATCGCCAGGGCATCACCGAGTTCGTCACTCGCGGCCACCAGATCCCCAGCGCCACGTTGGTGCCCGACGGACTGGCCGGCTATCACAGCCCGCCGGCGACGCTGTTCGATCCGGTGGAGGCGCGCCGGCTGCTGAAAGAGGCCGGCTTCGACGACCAGCACCCGCTGCCGAAGATGACCGTCATCTACAACACGATGGAAAGCCACCGCACGGTTGCCCAGGCCATCCAGCAGATGTGGAAGAAGCACCTGGGCCTGGACGTCGAGATCGCGAATCTGGAATGGAAGGTCTATCTGGCGCGGCAGCAGGCGATGGACTTTCAGATCTCGCGCGGCGCCTGGGTGGGCGACTATCCAGATCCCTACACGTTTCTTGAACTGCTGACCGGCCAGAGCAACAACAACAACTCGAACTGGCGCAATTCCGAGTACGACCGCTTGCTGGCGGAAGGAAATAGCACGCTGGATCAGGTGGCGCGCATGAAGCTGCTGCGCCAGGCGGAAGAGCTGGCGATGGCCCAGATGCCGATGATGCCGATCTACATCTACACCCGCAACGAGCTAGCCAAACCTTACTTGCGCGGCTTCTGGGGCAACATTCAGACTCACTCGATGATGAAGTACTGGTGGATCGATCCGCGTTTCTACAAAGACACGCCACCGGTCGCACAGGAAGATCCGCCGCCGCCGATGCCGACCCTGCCGCCGGCGCCCGTCACCGCGGACGGCGCGCGATGAGCGGCGTGACCCGCTTTGCCATCCGCCGGGCGCTGGGCTTGATCCCGACGCTGCTGATCATCGTCGTGCTGTCGTTCCTGGTCATTCGCCTGGCCCCCGGCTCGCCGTTCTCCGCCGAGCGCAAGGTGCCGCCCGAAGTGCTGAAAGATCTGCAAGCGCACTATGGCTTCGACAAACCGCTGACCGTTCAACTGCTCAGTTACGTCGGCAAACTGCTGCACGGCGATCTGGGACTGTCGACGAAATATCCGCAGCGCACAGTCAACGAGATCATCGCCGACGGATTCCCTGCCACGTTGACCCTGGGCGCGGCGGCGCTGCTGTGGGCGCTGATTCTGGGCATCGGCGCCGGCATCGTCGGCGCCATCCGCCAGAACACACGCTGGGACCACGGCGTGATGGGCCTGGCCATGATCGGCATCAGCGTGCCGACGTTCGTGATGGGGCCGCTGCTGGTGCTGGTCTTGGCCTTGCGCTTTTATCTGCTGCCACCGTCGGGCTGGGGCGGGATCACGCATGTGATCTTGCCGGCGCTGACGCTGGGCACGGCGTACGCCGCGTACATCGCACGGCTGACGCGCGGCGGATTGCTGGAGGTCATTCGTTCCGACTTTGTCCGCACCGCGCACGCCAAGGGTCTGCCCGAGCGCCTGGTGGTGTGGCGGCACATGCTGCAAGGCGGTCTCTTACCGGTGGTGACGTTCCTGGGCCCGGCCATCGCCAACATCATGGTGGGCAGCGTGGTGGTCGAGAAGATCTTCGCCACGCCGGGCATCGGCCCTTACTTCGTCGACGCGGCTTTCAACCGCGATTACTTCCTGGTGATGGGGATCGTCGTTCTGTACTCGGTGTTCTTGCTGGTGATGAACTTGATCGTCGACATCGCCTATGGATTTTTGGATCCGCGGGTGCGGTACGAATGACCGCGCCGGTGCCAGCAGCGGCGACGGCGTCCACGCCCGAACACCCGACCGAGCTGGTGGTTGGAACGTCGCTGTGGCAAGACGCCTGGAAACGCCTGCGCAAGAACCGCGCGGCCGTCGCCGGCGGGGTCATCACGGTGCTGCTCGTGCTGGTCTGTTTTCTTGGGCCGTTCGTGGTCAAGGCGATCTGGGGTTACGGCTATGCCGATCAGAATCTGGCCTACGGCGCCCGCGGGCCATCAGGCCAACACTGGTTCGGCACCGATTTTTTCGGGCGTGATCTGCTGACCCGGGTGATGTTCGGCGGACAGATCAGCCTGGTGGTCGGTCTGCTGTCGGCGACGGTGGCCGCGGTGATCGGCACGATGTACGGCGCCATTTCGGGTTACGCCGGCGGGCGCGTCGACGGCCTCCTGATGCGCATCGTGGACATCATTTATTCGCTGCCCTACATGTTCTTGATCATCATCCTGGCGACGATCTTCGAGCGCAGCCTGGTCATGCTGTTCTTCGCGCTGGGCTTCGTCGGCTGGCTGACCACGGCGCGCATCGTGCGCGGGCAGACCTTGAGCCTGAAGGAACGCGAGTTCGTGCAAGCGGCGCGCAGCGTGGGCACCAACGCGCGTGGGATCTTGCTTCGCCACCTGATTCCGAACGCCATCGGGCCCATCATCGTGTACTTCACGCTGACCGTGCCGGAGATGATCCTGCAGGAAGCGTTTCTTTCATTCCTGGGCCTGGGCGTGCAGGCGCCGCGGCCCAGCCTGGGCGCGCTGATCAACGACGGCGCCCGCCACATGACGATCTTCTGGTGGGAGCTGGCCTTCCCCGGCGCGGTGATGACGCTGCTGCTGTTCTGTTTGAACTTCCTTGGCGACGGGCTGCGGGACGCGCTGGACCCGCAGATGAAACGGTGACGGCATGACCAGCGCCGCCGCCCCTGCCCCACAGGCCGCCGGCGCGCCGATTCTTTCGGTGCGCGAGCTTCGCACGTACTTTCGCACCGACGACGGTTTGGTGAAGGCGGTCGACGGCGTGTCGTTCGCGCTTGGGCGCGGCGAAACGCTGGGCATCGTCGGGGAAAGCGGCTCGGGCAAATCGGTCACCAGCTTGTCGTTGATGCAGCTTTTGCCGCGGCCGCCGGCCAGTCATCCCAGCGGGCAGATCATGTTCGACGGCCGCGACCTGATGACGCTGCCCGAGCACGAGCTGCGCCGCCTGCGCGGCAACCGCATCGCCATGATCTTCCAGGATCCGATGACGTCGCTGAACCCGTACCTGACCGTCGAGCGGCAGCTGACCGAAGTGCTGGAACTGCACCGCGGCCTGTCGCGCGCCGACGCCCGCGCCCGGGCGATTCAGATGTTGGGCAAGGTCGGCATCCCCGACGCCGCCCGCCGCATTCACAACCACCCGCACGAATTTTCCGGCGGTATGCGCCAGCGGGTGATGATCGCCATGGCCTTGCTGTGCGAACCGCAGCTTCTGATCGCCGACGAGCCGACCACGGCCCTGGACGTCACCATCCAGGCGCAGATCCTGCGGCTCATCAAAGGCCTGCAGACCGAGCTTGGCACCAGCGTCATCTTGATCACCCACGATCTGGGCGTGGTGGCGGGGATGGCCGATCGGGTGGCGGTGATGTACGCCGGCCGCATCGTCGAGACCGGCGCGGCCACGGAGATCTTTCGCGACCCGCAGCACCCGTACACGCGCGGCCTTCTGCGCAGCATCCCGCGCCTGGATCGCGAGCAAGCCGGCGCGCTGCGATCGATCCCGGGATTGCCGCCTGATCTGTCGGCGCTGCCGCCCGGCTGCCCGTTTCGCCCGCGCTGCGACGTGGCCCAGGAACGATGCGGCCGCGAATACCCGCCGGTGCTGACGTTGGGAGCGGCCCGCGACGTCTACTGCTGGGAGGCGCTGTCCAAGCATGGGCAAGGCTAACGCCACCGCCGCCGCCGCGCCGACGTCGACGTCGACGTCGACGAAAGCCGGCGACGTGCTGCTGAGCGTGCGCGACCTGCGCGTGCACTTTCCCGTCGGTGGCGGCGTCGGCCGGGCGCCCGCGCTGGTGAAGGCCGTCGACGGCGTCAGCTTCGACGTCCGCCGCGGCGAAACGCTGGGCCTGGTGGGCGAAAGCGGCTGCGGAAAATCCACCACCGGCCGCGCGGTGCTGCAACTGCTGCGCCCCACCAGCGGACAGATTACCTTCGATGGCCGTGAACTGTCCGGCCTCTGGCGCAAGCAGTTTGGCACCTGGCGCTGGTCGCAACCGCTGCACGATCTGCGGCGGCGCATGCAGATGATCTTTCAAGATCCCTACGCCAGCTTGAACCCGCGCATGACCATCGAGCAGATCGTTTCAGAGCCGCTGGTGAACTTCGCCGTCGCCAGCGGCGATGGCTTGCGCCGCCGCGTGCAGCAGTTGCTGGAACGGGTGGGCATGGATCCCCGCTACGTGCGCCGGTATCCGCACGAATTCTCCGGCGGCCAGCGCCAGCGCATCGGCATCGCCCGCGCCCTGGCCTTGTCGCCCGAGATTGTCATCTGCGACGAACCGATCAGCGCCCTGGACGTTTCCATCCAGGCCCAGATCCTGAATCTGTTGAAAGATCTGCAGCGCGATCTGGGCCTGACCTACGTCTTCATCGCCCACGATCTGGCGGCGGTGCGCCACATCTCCGATCGCATCGCCGTGATGTACCTGGGCCGCATCGTCGAGGTCGCCGACACCGAGACGCTGGTGCGCGCGCCGGCCCACCCGTACAGCCAGGCACTCATCTCTGCCGTCCCGGTGCCCGATCCCGACGCCGAACGCCGCCGGCAACCGATCGTCCTCACCGGCGACGTGCCAAGCCCGCTGTCGCCGCCGTCCGGTTGCCGCTTTCACACCCGTTGCCCGCAAGCGTTCGAGCGTTGCCCGCGCGAAGAACCCGCCACGTACGAGGCCGCGCCCGGACAGTTCGCCGCCTGCCACCTTCTGGATCGCTCCGCGCGATGAGTTAGTCTTCCGCGCGTTGTCCCTCCCCGTGAGCCCTGATTCCGTCGAGCGTCCGGCGCCGCTGGCGTCGGTGCTGGCGGTGACGTTTCTGGGCTCGGTCAGCGGCGGGGCGTTCTGGGCGGGGATCTTTTTCGTCACCGCCAAGCGGTATGGATTTTCGCCGGCCCGCAACCTGGTGCTGGCCAGCGTGATGGGCGCGGTCTACGCCGTCGCCGCTCTGTCGGTGGGGCGCCTGTTGCGCGCGCTGCACGGACGCTTGAATCCGCGCGGTGCGCTGGTGGCCACGCTGGGCAGCTGGGGCCTGGCGTCGCTGGCCCCGCTGCTGGCGCCGTCGGCGCCGTCGGTGCTGTGGGTGACGGCGCTGGTCGGCGCGGCGGCCTCGGCGCTGACCTGGCCCATCGTCGAGAGCTATCTGTCCGCCGGCCGCCACGGCGCCCGCATGCGCGCCGCCATCGGCTGGTTCAACATCACCTGGACGCCGGCCACCGCGGTGCCGCTGCTAGTGATGCCACTGCTGGCGCGGGTCGACGTGCTGTGGACCATCGCGCTGTCGTCGATCGTGAACGCGCTGGGCATCATCGTGCTGTTCACGCTGCCGCGGCGGCCGGGCGCGCACGGCGCTGAATCGGCGCAAGCCGCGGTGGGCGCCGAATATCCCTGGCTGCAGCGCTCGGCGTCGTGGCTGCTGCCCCTCAGCTACGTCCTGTCGTCGACGCTGTCGCCGGTGCTGCCGCATCGGTTCGCCGTCGTCGGCGCCGGCGCCGTGCCCGACAGTGTGCTGGCGGCGACCTGGATGGTGGCGCGGTTCGCGACGCTGTTTCTGATGTGGCGCACCGGTTTCTGGCACGGGCGCTGGGGCACGCTGCTGCTGGCGGGAGCGGCGTTGGCCAGCGGGATGGCCACCGTGCTTTTGGCCGGAACGTTGTCGCTGCTGCTGCTCGGTCTTTTGATCTTCGGCGTCGGGATGGGCCTGACGTACTACGCGGCCCTGTACTATTCGATGGCCATCGGTCATGCCGCCGTCGACGCTGGCGGCACCTTCGAAGCGTTGATTGGCCTCGGGTACTTCACCGGACCGCTGTTGGGCCTGACCGGCCACGCGGTCACCGACGAACAACACGCAGCCGCCGCGACGGTGACGCTGGCCCTGCTGGTGGCCGGCGCGGCGTCGATCTCGGTCGTGCAGCCGTATCGACAGGCGCGGCGCCGGCGGCCACAGGCCAGGACGTGACCACACCGGCGCGGCTGCGCGCGTTCTACCTGCTTTATTACGGAGGGATCGGCATCAGCATTCCCTTCTTCGCGCCGTACCTGCGCGGACTGGGATTCTCCGGGCGGCAGATCGGGACGGTGCAAATGATCGGCGCGCTGACCGCGGCGCCGACGGGAATCATCTGGGCGATGGTGGCCGATCGAACGCGTGCGCCCATCCAGGCGCTGAAGCTAGCCACCATCAGCGCGCTGGCCGCCGCCTGCATTCTGCCGTGGGTGCGCACGCCGGTGGCGATGGCCGCCGTGCTGATGCTGCAAGGCCTGGCCATCCCCGCCATCACCCCGCTGGTCGACGGACTGGCCGTCGAAGCCACCCATGGCGCGGCGGGCGGCTATGCGCGGCTGCGCTTGTTCGGATCGCTCGGGTACGTGATCGCCGCGCTGGCCATGGGCGCGCTGCTGACCGCGCGCGGAGATCGTCCCGCCGATGCGCTGGTGCCGCTGGGCCTGCTGGGATGCGCGGTGGGGTATGCGGCGACGGCGCGGAGATTTTCTTCGTCGCCGGCGGTCGCCGCGGCGCCGCGCCGGCACGACCTGCTGGCGCTGCTGCGCAATCGCACGCTCTTGTGGGTGCTGGCGGCGGGAACGCTGCACACCATCTGCACCATTCCGTACTACCAGCTTTACGGCGTACTGGTGCGCGAGCGCGGTTTTCCGGCCGCCGTCACCGGCACCGGTAGCACCGTCGGCGTGATCGCCGAGATCGCCGTGTTGTTGCTTTTTCCCCGCGTCGAACGGCGATTTTCTCTGAGCGCCTTGCTAGCGATGGCATTTTTCGCCGGGACCATTCGCTGGTCGCTGCTGTCCGTAGCCACGTCGGCGCCGGCGATCATCGGTTTGCAGGTGCTGCACGGCGCGACCTTCGGCGTGTACTGGGCGGCCACCGTGCGCATCTTGAGCCGCATCGTCCCCGCTCCGCTGCGCATCACCGGCCAGGCGATCTATGGCGCGATCTGTTTCTCTTTGGGCGGCGCCATCGGCAGCCCGCTGTCGGGTTGGGCCTTCGACGCCTTCGGCTCGGCGGCTCCGGTGTACCGCCTGGCTGCCGTCGGTGAGCTGCTGCCGTTCGTGGTGGCGTTGGTTCTTCGCGCGAGACGACCGTGAGGTCTAGCGTCCTTGTGCGGCGGCCCCGCGCAGGGTCAAGCAGGTGCTGGTCGCCCGCGCCACCAGGCTGCCGCCTTCGTCGAAGACGTCGCATTCGATCAGGCTGACGGTGCGGCCGCCTTTCACCACCCGGCCCTCGGCGCGCAGGCGCGTGCGCCACACCGGCTTCAAGAAGTTGATCTTCAATTCGAGGGTGGTGAAGGTCTCGCCGCGGGCCAGGGTGGAGGCGAACGACATCCCCATCGCGGCGTCGGCGAGGTCGCAAAGGACGCCGCCATGAAGCGTGCCCATCGGGTTGGCGAGGCGCTCGTCAGCGTCTAGCTGCATGGTGGCCTTCCCCGGCGACACCGCCACCAGCGACATGCCCAGCAGTTTTCCGATCGGTGGCGCCTCGCCGGACTCACCGCGCATCGCCGCTTGCATGACGTCATAAAGATCAGCCATCGATTGCCGCCTTCGCACCACCATACGGCGACCAGATTTGGCGGCGCAATAAAACAAAATCAGCTTGACCCTCCCGCGGGCCGCTCGCAGCATTCACGATGGCGCGGCGGCGCTTACCTCATTTGCCCGGCGCCCACTCACTTTCGGCCAGGAGCTTGTTCATGCATCGATCGCTGTTCCGCTTGCTTTCCTTGACGTTGGTGCCGGCGGCGATGTGGTCGTGTTCCAGCGGCGGCTCGGGCGGTGGCGGCGGCTCCGGCGGCAGTGGCTCGGGCGGCGCCAGCGCCAGTGGCAGTGGCGGCACCACCGGCGGCGCGTCCGGCAGCGGCGGCACGTCTGGCAGCGGCGGCACGGCGGGCGGCACCGGCGGCGCGGCGATGGGCTCGGGCGGCAGCAACGTCGACGGCGGCGGCCAACCTGATAGCGGGAAAACCGATGCGGGCGGCACCGGCGGCGCTGGCACCGACGGCGGCGGGACCGGCGGCGCGATGGCGGCGAATACCGGGCAGATGTTCGGCTCGCACAAGTTCCAGTACCCGGCCGGTACCATCAAACCCAGCGCCGCCAATCTCGACACCGCGGTGGCGGCGTTCTACGACAAATGGAAGGCGACGTACGTCGTCTCCGATTGCGGCGGCGCCTATATCGCCACCGGCGGCGGGACCGGCGCCATCGCCAACACGGTCGATGTGTCGGAAGGTCAGGGCTACGGCATGGCCATCGTGCCGATGATGGCCGGCCACGATCCGAACGCGCAAAAGACCTTCGACGCTCTCTACGCCGTCTATCACATGTTCGGCAGCATCAACGATCCCAACCTGATGTCCTGGAGCATTCAGGACGGCTGCATGGTCCCGCACGGCAACGGCGACATCAACGATTCGGCCACCGACGGCGACATGGACATCGCCTACGGCCTGGTGCTGGCCGATCGCCAGTGGGGCAGCGCCGGCACCATCAACTATCTGGCCGAGGCCAAGAAGATCATCGGATCGATCAAGGCCCACGAGGTCAACCCCATGACCAACATCATGATGATGGGCGACTGGGCGGACATCAAAGCGCCGTATTACACGATCCGTTACATGTCGATGGATGGCCCTTACGGCGGCGCGCAGCCCTTCGCGAATTTTTATTACGGGACCCGCCCATCGGATTTCATGATCGATCACTTTCGGGCCTACGCCCGGGCCAGCGGCGACCAAAGCTGGATGGCGGTGGTCGACGCCACGCACACGCTGGTGAAGAAACTGGAAGACGGCTTCGCCTCCAGCACCGGCCTTCTGCCCGACTTCGTCGAGCACCTGGACACCAATCCAACGCCGGCGATGGCCAATTACCTGGAGAGCGAAGCGGACGGTCGCGTGGGCTACAACTCGTGCCGCGTGCCGTGGCACCTGGCCACCGACTACATCGTTTCGGGCGACGTCCGCGCCAAGACGGAGGCACAGAAGATCACCACCTGGATCAAGGGCAAGACCGGCTCTGATCCCACCAAGATCGTCGACGGCTACGAGCTCGGCGGAGCCAACGCCGGCACCGGCAAGGTCTTCGCCTTCGAGGCGCCGTTCGGCGTGGCCGCCATCGTCGACGCCTCCAACCAGGCGTGGCTGGACGCCATCTGGAAGGACATGGTCACCAACAGCCCGGGTACCGTCAGTTACTACGACGATTCGATCAAGATGCTGTCGATCCTGATCATGTCGGGCAACTGGTTCGCGCCGTAGCGGCGCGGGCCGAACAGCGGGTCAGCCCCCGGCGGGGAACATCGCCGGGTCGGGCGGGTCGGTGGCGAAGCCCAGCGTCTCGGCACCGGCTTGCTTGGCGCCGTCGATGACGGCGATCAGCTTGGCGTAGTTCAATTCGTCCTCGGCGACGATGAACACCGTGCGGTCGTTGGGACCGTGGGCGTCCAGGCGCGCCTTCAGCTTGTTGATGAAGTCCGCCTCGGTCACCGAATCCGCGTTGATGCGCATCTGGCCGGCGCGGTTCACGTACACCACCAGCTGATCGGGCGGCACTTCAGTGACCTCCTCGACCTTCTCGCTGCTGGGCGTGCTGACCGGAATGTTCTTCTCCAAGAGCGGCGTCACCACCATGAAGATGATCAGCAACACCAGCACCACGTCGACCAGCGGCGTGACGTTGATGTCGCTGTTGCGCGCGGCGGGTGGCCGCACATACAGCCGCTTTACCGAACCTTGCCTGTGATGATGACCCAATCGCATGGCGCCTACTTTTTGATCTCTTCGATGGCCAACTCGACCGCGCGAGCGCCGGCCTTCTTGGCGTGGTCCATGACCTTGCGGACGTCGCCGACGGTGACCGACTGATCACCCTTCAGCAGCACGCGGCGGTTCGGTTCCTTGCTCAATTCGGCGGCCAGCTTGGTCTCCAGCGCGTCTTCCTGAAAACCAACGCTCTCCACCCACAGCTTGTGATCGGCGGTCACCGAGACCACCAACGGATCGCCGTTCTTTTCTTCCTTGGTCAGCTTGTTGGCCTTGGGCAGGTGCACGTCTTTGCCACGCTGGAGCATGGGCGTGACCACCATGAAGATGATCAGCAACACCAGCACCACGTCGACCAGCGGCGTGACGTTGATGTCGTTTTTGACTCCTTTGGAGGAGCCGCCCGTCATCGCCATGACGAATTACCCGTGGCGAACCGCGGCCGGACGCCCGCTGTTCGATTTCAACTGGCGGGCCACGATGTCCAGAAGCTCGTTCGACGATTCGGCGATGTCCACCGTCACGCCGTCGACGAAGCCTTGGAAATAGTTGTAAATCATGACCGCCGGGATGGCGACCAGCAGACCGAAAGCGGTGGTCACCAACGCTTCGGCGATACCGGCGGACACTGTGCCCAGACCGCCCGACCCAGAGGCCGCCATGGCCTGGAACGAGTTGACGATACCGACCACGGTGCCCAGCAGACCGACGAACGGCGCCGTCGACGACACCGTCGCCAGCAGGCCCTGACCGCGACGCAGGTTCTGCATCTCGCGCTGGCCCTGGCGTTCCAGCGAACGCGCCACCGATTCGAAGATCAGCTCGGGGTCGTCCTGACCGCTTGCTCGGTACGTCGTCAGACCGGCCATGATCACCCGCCCCAGGTGCCCGACCTCGGCGCCGGGCTGCATGCTGGCCGCCGCGTTCAGGTCACGCTTGGCCAACAGCGGTCCCACCACGTGGGCAAAGGCAATGGACGCCTTCTTGGACTTGCGGAAGGCCAAGAACCTTTCGCAGGCCACCAGCAGCGACGAGACCGACATGATGGCCAGCGCCCCCACCACCAGCCGGGCGAACAGGCCCATGTGAGCCCAAAGATCGTACAGTGTGAATTGCATTTTCTCTCACCCTCCGCGCGACACGCGCTGCTGATTGAACCTACGGCGCCACAATGTGAACGGGAATCATGTAATCAACGAAGACCGGATGCCCTTGGAACATGATGGGGCCGTTCGTCTGCCATTCCTTGGTCAAGGTCTCGACGATGGATTGGTCCATGAACGGAAGACCTTTGATGATGCGGCAGTTCTGCAAATGGCCTTCCAGGTTGACGATGCACTTGACCAGTGCGATGCCCTGTACCTTTATTGCCGCCGCTTCGCGGGTCCAGATAGGCGCCGGGTTCTTCTTCCAGGTCGGGCGGTTCATCCCAGCGCCGAAGGCAACCGTGCTACCAAGCGTTCCGCCGACGACACCGCCGACGACGCCACCCGCCACGCCACCCTTCACGCCACCGACGACACCCGCCGGATCCGGCTCTTCCTGGGGCTTTTCGTGCTCCTGCGGCTTGGGCGCTTCCTTCTTCGTGGTCTGGACGACGGTGTCGGGCTTCCTGATGACCTTCTTGTGCTCCACCTTCGGCTTGGTGACGGAGCCGCCGCCCGCCGGCGGTGGCGGCGGAGGCGGAGGCGGATTGAACAGCATCACCTTGCGGGTGTTCTTCTTGTCGTCTTCGTGCGGACGCGACGAGATGTACAGCGCCAGCGCGACGATCGCCACGTGCGCCACGAACGACAGGATGGCGCCCCTGCCTATCTGCCGCCGCGGAACGTTATGCGCGAGAACCGAATCGAACATTGTGCTCTTTGAGTTGCTGCGTTTCGAAGTCGAAGGAGAGACGGCGGCGTCTCTCCACCATCTTTGTTCGTTTCGTTACTTCGGGATGTGCGTATCTCCAGGGTCCAACACGCACTGTTGACTGTCGGTGTCACACAACGAGTAGATGGCGTTCTTGTTCTTGTAGGTCGGCGTATCGCCCTCCGTGTCCCAGTCCGGCTGCGGGATGCCGTTCTGCGGGTCGCGGCAAAGGTCGTTGCTCGGCTTGCCACAGTCGTCGGCGCAGCCCACCGACGGCGCGATGCCGCGGAAGGTGTACTTCGCCACGCAGGCCGCGGCGCCGTTGAACTGGGTGTACGTCAGCTCGCCAGCGACGATGTTGCCGGTCAAGGCAGCGGTCACGTAGAAGCGCAGATTGCTGAACTCGTATTTGACGTGGATCGGATCGAACACCTGCGGGGCAGTGTCGTCGGACGGCGGCGGCGGCATGCACATCCCACCGTCACCACCAGCGTCAGTCGACCCGCCGGCATCTGTCGACCCGCCCGCATCGCTGGCAGCGCCAGCGTCCTTCGCGGCGTCCGTGGCGACGTCCTTCGCGGCGTCCGTGGCGACGCCGGCATCGGCATCGGTGCCGCCGTCAAAATCGGCGGCCGAAGTGGCACCGTCGTCACCGCCGCCATCGTCACCACCGGCGCCGGCATCGTCGGGCGGCGGCGGCGTGATGGTGAAGCCTTTGTCGTATTGAACCTCGGCTGCACTCAGCGACATGATGTGGCAGATGTCCTGGCTGTCGGCAAACTGAGTGTCGAATTTTCCGAAGGCGTACGGCTTGTGCGTGGCGACTGTATCCATCGCCGGCATGTCCGCGTTCGGCGCGCTGGTCGCATAATTACCTGTCTCGAATGGCTGGATGGCCAGCGAGGTCTTGCCGTCTGATGCGACTCGCGGATCGTTGAAGAATGGTTGCATGCCGAACACCTGCACGCTCTCCGTGCCGTCAAAACGCGTATCGCAGTCGCCGGTGCCAACCTTCGATCCCTGAACGAACTCCAACTTGACGTTAAAATCCTCGGCTTCCGGCGCACAAGTGACACGCCGTTGCGTACAACCGGCGCCGGCCACTGTCAGCAGTCCCAACGACAGCAGTGCGGGAAAGATTAAGCTTGGTTTCGTCACGGCATTTTCCCCTGTTTTAGCCACAGCGTTCATTTTCTCACCCGCGTCCATTAGAACGTCCACCGGGCGCCGAACCGGAAGGTGCGCGGCGACGAATAGCTGGTCGGCTTACCGTAGTTCGAAACGTCGCCGGGGGTCTTCACATCCACCGCGCCCATTGTCGCGCCGTCCGCATAAACTGGGGTCAGCTTGACACCCTTCTGGGGACCGGCAACGCATGACCCGCCCGCGCCAGTGGCGCTGAAGCAAACGTTCTGGGTCGTGTAGTTCTGTTCGGTCTCGGTGATGTTCTGCAGATTCAGGAAGTTGAAGACGTTGATCTCCACCGACAGGGCGTGGTTCTTGTTGAGGTAGAGCGTGTACCCGGCCTGTAGATCCGCGGAGTAGTCCCAGGGAACGCGAGGTCCGGTGCCTCGCTGTTGAATGAACGCGAAACCAAGGCCGTAGGCAGGATCGGCGCCGAGAGGAGTCGTCGGTTGTCCCGAGTGAGCGCGAATCGCGATGCCGGTGCTGATGTGGTGTTGCGCGGCCAACACCCACTCCTTCGCGCCGAAAATCTTGATGCTGTGGCGCTGATCGTTGGGCAGGTAACCGTCCCGGTTGATCGTCAGGCCCTTGGTGTCGAAGTCGGCGGTGTGGTTCGGAATCAGCGCCCCGTCCTGGCTGATGAGACCGCCGATGTTGCCGCGCAGCCATGACAGCGTATAGCTGGCGTTCAGCAACCAGTTGTCGCGGAAGTTCTTCACCAACTGCAGCGTGAAGGCATCGTAGTCGCGCTTGGCCTTGGCAAAGTCCGACGCCACGCCTTCGCCCGGGTTACCGAGAAAGAACGTCTGCAAGCCATCACGGCTCATGTCCTCGACGACATCACCCATCCACCGTTTGGTGTAGGTCAGCGACGCGCGCAGGTCTGAGATGATCTCGTAGTCGCCGCCGGCCACCACCTCGTGCTGAGATTGCGGCTTCAAATTGGGATCAATCGGGCTGGCGCCGGCACCGAACGCCACGTACTTCTGATTCGGGTTGGTGGCGTTACCCTGCACCTGCGCCACCGATTCGGTGAGGCAGCCTTTCGGGTTGGCCACGATCTGCGTCGCGCCGCAGTTGCTGCTGTAGTTGGCCAGCGTGTGCGGCTCGCCGCTGAGCGCGACGTCGGCGAGATCCAACGGGACGTTTTCGTAGTACTTGGCGTAGTTGATAAAGATCTTCGAACGACCGGACTGCGTCGGGTCGTAGATGGCGCCGAGGCGCGGCGACCACTGGTTCGGCAGCACCAAGCCCAGTTGACCACCGTCGGCATAAAGCGCCTGCGTGTCGTAGCGAACGCCCAAGTTCACGGTGAACTTGTCGACAATGCTCCAGCTGTCTTGGATGAAACCACCGACGATGATCGACTGCGTCTTCAGCGTTCGGCCATCCAAGCTCAGCGGCGTATCAGGCGCGGTGAGAACGCCGAACCGAAACTGATCCCCGATGGTCCCGTCGTCGTTCTCAAGGTACTGGCGACCACCGCTGTACGACTTGGTGTGCGAGTAGTCGGTGAACTCCAGGCTGAAGCCGGCCTTGGCGATGTGGTGGCCCAAGCCCTGGGCCAGGAACGTCAGCGTGCTGCCGACCTGGTAGCGGTCATATTTCTGCGCGTCCTGCTCGCCTGGACCGTTTGAGTTGTACTGCGGGCTGACTGGACACAGCACCGTCGTCGCGCCGTTGCCCACGCACATCTGGGGATTGCGCAGAGTCGGATCTAGGTCCGGCAGGTTGTGGCCGGCGTTGATCCACTGAATGGTCGGAACGCTCGCCAAACCGGTGGCGGATCCAATCTGCGAACCGTCGCTCGGCAGCAGCGTTTCGGACTGATGGTGCCAACCGATCAAGGTCTCCACCGTGACGTTCTTCTTGGGCGATTCTGTCGTCCACCGCAAGGTCGCGTCGTAAGGATTCGAGCTGAAACGATGCGCCATCGACTGCAGGGTGCCGCCATTGCTGTCGGTGCCCACTTCCGGCTGCCCGTCGCGCGGATTGATGCCGTACTGGTCCGTAGCGCCGCTTCTGCTGGGTAGGGCCGAGAAGGTCGCGACGAAGCGGTTGCTCGGGTTCGCCGCGTAGGTCAGTTTGCCGAACGCCTGCTCGGTCTGAAGGATGGCGTCGTTGTGGGTCGTGTTGCCCGGTACCTCTTCGGTCTGCGTGAACCCGTCTTTCATGACCGGGTTGCCGGCAGCGTCGGTCTGGATGCGGTTCACCGACC
>DASXQB010000296.1:0-32966 GCA_036493295.1 Polyangia bacterium | reverse complement strand
GCGCGGCCGACACCGGGTGCGACCACGTCGACGATGGGCGGCGCCATTCCGCTGCCCGGCCCGACGTACGCCAGCGCCGAGCCGCCGCCGGCATCGTCGGTGCCGCCTGACAACGCCACCCGCGAGAACCTGCGCAAGCTTTTGCGAGAGGGAAAGCTGGACGACAAGATGGTGGAGATCGACACGGCGGATGCGCCGCAGTCGGTGATCGACGTCTTTTCGGGCACCGGCATGGAAGAGATGGTGCTGAACCTGCGCGACATGCTGCCGCAGGGATCAAAGCGCACCAAGCGCCGCCGCCTGCCCGTCCCCGAGGCGATGGACGCGCTGACCGACGAGGAGGCGGCCAAGCTTATCGACATGGAACGCCTGACCAAGGACGCCGTTCGCCGCGCCGAACAGGCCGGCATCATCTTCATCGACGAGATCGACAAGGTGGCCGGGCGCGAGGGTGGTGGCGGCCACGGCCCGGACGTCTCGCGCGAAGGCGTGCAGCGCGATCTGTTGCCGATCGTCGAAGGCTCGACGGTGTCGACGAAGTACGGCGCCTTGAAGACCGACCACGTGCTGTTCATCGCCGCCGGGGCGTTTCACGTGTCGAAGCCGAAGGACCTGATTCCAGAACTACAGGGCCGCTTTCCTATTCGCGTCGAGCTTGAATCATTGTCGGACAGCGACTTCGTGCGCATCCTGACCGAGCCGGAGAACGCCCTGACCAAGCAGTACACGGCGTTGCTGTCGACGGAGAAGGTCACGCTGGACATCCGGCCTGACGCCGTCGCCGAGATCGCCCGCATCGCCACCTTGGTCAACGCGCGCATGGAAAACATCGGCGCGCGCCGTTTGCACACCATCATGGAACGCGTGCTGGACGACCTGGCCTTCGAAGCGCCCGAGCTGGGGCAGGTGACCATTCCCATCACCGCCAGTTATGTGCGCGAGCGCCTGGACGGCATCCTCAAGGACGAGGATCTGTCCCAGTACATCCTGTAAAGCCGCCGCCGCAGGCTGCCGCCGGCGGGCACGGGTGGCGCGGGTTGGCGCGGGTTCGTGTTAATTTGGGCCGCGTTGATGAAAGGTGGAGCGCGGGTCGCGGGCGCGATCCTTCTGTGGCTGTGTTGGCTGGGGCGGGGACCCGCGTCGGCCACTGTCCTGGACATCAGCCCGCGCGTCGCTGTCGGCGTGGCAGACAGCAAGCTCTACGGCCAGCCGGATGATCCCGCGATTGGCACCGGGCGGCTGGAGTTCGGGACCTTCGTTCTCAACACCGGCCTCACCAACAACGGTGGGCGGGTGGCCAACCGTTTCGGCTATGCCTTCACGTTGACCCGCTATCCGCAGGCGCCGGAGCTCAATTCGACCGGACACACCGGGCTGGTCTCGTCGACGATCAACATCGACGGGCACACGACGATGTCGCTGCTGGCCAACGCATCGGTGTTCAAGACGACCAACATCGGGTTCATCAGCCCCTACACGGCGGGGACGATCCCGACCATGCCGTCAGTGGCGGCGGCCGCCACCGAGCTCTTCAATCTTTCGGCCAGCGAGAACCTGGCCTATCAGGCGACCGGCCGCGATCGCTGGCTGCAGTCACTGTCGGCCGCTTACTCGTCGTCGATCTCCGGGCCCCCGTTGCCCGAGGTGCTGACCGTCGGCGCCGGCGTGCGCCGCGATCGCATCGCCGGCAAGGATACCTATTCGCTGGCCGTCACGGCTGGCGAGTTCTTTCGCCTGGACCCGGCCAAAGATCCGACCACGGCGTACTTGAACGGCAGCGTGATCAGCACGCAGGTGCTGGCCGGCTGGCGGCGCGACTACTCGGCCCGCCTCAGCACCGAACTGCAGGGGGGGGTGGTCGCGTTCTACGGCATCCAGACCCATTCGGTGGCGATGGCTCCCGCCGGGTCGGCGACGCTGTCGTACCAGCTGGTGCCCTGGTTCGCCACCCTGACAGTGTCGCAGTCGCCGTCGGTCAACGTGTACGCGCCCGAAGCGTTGATCACCGACGCGGTGACGCTGCGCCTGGCCCTGCCGTTGACCAAGCGCGGGAACCTGCTCTTGAGCGGCCTGGGCGGGTACGCGTACTCGCGGCGGGTGACGGCGGAGGAGCACTTTGCCGTGGCCACCCGGGTGTTCGACACCTTGTCGTTCGGCGCTTCGCTGGCGTACCTCTTCGAGCGCTTGCCGATCACCGTGGCGCTGGACTACTCGAACTACAGCGTGCGCGGGTCGCAGACCGATCTGTCGTCGTATCCTTCCACCGCACGCAGCTTCCTGGCCCTGTCGGTGGCCGGGGCGTTCGGGTTCGGCGAGGGCAACTTTGGCTGGCTGCGCACGCGCTAGCAGTCGCGCCGAAGAATTCCGTGGCGCCGACGGAACTGGGGTAAATTCGCCGCCATGCAGGTGGGCGCGACAACTTGGGGCCTGATGGCGGCGATCGTGGTTTTGAACACCGTCGCTCAAAGCCTGCTGAAACTGGGCGCCGGGCGCAGCCTGGTGAACGCGCCGCTGGCCGGAGGCGTGGTGGCCTACGGACTCAGCACGCTGCTTTACGTGTTGGTGCTTGGGAAGACCAACCTGTCGTTCTCGTACCCGGTGGTCATCGGCGCGACCGCCATCGCCACTTGCCTGGCGGGCGTGATGCTTCTAGGCGAACGCATCGCCGGCGGCCAATGGTTCGGCATCGCGCTCATCATCGTCGGCATCGTCTTCATCGCCGTCACACGCACGCCGGTTCACTAGCGCCTCGCGCTCGGTAGCGAGCGGAGCGAGCGCTCGTGATAGCATTTGCGCGTCATGGCCTCTCGACCATTGCCGCTCAGTCTGCTCAAGGCCATGCGGCCCAAGCAGTGGATCAAGAACCTGCTGCTGTTCGCCGGGTTCGTCTTCACCATGAACGAGCGGTGGCGCCCGTTCTCGCCGGAGATGTGGGAGTACTTCCGGCGCTCGGCGGCGGCGTTCGGGTTGTTCTCGCTCATTTCCAGCTCGGTGTATTTGTTGAACGACGTGCTCGACGTCGAAAAAGATCGCCAGCATCCGACCAAGCGCAACCGGCCGATCGCCTCGGGCGAGCTGCCCAAGTCGGTGGCCATCGCGACGGCGCTGGTGTTGATGCCGCTGTGCTTGATCGCCGCTTATCTGCTGAGCCCGGGGTTCGCGGCGGTGGGCGCGGCCTATCTGCTGATGCAGTTCGGGTACATCTTCATCCTCAAGAATGTGGTGTTACTGGACGTGTTCATCATCGCGCTGGGCTTCGTGATGCGCGCGGTGTCGGGGGCGGTGGTGATCGGCGCGGTGATCTCGCCGTGGCTTTACACGGTCACGCTGCTGGGCGCGCTGTTCCTGGGCTTGTGCAAGCGGCGCAACGAACTGGTCCTGCTGGAGGGCGGGGCGGCGTCGCACCGGAAGATCCTGCACATGTACACGCCTTCGCTGCTGGACAGCCTGACCAGCATCGTCGCTTCGTCGACGATCATGGCGTACTCGCTGTACACGTTCACCTCGGCGTCGTTCGCGGTGCAGGGCGGGCAGGGCAACAACCCGATGATGTTGACCATCCCGTTCGTGATCTTCGGCCTGTTCCGCTATCTGTTCTTGGCCCACAGCCAGAACGCCGGCGGCAGCCCGGAAGAAGTCTTCTTGAAGGATCGGCCGCTGATCATCACCATCCTGCTTTGGATCGTGACCACCGCGGTCGTCCTCGGCACGAAGCACGCGGGCTGAGCGGCGACGCTAAGGCCGCGCGGCCGGCGCGTCCGGATCTTCGACGACGGCGCAGCCCGCGGCGGCCGGGGCGACGCTGAAAATCAGGGGCCGGCCGACGAACCCACCGCCGGCGGCGATCTCGATCAAGCACTGCCCGCCGCGCGCGGAGGCTTTCACTGTCGAGCGGCCGTGGTCATCCTCAGGCGCGTCGTAGACCACGTGGCGCGTGCCGTCGCGCGCGTCGACCGGATAGCTGAACGTCGACGGTGTCCGCGACGACGACTGTCCCGACGTCATCACCGTCACCGGCGTCAGCCCCGCGCGCTTGACGGTCACGCCCAGTAGACCATTCGGGCGTTCGACCTTCACGCTTGCGGCGGCGTCTTCGCGTTTGATTCCGTCGATGACGTGCACGGCGCTGGCCACCGGGCCGGGCAATTCGACGGCGTATTCGTCGATCCGGGCCCGCGATCGATTGCACGAGCCGAACGGCACGCCTTCGCAGTCACGCACCGCCGGCACGCGCAGGACCGGCGCGCCGGCCGACAGCGCGGCGATGTGAATGGCCACCGTCGATTTGCCGACCGTGCCGGCGGCGGTCTTGTGATCGGCGGACATGGTCAAGTGCGCGGGCGTGCGGAAGCGCAGGTACAGCTTCCGGGTCGGGTTGCCGGTGTCGACGCGATCGACGGTGACGATCTCGCCTTCCGGCAGGAACACCCAGTCGCGCTGGGCGAAGGGAATGTCCGACGGGATCTCCTGCACGCGGTACGCGCCGTGAAAATCGCCGCGGGCGGCGACGATGCCGGATTTGGTGGCGCGTGCCCAGCGCAGCTCGGCCTCGCTCCACGGCGTCTGGCTGGGGCGATAGTCACCGCCGACGTTGCCCGAATCGACGGTCAGCGCGTTCGACGTCATCGTCGTGCGCACGCCGTAGGGCGAGGTGTCGACGATCAGATCGTCGGCGCCGCGCGAGAAGACAAAGTTGGTGGCGTCGGGGTGCTGGTGATCAGGCACGAGGCGCGGCGCCGACGTAAACACCGCCCAGGCGGCGCCGTCTTTCCAGTCGCTGCGGGCGTAAAGGTTGCGCGTGCCGCGGGCGACGAACCAGGTGGGCGGGGCGCTGGCCCGGTAATCTTGCGGTGTCACTGTGCGCGCCTCGGCCAGCGCCTCCAGCGCGGGCGACGCTTCTTTGTGCGGCGGGTTCTTGCCAATGGCGAAGGAGGCCCAGGCGGCAGCGCGCTCGCTGGCCGGGCCCAGCAACCCCACCTGCAGCGTCGACGGGTTGCGCGGCAGCGAATAGGTCTCGATGCCGGTGTCGCCGCCGACGTACGCGCGATCGCCCGTCGGCGCCAAGCCGTGCAGGGCGCGCACGACGACGTCGTCGGCCCAGCGGTGCATGGCCGGCAGCGGGGCGCCGTTTTCCTCCAGCGCCCGCGCGGCCAGTCCGTATTCCAGCACACTGAGTGCACCGTACTGCCAGCCCTCCGGCCAGTCGCCGCCCACCAGCGCGCCGGCGGGCTGGCCGACGCTGCCGCTTTCGCCCGCCAGGCCCTGGCCGATGATCTGTTTGCCGAACAGCTCGTCGATGGTTTCAGCAAAGGCGCGGTCGCCGGCCGGATCTTCGCCGGCGGTGGCGACGGCGATCAGCGCCTTGGCCAGGACGTACCCGGCGTGATAGTTCGCGCCCGGCGTGGTGCGCAGGTAACCGTCCTTGTCGTACCAGGCGAGCCACGCGGCGAAGCAGCCACGGCTTTCCTTGCGCAAGGCTTCGTCGGCGCCGGGGGCGTCGTGCAGCCAGTCGTAGGCCAGCGCCGCGTGCGGGCCGATGAAACGGATGGCGTAACCGGTGTCGCGCCAGATGGCGTGCGTGGCGTTCTCGGGCGGGCTGCCGGGCGCGCAGGCCTTCTTGTCGCCGATGGTGTCGACGTCTTCCAGCAGCGCGCGCCAAAGCTTGAGACCGGCCGCCGCCATTTTTGGATCGCGGGTGATCTGGAAGGCCAGCCCGCACGACGCCGCCGCCACGGACCAGTCCGCGCCTTGATAGCCGCTTTGCTTGTAACGGTCGGGGTTCTGGGCGACGTCGCGGCAGCGCTCGACAGCGGCGGCGGCCCAGGATTTGGCCTGGTGGTTGTTCTTCTTCAGCGCGGCCAGCGTCGGTGGCGACAAAAACAAGCGCGGGTGCGGCCCGCGCGGCGCGGGCGGTGCGGCCTGCGCGCTGCCCAGCAACGGCAGCGACAGCGAGAGAGCCACGGCGCCCAGCGACAGTGCGCGAATCAAGATCGTCTCGATCGGCGCCGGCGCAAGATCCCCGCGCAGATGCCGATCGCCGCCAGCACGTGCAAGGACAAGGCACCAGGCGCCAGCGGGCTGGCCTCGCAGACACAGATGAACCCGGGGGGCTTCGGTACCGTCTGCGTGTTGCCGATGCCGTTGGCGCCGCCGACGGGCGTGCACTGATACGTCGACTGCGGCAGCGACGGCGTGCCGATGTCACCGTCGGGGCACAGCTTGCCGAACAGATCATCGTCGCGCGCCATGCCCGCGCCGATGGCGCCGATGTCCGCGCCCGGGCCGTCGGCCGGATCGCCCGAATCAATCAGCGGGCTACCCGGCGTCGGCGTGTAGATCTGCCGATAGAACGCCAGCATCTGGCAGACGGTGGCGTTGCCCATCTTGATGTCGTCGTCGCTGTAAGGAAAATCGTAGGGGATGGGGCCGGTGAATTTGGGATCGACCTGCTGGTCGACGGGGCCGCCCGCCATCACGTCGTTGGCGGCAAAGCCTGGGTCCACCCGTTCGGAGTGGCCCGCGACGCCGACCGAGTAGTTGTCGACGATGTAGGCGTCCGGGTTGTTGAAGACGTTGTAGTCGGCGTAGGCCAGGCGCGCCACCAGCGGCGTCTGGGCCACCTCGAAGTAGTTCATGCTGTCGCGGCCGCCATGGACCACCCCCGTCGCGGGGGCGATGTTCATGCGGAAACGGGCCATCACGTTGTTGCGCAGGCTGGGCAAGGTCGCGCCCGAGCCCACCGACACGGCGCCGCTGGTTAACGCGCGGCAGGGCCCGCCGCCGTCCATGGTGTTGTTGTAGATGTGGTCGGTCGGCACCTCCGGCAATATCGGCGGCTTGCTGGGGTCCGGCCCGCCGATGGTGATGCCGTCGACCGGCGTCGGGTTGGGATTGCGGTCGTTGCGGATGAAGACGTTGTGGTGCACCAGCCACTGGTCGGTCGTGTCGAGGAGCAGCCAGGGCCGTTCGTACGAATCGCCGAAGAGGTTGTAGCGAAACTCGGTGCCCGAGGTGGCGTGCACCAGCCAGTTGCCGCCGCGGATGAGGTTGTGCTCGACCAGGTTGTCGGTGCCGGTCGACGTGAACGACGAGACCTGGTTCCAGCCCATGATCAGCGGTGTCAGGTGGATGTAATTGCCCCGCACCAACATGTTCGCGCAGATGTCGACCTCGATGGCGGCGCGCTGGCCGATGATGATGTTGGAATCGGCGGCCGTGTCGCCGCCCACCAGCCAGTAGGTGCTCTCGTGGAAACGCGCCCAGGATTTGTAGATGCGGTTGCCCTGGAAGAATCGCTGCCCGTCCATCATGCTGTCGGGGCCGTCGATCTCGATCGCCGGTTGCGAATCCGTCAGCGCGTCCACCACCGGCACCAGCGTCGTGTCGAGCACGGTGTTGCGCCGCAGGGCGCCTGTCCACATCACCAAGAGCACCTGCCCGGAGGCGTCGAACACCGTGTCTTCGATGGTGATGTCCGAATCCATGCCCCCGTGCAGTTCCATACCGGGGGTCATCGTCGTACCGAGCCCGCTGACGTCGGTGCTCTCGATCGCCACGTGTCCGGTCCAAGGGGCGGTGTCGCTTCGCAGGGCGATGATCGAATGGCCGTTGCCGTGGATGGTGGCGCGCACGCCGCCGGCGGCGCCCACGGTCAGATTGTCGGCGCCGGCCAGTACCAGATCCTCCTGCAGCTCCAGCGTGTCGCCGGGGGCGACGACATGATCGTCGGCGTGCGCCGGTCGCCCCAGCGCGATCAGCGCCAACAAACACCCACCCACAACCACCCACTTGCCGACTGGAGAAACGGCGTTCACCGCGCGTCGTCCACCCCGACCAAGCAACACGGAAACCAGCACACCGTCGAGGCTAGTCACTGGAACCATCTGGGTCAACAACGCCCCGAGCGTGAATTCTTCCGGAAATTTGGCTGCGGATCGACGTTCGAACTTTGAACGCCGGTCGAACGAATTTTCATCTTCATCGGTGGCTGCCGCCCTTTTTGAGGAGGTGCCCATGCTAAACTGTTCGCGCGGAAATTCCGATTCTTCCGCCGGGCCGAGCGTTACCAACTCAAAAGGGGTCTTTGATGAGCATAAACAAGCGCTCGGGGTTTTCGATGAAGATTGCGTGCGGGTTGATGGCGGCGGGCCTCCTCGGCGCAGGTTCTTTCGGGTGCAGCAAAAGCGGTTCGAGCGCCACACCCAGCGGCAGCGGCAGCGGCGGCGACGGCAGCGGCGGCGATGGCAACGGCACCGGCGGCAACGGCAATGGGATGTCCGGCAGCGGCGGCGACATGGGTAGCGGCGGCAACGGCATGGGCGGCGCCAGCGCGGGCACGGGCGGCGTCTCGATGCCCATGCCGGGCAAGCCGGCGATCCTCACCTTCACGGCCACGCCCCCGAACTTGCCCGCCGGCGGCGGGATGGTCACGCTGACCTGGACCGTCACCGACGCCGACAGTCTCAGCATCGATCAGGGCGTCGGCACCGTCACCGGCACGATGACGATGACCATGGTGACCGCCACGACCATCTTCACGCTGTCGGCCACCAATGCCCGCGGCACCAGCACGTCGACCACCGCGGTGGTGCTGGGGCAGAACCCGGCCACCTCCGGCGTGCGCAAGGCCGAGATGGTCTCGCCCACCGGCGGCGAAACCTTCACTGCGCCGGCTAGCCTGCGCCTTATCGGCGTCGGTTTTGATCGCAACGTCGACACCAACACGCCGACGCCCGGCCACGGCCTGAACGCGTCCAAGGCGCAGTTCTTCGTCGACGATCAGATGGTCCTGGAACAGGCCGGCACCGACGCCGAGTTCGCCGTGTTCAAAGGCTACGCCACCGGCATCGCCGCCGGCATGCACCGGGTTTCCATCCGCGCCATTTACCTCAAGCCCGACGAGGTCCTGGACAGCACGCCGATGCTGATCAACGTCGTGGCCGCGCCGACCTACTCCAAGACCGTCGAGCTGACCGCCGACGTGGTGCTGACCGGCGCCACCGGTTACGAGCTGACCGGCACCCCCACCGGCCGCATTCGCCTGAACGGCAACGGCCACCGCATTCTGTCCATGGGCGACAACGTCAGCGGCCCGCTGACGTTGAAGTACGTCGACGTCTTCAACGTCGTCGATACGACGACGGTGTTCAACCCCGGCATCAACGTCGCGACATCAGGCGCGGTGACCATCGAGAACAGCATCATCGACAGCACCGGCACGGTCCAGTTGACCATCAACGGCACCGCCACGGCGTCGATTCGAGGGAACACCTTCCGGTCGAACATGCGCCAGCCCCTCGGCCAAGAGCCGGGGCCGGCGGGCGCGCCTGGTTATTCGTTTCCCGCCTTCACGGTCAACGGCAGCTCGACGGGGGCCAAGGTTTTCGCCGGCAACAACGTCGGCGCCGGGTGGGCGGCGTTCGAGAACGCGTCCAACTGGCTGGTGGGCGGCGACACCGACGCCGACAGCAACGTGCTCATCGGCGCGCGCGTCGGCATCTTCATGGAGAACTCGAAGAACAGCCAGGTGCGCCGCAATTACAGCCACCACGTCTTCCGCGGCGGCTGGAGCCAGGGAAGCAACTTCGAGCTGGGCGGCTCCGCCACCATCGTCGTCGAGCACAATGTCATCCGCGACAGCTCGTGGCCGGTGCGCGGGGTGGGCTGCGAATTCCGTTACAACCTGGTCGCCCAGGCCGGCCACGAATGGCTGTGGGCCGATCACAGCACCAGCTACATCCACCACAACCTGTTCGTTGGCGGCGACAACGACATCGCCGGCATCCTGGGCATCTACATGCCGAAAGGCGTGCGCATCGTGAACAACACCTTCGACGCCCAGAACGGGCCGATCGTGGTGACCGCCGTGCTGGTGGGCGACGCCGAGATGACGTTGAACTCGAACCTCATCATGAACGTGCCGAAGGCGCCGACGGTCACCGTGAAGACCGGCGTGCTGACCGCCGACTACAACCTGTTCTTCAACCCGCAGATGACGAACTACTCCGACAGCCGCAAGCCGGCGCACGATCTCGGCGGCACCAACGGCGAGATCAACCCGATGCTGAAGTCGCCGCCGCCGACCAGCCCGTTCGACATCGACGATTCGGCGATCTGGCAGCGCACCACCACCGTCGGACAGATCCTGAAGATCTACCGCACGAACTACACGCCGCAGCCAGGCAGCCCGGCCATCGACGCCGGCGATCCGGCGGGCGGGGCCGGCAACGACGTGGGCGCAATCGGCGCGGGCATGCCCAACGCGGCTGATCTCTTCGGCGGCGGGCCGTAACGATCGGGGGGATTTTGAGGCGTACGCTTTAGGTGTGGCGAAGCGGCACCGGACCCGCGCAGAGTTTGCAAACGTGAACCGCGGCCTCGGGTAGACTGCTCCCATGAGTGACCAGCCGGGTGTTTCTCCCGAAACCCAACCGCTGCAATTCGAGACCGCCGAACCGGTCGGTGCGTCGCCCGCCGCAACGGCGGCGGCTTTGCCGTGCGCGAACTGCAAGCAGCCGATGGCCGGCGAATACTTTGAGATCGCCGGTCAGACTATCTGCACGAACTGCCGGCAAGCGGTCGGTGCGGTGCTGGCCGTCGCCGCCAGCAAGGAGCGCTTCGTCCTGGCCGCGGTCTACGGCGCCGCCGCGGCGGTGGCCGGTGGTTTTGTCTGGTGGGCGGTGCGCGCCGCCACCGGATACGAGATCGGTTTGGTCGCCGTGGCGGTGGGATTTCTGGTCGGCTACGCGGTGCGCGCCGGGTCGCAAGGGCGGGGCGGGCGGCGATTTCAGATCTTGGCGCTGGTCCTGACCTATCTCGGCATCACGCTCAACTATGTGCCGGACGTGATCAAAGGATTGGCGGCGCACGACAGGGCCAAAAGCGAAAGCGCCGCCGCCGGTGACGCGCCGGCCGTCGATGGTCAGGCCGCGGCGGGCACGGGCGCGCTGTCGAAGCCGGACGATTCGTCGGGCGCCCACAAAAAAAATCAGGTGGGCGTGCTGGACCTGATGCTGCTCTTCGCGGTCGTCATCGGCATTGCCGCGTCGGCGCCGTTTTTGGGCGGAGCCAGCAACATCATCGGTATCTTCATCATCGGATTCGCCTTGTGGGAAGCCTGGAAGATGAATCGGTCGCGGGTGGTGACGATCAACGGGCCGTTCCGCATCAATGCCGCGTCGGCCGATCTGGCGCCGCCTGCCGTGCCCAGCGGATCGTGAACGGCGGCGACGAGATCGCTGCCGGCGGCGCCGCCGCTCCTTCGGTGTTGGTCTGCGCCGGTTGTGGCCTGGAGGTTCCCGCGCAACGGCTGGCGTGCCCGCGCTGCCGTCGGCTGATCCACGGCGCGGCCTTGTCAGCGCTGGCAAAGGAAGCCGACGCGGCCGCCGCCGCCGGCGATCAAGCCTCGGCGCTGGCGTCGTGGCGGCGGGCGCTGGCCTTGCTGCCGCCCGACAGCCAGCAACACGTCCAGATCACCGCCAAGATCGAAACGCTGGGCCGGGTCGTCGAGGGCGGGGCCGGTGCGTCGCCGGCGCGGGCCGCCGATCGGGGCAAGCGCGGTGGTCCCATCGCCGGCCTGGGCGTGCTGGGCGCGGCGCTGTGGAAGTTCAAGTTCCTGGCCGTGCTGGTGTTGACCAAGGCCAAATTTTTGCTGCTGGGCTTTACCAAGATCGGGACCGTGCTGTCGGCGCTGGCCATGTTCGGCGTGTACTGGACCTTGTGGGGCTGGCGGTTCGCGCTGGGATTCGTGGTGTCGATCTATGTCCACGAGATGGGTCACGTGGCGGCCTTGCGCCGGTACGGTATCGCCGCCACCGCGCCGATGTTCATCCCCGGCCTGGGCGCGTTCGTGCGTTTGAAACAAAATCCCGCCAACGCCCGCGAAGACGCCCGCATCGCCCTGGCCGGCCCGCTCTGGGGCCTCGGCGCTGCGGTGGCGGCGTGGATCGTCGGCTGGTGCGCGCGCTCTGATCTTTGGATGGCGCTGGCTCATGCCGGAGCGCTGCTGAATCTGTTCAACCTGGTTCCGCTGTGGACGCTGGATGGCGGGCGCGCGTTTCGCTCGCTGGACCGCCGCCAGCGCTGGATGTTGTGCGCGGTCTTCGCGACGGTGACGCTGCTAGCGGGCCAGCATCTGATCATCCTGCTGCTGATGGCCGGCGTTTTTCGCGCGTTGTCGCCCGACGCCGCGGAAAAATCAGATCGCGGCGCCTTTTGGCTGTTCGTCATCGTCACCGTCGCTCTGGCGGTGGTGGCGCAAAGCTCGGCGTCGATCGCTGGAACGCCGTAGGCTTTCATCCAGAATATCGCGGGCCCTGCAATATCTTTCGTCGCTCCTTGAAATTGGCCCTTGTCCGTCGGGGGGATGGGCTTTACCTTGCGCCCTACTCAGGTGACGCCTGATGGCTCGCTTCCCCAGATGAACAAACAGCGATCCGCACCAGCCATAAAGACCGACCTACAAGGAGGCACCATGAAGATTCGTGATTGTTTTTTAGCAGTCGTATTGGCGGCGGCTCTGCCGCTCGCGCTCATCGGCTGTGATCAGTCGAAGGCCGAGCTGGACAAGACCAAGGCCGACCTCACCTCCGTCACCGCCGAGCGCGATGGCCTCAAGACCCAGCTCGACTCGACCAAGGCCCAGATGGCGGCCTTGCAGGCCCAGGTGACCGACCTGCAGGCCAAGGTTGCGGCCGCCGCTGCGCCGGCAGCGGCCCCGGCCGTGGTGGAAGAAAAGAAGGACGAGCACGGCAAGAAGGGCGCCAAGAAGACCAAGCCCGCCGCCCCCGCTGCTGCCGCCGCGACGCCGGCTCCTCCCGCGGGCGCAACCGGCCCGGCGACCGAGGCGCGCAAAGGGCGCGGCCACTTCTAGACCGATTCTTACTTAAGGCGAAACTAGGAGAACCAGATGAGACTGACCAATACTTTGGGCGTGTTTGTGGTGGCGGCTGTCGGGGCCGGCGTGATGGCAGTGGGCTGCGGTAGCAGCTCGTCGGATTGTTCCGACGGTGGGACGTGCACCACCAATACCGGCACTGGCGGCACGACGGCGGACGCCGGCGGCACCGGCGGCACGGGTCCGACGTTGTTCGGCATTACCGAGGGGACCTACTGCTTCGACATCGTGTCGATCGCGTCCGGCGCCACCGACGGTTGCGATCTGGGCGTGGCCGATCAGGTGGGCAAGGCCCTGCCGGTCAACTACGTCATGGCCACCGCCACTGTCACGTTGGGTACCGACGGTTCACTGGGGGCAGGTCCGGTCGCCAGCAATATGGGGACCTTGACTCGTGACAACATGCCTACCGATCCCATGATGACCACCTGTATGTGGCACCAGACCGACACCACCACGTTGGTCCTCACCGACACGAACCAGTTCACCGCGTCGGTCGTCGAGACGGAATCCAATTTCAGCGCCGCTCCCGCCTGCGATCCGATCCCGACCGGTGGGACCTGCACGTCGACGTGGACGTGGACCATGAAGATCAACGGCAACAAGTCGACGGCCAACGGCTGTATGTAAGCCAGCACCGTTCGTTTGATCCTCTTTCGGCCCAGGCGATGGCAGCATCGCTTGGGCCGTTTGTTTTTCAGGGCGCCGCGCGGGTCAGGATAGCCAGCGCTTCGACGTGCGGCGTGTGCGGCAGCATGTCGTACGGCGTGACGGATTCGCACCGGTAACTGGCATCGCCCGCGCCGAGCGCGGCCAGATCGCGAGCCAGGGTGTCGGGTGCGCAGCTGAGATAGGCGATCAACCGCGGCTGCAAGCGCAGAAGCTGAGCGATGACGGCGGGGGCGCAGCCCTTGCGCGGCGGGTTGACCACCACGACGTCGGCGCGCCCGACGGCGCGCAAGCCGTCCGCGGCGTCGGCCACCACGAAGCGCACGTTCGACACACCGGCGGCGTGTGCGGCGGCGGTGGCGTCGGCGACGGCGGTGGCGTTGCTTTCGATGGCCACCAGCGTGCCGGCGTGCGCGGCTACCGACAGCGCGATGCCGCCCACGCCGCAATAGGCGTCGACCAGGCAATCGACGACCGACTCGCCCGTCGTCGCTGCGGTCGCCGCCACCGCCCGGGCGATGTGCGCGTAGGTCAGCGCCGCGATGGCGCGATTGGCTTGAAAAAAAGCGCGCGACGACAGGCGCAGGGCCGCCGGGCCGATCTGTTCGTCCAGCGTCGCCTGGCCAGCCAAGACCACCTCTTCGTCGCCGAAGATGACGTTCCCGCGGGTGGGGTTGATGTTGTGAACCACGCCGGCCACGGCCGGGCACCGTGCGCGAAAATCAGCGGCGACCGCCGCGCCGGCGTTCCACTCGCGGCGCGCGGTGACCAGAGTGGCCAGCACCTGCCCGCGGTGGTTGGCGCGCAGGACCGCGTAGCGCAGGTCCCCCAGCAGGCGGCGTTCGTCGTACGGAACCACGTCATTCGCCACCAGCGCCGCCCGCAGCGCCGCCGCGGCTGCCTCCAGCACCGGCTCGACGACGCGGCAACCGCCCAGGTCGACAAGATCGTGCGAGCGCGGGGCGTACGCCCCCAGCACCAGCGCGCCGGTCGCGTCGCGCCCGCAGACCAGCTTGGCGTTGTTGCGATAGCCACGGTCCAGCGGCGACGGCACGCAAGCAGCGACGGGAATTGCCGCCAAGGCTGGATACGCCGCCAGCGCCGTCCTGATTTGCTCGGTCTTCCACGCGCGCTGGGCGCCGAGCTCCCAGTGCTGCATCCGGCAGCCGCCGCACGGTCCAAAGGCCGGGCACACCGGCGCCCGTCGCGCCGCCGAGGCGACGTCGATCGTCTCCAGCTCCGCCCACGCCCGCGGCTGGTGCGGCGACGCGTGGCTGATCGTCGCCGTCACCTGTTCGCCGGGCAGCGCGCCCGGCACCAGGATGGTGCTGGCGGCGATCGCGGCATCGGCAGCGTGGCAGATCCCCGCCCCATCCTGATCGAGGTCGACGCAGGCCAGGCGCAAACGCTCGCCCGGACGCAGACGCTCGCTCATCGCGCGTTCACGGCGGCGGCGTGGCGCCCAGCGCCGCGGCCAGCTTGGGCAGAGATACATCGTAACGATAAGGAATGCTGCGGTGGCCGTCGTCGAACTCCTGGTGCTCGAAGGCGATGCCCAGATCGCGCAGCCGCCGGCACAGGATGCGCGCGCCCAGATCCAGACCGTACTCGTCGCGCGTGCCGGCGTCGATGAACAGCAACTTCAGTTTGGCCAGCGCCGTGGCGTGCGGGGTGACCTTCACCATCTCCGTCGGATCCCACGCCTTCCAGCGCCGCCAGATCGCTTCGTCAATCTCGCCGGTGTCGAGATCGAAGGGCAGGGCGATGCCGGCCGGCCGGCTGGCGTCGGGCGAATAGCAGGCGCCCATGGCCAGCATCATGACCGTGGTGATGTCGTCGTTGCCTTTGCTGACGGCCTCGGCGAAATAGGCCAGGAACCCCTCGACGCCGCCGTGCTTGCGCAAGGTGCGCACGGTCCGGGCGATGTCGGGGATGACCGCCAGATCAAAGTAGGCATCGCCCGAATGACAGGCCAGCGCGCAGAACAGCGTCGGGTGGCGCATGGCCAGCACCAGCGCGCCGTACCCGCCGGACGATTTGCCGCCCACCGCGCGTCCGTCGCGCGCCGCTCGGGTGCGAAAGCGATGGTCGATGTACGGGACCAGCTCGCTGGTCAGGTGGGTTTCGTAACGGCCGGTGGACGGCGAATCCAGATACTGGCTGCCGCCCAGGCGGGTGAAGCAATCGGGCGCCACGACGATGACCTCGCCCATGGCGCCGGTGTCCACCAGGCGATCCAGGCGCTCGCCCAAGCCCGGTTGCCAGGGGCTGCCCTGGAACAACATCTCGCCGGTGCCGGTGAATCCAGCCAGCCAGTAGATGACCGGGTAACGCCGGTCGGGTTGGCGATCGTACGACGGCGGCAGCCAGATGGTGGCGCGGCGAGCGGTCGGATCGTGGAGGGCGTTGTCGCGCAGGACTTCGCTGTCGACGATCTCGGTCAGCACGCGGCCGGGCATACCGGGAGTTATGGCATAGTCCCGGCCACTGATGCGCGATCGACACTGGTTGGGTTTCTTGTCCCTGGCCGGATCCCTGGCGCTGGCGGCGGGGCCAGCGCAGACGGCGCGCGCCGCCGTTGCTCGCAAGACGGTGGCGGCCCCGCAGCTGGACGTCAAATCGTGGGAGCTGGGCAACGGCCTCAAGGTGCTGTTCCTGGCCAATCACCAGGCCCCCATCGCCACCGTGCAGGTTTTCTATCACGTCGGTTCCAAGGACGAACACATCGGCGTGCGCGGCGTGGCCCACATGTTCGAGCACATGATGTTCAAGGGATCGGAGCACGTGCCGCCGGAAGATCACGCGCGCCTGCTGAAAGAAATCGGCGGCCAGGTCAACGCCTTCACCACCGAGGACATCACCGCCTACCACGACACCGTCCCGCCGGCGTACGTCGGCTTCGCCATGCAGCTGGAAGCAGAGCGCATGCGCTCGCTGAAGCTCTTTCCGGCCACCATCGATTCGGAACGGCAGGTGGTCGAGGAAGAAAAGCGACTGCGCGTCGACAACAACCCCATCGGCAAGGCCATCGAACGCTTTCGCGCCCTGGCCTACACCAAGCACCCGTACGCCTGGACCGCCGTCGGCACCATCGAAGATCTGGAGAACGTCCAGCCCGTGGATTGCCAGCAGTTTTACGACACCTACTATCTGCCCAACAACGCCACGCTGATCGTCGTCGGCGATCTGCAAGAGGCCGACGTCCGCAAGCTGGTCGAAGAAAACTTCGGCCGCATCGCCCGCGGCGCCGATCCGCCGCGCGCCTACGTGCGCGAGCCGCCGCAGACCGCCCCCCGCAACGAGACCATGTCGCTGGAGGTGCAGGTGCCGGTGGTGGTCGGCGGGTACCACATCCCGTCGGCCGCCGATCGCGACAGCGCGCCGCTGGAGGTGCTGGCGGCGATCCTGTCCAACGGCGAATCGTCGCGCCTGCACCAGCGGCTGGTACGCAAAGATCACCTGGCCATCGCCGCCGGCGGCGTCACCGAGAGCATGGAGGCGCCGGGTCTATTCATTGTCTACGCCGCTCACCTGCCGGATCGCGATCAGGCCAAGGTGCGGCGCGCGCTGATGGAAGAGATCGCCCGGGTGCGCAGCGAACCGGTCAGCAGCAACGAGCTCGACAAGGCGAAGAACCAGCTGGCCGCCGGGTTCATCTTTGGCCTGCAGACCGTCGACGGTGTGGCGACGCAGCTCGGCCAGTTTCAATACGTCTTCGGTGACTGGCGCGAGTTCGTGAAAGGCGCCAATCGGTACCTGGCCGTCACCGCCAAGGACGTGCAGCGGGTGGCGGCGAAGTATTTGGTCGACAGCAACCTGACCTTCGTGGCGCTGCGGCCGCGGCCGCTGAGCGCGCCGGTGGTCCCGGGAGGATCCAAATGACGGCGACGCGACGACGGGCGGCGCGCGGCGGGGCCGGGTTGATTCTGACAGCGTCGATCGCGCTTTGTGCTTGCGGCGGTCCGGCGGCGCGGCCGGCGGGCAATCCCGCGTCGATCGAGGTGAGCTATGAATCAGCGCCCACGGCGGCCCGGCGCGCCGACGCCAAGACGGCGCTGTTGCCGACGTACTGGCGCGATCGGAAGGATCTGATCCAGTCGCCGCCACCCCCGCAGGCGGCCGAGCTGACGCTGCCCAAGGTCGACCGCTGGAAGATGCGCAACGGTCTCGAGGTGGTGGTGGTGGCGCGCCCGGATCTGCCGGTGGTCAGCTTCAGCATGGCCATCAAGGCCGGCGGCTATGACGAGGAAAAAGCCAGCACGCTGGGCGTGTCGTCGTTCGCCGTCAGCATGTTGCGCAAGGGGACGCGCACGCGCAGCGCCGACGCCATCGCCCGGGAGATCGACTTCGTCGGTGGCACGCTGGACACCCAGTCAGGCAGCGAAAACTCCAGCGCCAGCTGCGCGGCGCTGTCGCGCGATTCGGCGCTGTGCCTTGATCTGCTGTCGGACATCTTGCTGCGACCGACGTTTCCCGAGGCGGAGTTTCCCGACGTGCGCGATCAGATGATGGCCGCCCTGAACAGCCGCTACGACAACCCGTCGGAGCTGGCCAGCGAGCACTTTGACAACCTGCTGTTCGGCGAGAAGCACCCCGACGGCTGGGTGCTGACCCCCGATGACGTCCAGAAGATCACCCGCGAGCAACTGGTCGCCTTCTGGAAGACCTTCTTCCGTCCCAACAACGCCATCCTGGCGGTGGCCGGCGACGTGGATCCGGCGCGGCTGCGCGTCGATCTGGAGAAAGCCTTCGGCGGCTGGGAGCGCGCCGAGGTGCCGGAGCGTCCGGTGTTCAAGATCCCCGACGTGAAGATCACCCGCGTCTTGCTGGTCGATCGCCCCGACCTGACGCAGTCGACGCTGATCTTCGGCCACCGCGGCATCAAGCACATCGATCCGGCCTGGTACGCGGTGACGCTGATGAACTATGTTCTGGGAGGGTCCGATTTCTCGTCGCGCCTGATGACCGAGGTCCGGGCCAAGCGCGCCTTGACCTACGGCATCGGATCGTCGTTCGGCGCCAGCCTCTACGAAGGGGCGTTCCGCGTGCAGGCGTCGACCAAGAACGCGTCGGTGTGGGACGCCTTGACCGCGTCGGTGGCGGAGATCCGCCGCATGAAAAGCGACGGCCCGGCGCCGCTGGAGCTGTCCAAGGCCAAGGGCTATTACGCCGGCAGCTATCCTTTCAACCTGCAGACCGCCGACGGTGTGGCCGCCAACATCGTCGCCGCCGATCTGCACGGCCTGGGTTTGCCGTACGTGCGCCAGTTTCCGCTGCGCATGGCCGGCGTGACCTTGAAGGACGCGCGCGACGCCGCCGCCACGTTCCTGAACCCGGACAACCTGTGGGTGGTCATCGTCGGCCGCGGCGCCGAGGTGGAACCGCAGATCGCCAAGGCCGGCCTGCCTTACGAACGCATCGACTTCAAGTCGCCGATCAGCTACGCCGCGCGCGCCAAGGCACGCAAGGCGGGCAAGCCGGCGCCATAGCGCGCGTGAAGCAAAACCGCGCCTATTTGATCGGCTTGGCCTTCAGCACCACGCGCCCATCGCGGGTGGCCACGTCGAAGGCGACGCGGGTCGCGCCCTGCTGTTGCAAGATCGCCGGCACGCGGGCCGACAGCATGGCCTTCAGCTTGGCGGCGGTGATCGGGGCGCGCTTCTTTCCAGCCTGATGGTCGCCGTCGCTGCCCAGGCCGGACAGAGCTTCGTTGTATTTTTTTTGTAAGACCGCGATGTCCTCGTCGCTGAGGCCGGGAATCTCGGGCTCGGTGGGCGGGGGCGGCGCGGGCGGCAGCGGCGTTCCGTCGGAGACGGTGCGCTCGGAATCAAAGTCGGTGCGCGCCAGGTAACGGTTCTGCCGTTCGACGAAGGCCTTGGCGCGCGTCAGCGGGATCCCCAGCGTCACCGCCTCCGATTCGGTCAGCGGCTTTCCGCGCTGGGCCAGGCGGCGCTGGGCCTTGGCCAGATCCTTGCGGTAGGTGCCGGCCTCGATCTCGCGCATGGTGCGATTCCAGTACGTGCTGTACAAGGTCCAGCGCTGTGACAGCGACTGAAAGCGAAAGCGCAGGCCGACGTTGCGGATGGAAAGCTGCTGCGTCTCCAGCATCAGACGGTTCATCTCGCGGCGAGGTGTGTTGGGCGGGCGCCGCTCGCTGCCGGCGAAGAAGCTCTCGTACAGCGAGCGCAGGCGATCCAGCTTGCGCTCCATCTCGGACAGGCGCTCGGCCACCACCTCCGGGTGATCGGGCGGCAGCGCGTCGGTCGGCTTCCTCACGGCGCGATCATTGTACGGCAGGGCGCGCGTCTTCCGCCAAAGTGCTATGAAAACCGGATGAGCCTGCTTTTGTGGGCGGCCGCCGTGGTGGCGCTGCTGGGCGTGCTGATCCTGGTGCACGAGCTGGGGCATTTCGTTTTCGCGCGGTTGTTCGACGTCAAGGTGCTGCGCTTCTCACTGGGTTTTGGGCCGCGCCTGCTGGGACTGACCTGGGGCGAAACCGAATATCGGCTGTCGTTGATTCCGCTCGGCGGCTACGTGCGCCTCCTGGGCGAGGATCCCACCGAGGCCATCCCACCCATCGATCGCCAGCGCGCCCTGGCCGCCAAGCCCTTGTGGCAGCGCTACACCATCGTGATGGCCGGGCCGGTGTTCAACCTGCTGCTGCCGCTGTTCATCTATTTCGTGCACTACGCCGGCCAGCGCACGCTGCTGCCGCCGACCATTGGCACGGTGCTGCCGGAGCTGCCGGCGGCGCGGGCCGGTTTGTTATCGGGCGACAAGGTGGAATCCGTCGACGGCAAACAGATCCGCTACTGGGAAGAGCTGGAACGCACCATCGCCGACGGCACCGGCCGCATCATGCGCTTTGGAATCCGCCGCGGCTCCGAATCGGAAGAACGAGACGTCACGCCGGTGCGCATCGAACGGGTGGGCACCCTGCGCATGAAAGAGAACGTCGGCTGGATCGGGGTCTCGCCGCGCTTTCACCTGCCCGAGATCGGCGTGCTGGATCCGAATTCCCCGGCGGCACAGGCGGGTTTGAAAAGCTTCGACTTCGTCACCTCGGTCAACGGCACCCCGGTGGCGACCTGGGCCGAGTTCGGCAAGGCCGTCGAGCACACCGGCGCCTCGCCGCTGCGCTTGACGTATTTGCGCGGCGGCTATTCGTCGGTACCGTTCGCGCACATCGAGGTGCAGCAGCCGGCCTCGGCGGTGGTCATTCCGGTGGCGATCTTCGACGGCATCGGGCACCGGCGCTATGAGACCGGCATCCTCTCGGCCGAACTTTTCGTTTTTTCCGTCGAGCCCGGCAGCCCAGCCGACCAGATCGGCATCCGCCGCGGCGATCAAATTCTGGAGCTTGACGGCCAGCCCGTCCCGCACTGGGATCTGCTGCGCCAGCAGATGGCCGCCAACCCCAACCACGAGTTTCGCATCGCCTGGGTCTCGCCGGGTGGCGTCCGCCACGATGCCTCGTTTCGGCAGGAGGTCCGCTCTGAACTGGACGCCTATCGCCAGGAAGAAGAGCACCTGATCTTCGGCGCCTTGAATCGCCTGGCCTGGAAGACCGAGGCGCCGGTGCCGATCAACAATCGGTTCGGCTATGCGGTCGGACATTCGTTCGAACGCACCGGCCAGATCATCATGGCCATGACCCACGGCTTTGTGGAGCTGCTGCGCGGGCACGTCCCGCTGTCGACGCTGGGCGGGCCGATCATGATCGGCTACGTGGCCGGCGTGGCCGCCGAGCAGGGCTTCGATCAATACCTGTGGCTGATGGCGTTGATCAGCATCAATTTGGGCCTGCTGAATTTCTTGCCGGTGCCGATCCTCGACGGTGGTTTGCTGGTCTTCTTCACGCTGGAGCTGTTCAAGCGCCGGCCGCCGTCGGTGCGAGCGCGCGAGATCGCGTCGTACGTCGGGCTGGTGGTGGTGGCGACGTTGATGCTGTTCGCCCTGCGCAACGACGTGGTCCGTTATCTGCTGCCGCGGTAAAAGGCAGCGCGATGATGATCCTCTGTCTCGACAGCGCCACGCCGACGGCGCGGGTGGCGGTTCTGGATGACGACGGCCGCCCGCTGGCGGCGCGCGAGGCGACGGCGGCGCGGCACTCGTCGAACCTGTTGCGCCTGTGTCACGAGACGCTGACCGAATGCGGGGCCACGCCGTCGATGCTGGGTGCGATCGCTTGCGGCGCCGGCCCCGGCAGCTTCACCGGGCTGCGCGTCGGTCTGGCGGTGGCGAAGGGCCTGGCCCTGCCGGCCGAGGTGCCGCTGGTCCTGGTGTCGTCGCTGGCGGCGCTGGCCTTGGATGTTTTCTCGTCGCCCGAGGCGGCGCAGACCGATCTGGCGGTGCCGTGCATCGACGGTGGCAAAGGCGCGGTGCACGTCGGCCTTTTTCGTCGCGACGGCGCCGAACTGGTGGCCGCCGTCGGCGGGCCCGCGCTGGTGCTGCCCGAGGCCGTTCGGGAAACGCTGGCGCCGGCGGTGAAAGACAGCCAGCGCGTCGTCGTTGCTGGCAATGGCGCCGAGCGCTACGCGGCGGCGTTGGACGCGGCGCTGGCCACGGCCGCGGCCGGTTGGCGCCGTCTCACGGTCGCCGGCCCAACCGCGATCTCGATCGGCCGCCTGGGCCTTGTGCGCCGCCGACGCGGCGAGGCGGATGATCTCAGCAGCGCCGTCCCGCTTTACGGCCGCGCCCCCGATATCACAGTGAAGAAAACCCCTGAAAAATGACCCTGGAGATCAGGGCCCAAGTTTCATAGGCTACGTCGTTTCAGCCTCGGAAGCGCATGCAAATCCATCTGTTCGACACCACGTTACGCGACGGCACGCAAAGCGAAGGGCTGTCGCTGTCGGTTGAAGACAAGCTGAAAATCTCGCGCCACCTGGACGCCTTCGGCATTCACTTCATCGAAGGTGGCTACCCGGGATCGAACCCCAAGGACGTGGAATTTTTTCGGCGCGCCAAGACGCTGAACCTGAAGCACGCCAAGCTGACCGCCTTCGGCAGCACGCGCAAGGCTGGCAGCCGCGCCGAGGACGACCCCAACATGAAGGCGCTCGTCGACGCCGGCACGCCGGTGGTCTGCATCTTCGGCAAGTCTTGGCTGCTGCACATCACCAAGGTCCTGGGCACGACCGCCGAAGAGAACCTGGCGATGATCGCCGACTCGATCGCCTTTCTGAAAAAGAACGGCAAGGAAGTGGTCTACGACTGCGAGCACTTCTTCGACGGCTACCGGGCCGATCCCGAATACGCCATCGCCGCCTGTCGCGCCGCCGCCGCCGCCGGGGCGGACTGGATCACGATGTGCGACACCAACGGCGGCAGCCTGCCCAGCTTCATCACGCAGGTGGTCGGCCAGGTGAAGGCGGCCGTGCCCACCCGTCTTGGCATTCACACCCATAACGACAGCGACATGGCGGTGGCCAACGCGCTGGCCGCCGTCGAGGCCGGCTGCACGCAGGTGCAAGGCACCATCAACGGCTGGGGCGAGCGCTGTGGCAACGCCAACCTCATCTCCATCATCCCGGCGCTGCAATTGAAGATGGATCGGCGCTGCGTCCCCGACGAGAACCTGGCCCGGCTGACCGAGCTGTCGCGCACCATCAGCGAGATCGCCAACATCCGGCCGCGCGCCCACGCCCCGTACGTCGGTGTCTCGGCCTTCGCGCACAAGGGCGGCGCGCACGTCGCCGCCGTCGAGAAGGTCACCGCCAGCTACGAGCACATCCCGCCCGAACGGGTGGGCAACCGCCGCCACATCGTTGTGTCCGAGCTCTCCGGCCGCGGCAACGTGCGCGTGCGCGCCGCCGAGTTGGGCGTCGACGCCAAGGGCAACGAGAAGGCGCTGCTGGAACGAATCAAAGATCTCGAGAGCAAAGGCTTCCAGTTCGAAGCGGCCGAGGGCTCGTTCGAATTGCTGGCTCGTCGCAGTCAGTCCGGCTACGTGGCGCCGTTCGAAGTGCTGGACGTCGTGGTCATTTCAGAGCGTCGCCGCGGCAACGACATGTTCGCCGAGGCGACGGTCAAGCTGCGCGTGGGCGACGACGTGGTGCACACGGTGGCCGACGGGTCAGGCCCGGTGCACGCTCTCGACGGCGCGTTTCACAAGGCGTTGAACAATTTCTATCCGTTCTTGAAGGAAGTGCACCTGGTCGACTACAAGGTCCGTATTCTGGACCCGGAGGCGGCCACCGGCGCCAAGACGCGCGTGCTCATCGAAGCGGCGCGCGGCGAGGAGCGCTGGAGCACCATCGGCGTCTCTCAGAACATCATCGAGGCCAGCGCCGAAGCCTTGGCCGACGCGCTGGAGCTGCCGCTTTCGCGCGCGCTTTCCGCCCAAACCCCGGCCCAAGAGGAAGCAAGAAAACCCGCATGAAGCCCCGCACGCTGTTCGAGAAGATCTGGGACGCCCACGTCGTTCGTCCGGCCAGCGCCGACACGCCCGCCGTGCTGTACGTCGATCTGCACCTGATTCACGAGGTGACGTCGCCGCAGGCCTTCAGCGTGTTGCGCGAGCGCGGCATCAAGGTGCGCCGTCCGGAGCGCACCGTGGCCACCATGGATCACTCGACGCCGACCACCCCGCGCGGCAAGGACGGCAAGATTCCGATCCTCGATTCGCAGGCCGCCGCGCAGATCAGTCAGCTCGAGACCAACTGCCGCGACTTCGGCATCGAGCTGCACGCCCTGGGCAGCGCCGGGCAGGGCATCGTGCACGTCATCGGCCCGGAGCTGGGCGTGACTCAGCCGGGCGAGATCATCGTCTGCGGCGACAGCCACACCAGCACGCACGGCGCGTTCGGCGCGCTGGCCTTCGGTATCGGCACCAGCGAGGTGTCGCACGTCCTGGCCTCGCAGTGTCTGCTGCAACAGAAACCAAAAACGCTGGCCATCACCGTCGAAGGAAAATTGCGCCCCGGCGTGACGGCCAAGGATCTGATCCTGGCGGTGATCGCCCGCCTGGGCATCGGCGGCGGCACCGGCCACGTCATCGAATACCGCGGCTCGGCCATTCGCGCCCTGTCGATGGAAGAGCGCATGACCGTCTGCAACATGTCGATCGAAGCCGGCGCCCGGGCCGGGATGATCGCCCCCGACGACGTGACCTTTCAGTATCTGGCTGGCCGCCCGCGCGTGCCCCAGGGCGCGGCCTGGGATCAGGCGGTCGCCGCCTGGCGCGCGCTGCCCAGCGACGAAGGCGCCACCTACGACCGCGAAGAAAAATTCGACGCCGCCACGCTGGAGCCGATGATCACCTACGGCACCAACCCGGGGATGGGCATCTCCATTCGCGCCTCTGTGCCGGCGCCGGCGAACGCCACGATGGAGAAGGCGCTGGCCTACATGGGCCTCACCGCCAATCAGCCGCTGCTCGGGCACGCGGTGGACGTGGTCTTCATCGGCAGCTGCACGAACTCGCGCCTGTCGGATCTGCAGGCGGCGGCGACGGTGTTCCGCGGGCGCAAGGTGGCTCCCGGTGTGCGGGTCCTGATCGTCCCCGGGTCGCAGCGGATCAAGTTGCAGGCCGAGGCCGAGGGTCTCGACCGCGTGTTCAAGGACGCCGGCGCCGACTGGCGCGAAGCCGGTTGCTCGATGTGCATCGCCATGAACGGCGATCAATTGAAGCCCGGGCAATACGCGGTCAGCACCAGCAACCGCAACTTCGAGGGGCGGCAGGGCGCAGGCGGCCGGACATTTTTGGCCAGCCCCCTGACTGCGGCGGCGGCCGCCGTCACCGGCAAGATCACCGACGCGCGCGAGCTGGTTTAAGGAAAGGCGACGAAGACTGCACCATGGAACCCATCAAGACCATCGTTTCGCGCACCGTCGTTCTGCCGATCGAAAACGTCGACACGGATCAGATCATCCCGGCGCGCTTTTTGAAGACCACCAGCAAGACCGGCCTGGGCGAAAAATTATTTTCCGACTGGCGCTACGACGCCAGCGGCGCACCCAAGGCCGACTTCGTGCTCAATCGACCGGAGGCGAAAGGCGCCGCCGTGCTGGTGGCCGGCGACAACTTCGGCTGCGGTTCATCGCGCGAGCACGCGCCGTGGGCGCTGTACGACTATGGCTTTCGCGCCGTGGTCAGCACCTCCATCGCCGACATTTTCCGCAACAACGCCCTGAAAAATGGCCTGCTGCCCGTCGTCGTCGATCCGGCCTTCCACCATGCGGCGCTGGCAGCGCCGGGCGCGGCGGTGACGGTCTCGCTGGAAAACCAGACCATCACCTTGGCCGACGGCAAGACGGCGAAGTTCCCGGTCGAGACGTTCGCGCGCTATTGCCTGCTGAACGGCATCGACGAGCTGCAGTTCCTGTTGTCGCAGGAAGATTCGATCGCAGCGTACGAGAAGGCAAACTCCGAAGGTGCGCCCTAACTGGCCACGACTGGATTGCGCAGCACCCCAACGCCTTGGATGTCCACTTCAACGACGTCCCCCGGCGAAAGCTGCACGGTGTTTCCTGGCGTGCCGCTGTAGATCAGATCGCCCGGTTCCAGCGTGACGTAGCGGCTGATGAAGCTGACGATGGTGGCGGCGTCGAAGATCATGTCGCCGGTGGTCTCTCGTTGCACCGTCTCGCCGTTCAAGCGGGTCTGCAAGAGGAGGTCGCTGTCATCGAGGCCGCTGACCACGTACGGGCCGCAGGGCGCGAAGGTGTCGGCGCCCTTGGCGCGCCACCACTGTAGATCTTTGTCCGGGCCGCTCTGCCAGTCGCGCTCGCTGATGTCGTTGCCGCAGGTGACGCCGAAGATGGCGGCGCGCGCCCGTTCCACCGGCGCGTGCCGGGTGGTCTTCCCGATCACCAGCACCAGCTCGCCTTCCAGGTGCACGCGCGTCGAATCGGCCGGCAGCACGATGGGCCCGCCCGGGTCTTGCAGCGCCGTAATTGGTTTGTAAAAAATTTCTGGACGACTAGGCAGCTTCTTCATCCCCACGTGGCTGCGATAGTTCTGTCCGACGGCCAGAATCTTCTGCGGAAGGAACGGCGCCAGCAACGTCACCTGGGAAAGCGGCACGGTGGCCCCGGTCAGCGCGGTGGTCTGCAAGGGATTGCCGGCCAGCTGGTGAATGCTGGCGCCTTCCACGACACCGAACGCAACGCTGCCGCCGTGTTTGAATCGACAATACGTCTTCACCACGCCGGCAGCGTACGGTGGTTGCCGGTCCGATTCAACGCCGCTGCCGTTGAACGTGAGCCTGGTTTTCTGCGCGGCGCCGCCGCATTCGCCTGCCGACGTGCTAAATCTGCTGCCGACATGAGCGCGCCCAAGAAGATCGCCCTCGTCACCGGCGCCGGCAGCGGCATCGGCAAGGCCGCTGCGCTGGCCTTGCTGGAAGACGGCTACAGCGTGGTGCTGGCGGGCCGCCGCCGCGACGCCCTCGACCGCACGGCCAAGGACGCGGGCGCGGCGGGCACGCGTGCGCTGGTGGTGCCGGCCGACCTGACCAGCCCCGATTCTGTGCGCGCGCTGTTCGCCAAGACGCGGGCCACGTTTGGCCGCCTGGACGTGCTGTTCAACAACGCCGGCATTGGCGCGCCGGCGGTACTGCTGGAAGACCTGACCATCGAACAATGGAAGGCGGTGGTCGACGTCAACCTGACCGGCCTTTTTCTTTGCACGCAGGAAGCGTTTCGCATCATGAAAGCGCAGACCCCGCGCGGCGGGCGCATCATCAACAACGGTTCGATCTCCGCGCACGCCCCGCGCCCGAACTCGGCGCCGTACACGGCGACCAAGCACGCGGTGACCGGCCTGACCAAGGCGGCGGCGCTGGACGGCCGCAAATACGACATCGCCTGCGGCCAGATCGACATCGGCAACGCCGCCACCGAACTGACCGAGCGCATGGCCACCGGCGTGCCGCAAGCCAACGGCACCGTCGCCGTCGAGCCGCGCATGGACGTGCAGCACGTCGGTCAGGCGGTGCGCACCATGGCCAACCTGCCACTGGACGCGAACATCCTGTTCATGACGATCATGGCGACCAAGATGCCGTTCACTGGACGAGGGTGATGACGAAGCCGGCCAAGCGTGTATCGTTGTTCGCATGACGGCTGACCGACGTCTTCGAACAACGGTATTTTTCCTGGGCGCGGTGATTTTAGCGGCTGGCGTCGGCTGCAGCAGCGGGAACAAATGTGAAGGTGAAGGCGCGGGCCTTGCCCATTGCAGCGTCGGCACAGGCGGCAACGGTAGCGGCGGCAATTCCAGCGGTGGAACCAGCGGCGCGACCGGCAGCGGCGGCGCGACGGGCAGTGGCGGCGCGACGGGCAGCGGCGGCTCCGCGGACGCCGGCAGCCTGGACGCCGCAGCCGAGCGAATGATTCCGACATCGTCTGGCGTGGACCCGACGAAGAAGCTGAGCGCGCTCTCCGACGACGAGAAAAAGAAGCTGTGCGATTTTCACGCCGCCAAGTACGACGGCTACGGCAAGTCGATCGACTGCGGCAACGGGACCACGGTCGGCTCCGACGACGATCAGGCCATGTGTCTATCGACCGACGTGCTGGGCGGTTTTTGCGCCACGGTGACTGTGGCCGAGGTCGAGGCGTGCTGGAACGACACCAACTGCGATAACCCGCAGCCCGACTCGTGCGATCCGCTGAATGCAGTCTGCCCGTAGCCGATCGCGGCACATGACCTTACGCTGTCGCTGGCGGGTGCTGTGGGCGTTTGACCCCCAACGGGCGGTGGGGATACCATTTCTTTGATGGGCGGTTTTTCCGCCGTTCTTTTGAATTCGGAGGTCGTCGCGCATGGAGAAAATCCGGGTGGACGTGAACTCGCCAGCGGTGGAGATGGTGCGGTTGAAAGAGCGACACGGCGAGATCGAGAAGCGCCTGACAGAGCTGGATCGCCACCTGTCGCTGACCCCGGATGAACAAGTCGAGCGCGCCCAGCTGAAGAAAGAAAAGCTGCGCGCCAAAGATCGCCTGGCGGCCCTGGCCGCGCACGTTGCGGGCGACGCCGCTCCAGGCGATCCGTTGCCGGCCTAGTCGCCGGGAGGCGATCATGGAATCCGATGCAGCTTTGGCCGAGAAGCTGCGGATCGACAGTCTTCGGCGGTCCGGGATCCGCGTCGACACCGAAGGCCGCTTCATCCACGAAGGCGAGCCGGTACGTCACGAAGGACTGCGGCAGGCGCTGTTCCGCTGGCTGGATCGCCTGCCCGACGGCCCGTACATCCTGCGCCTCGACGAAAAGCGGTTCGCCTACCTGGACGTCGACGACACGCCGCTGTTGGTGGGGGCGCTGCGCTTCACCGACGCCGCGCACGTCACACTGGCCTTGTCCGACGGCGCCGCCGAGGAGCTGGATCCGGCTACCTTGACCGTCGACGGGGCGGGCGTCCTGCGCTGCCTGGTTCGCGGCGGGCGGCTGGAGGCGCGTCTTAGCACCTCGGCCGCCGCCACGCTGGCCGAGGCCATCGTCGAAACGCCCGAAGGCCCAGCGCTGCGACTGGGCCCCCGGACGTTCGTGTTGCGGCCGCGCGTGTCGGCTCCCCGCGGCTGAAGCGATCAGCGGCAGCAGCCGGACGACCAGCCGGGCGGCGGGGCGGCAAAGCGGCGATCGACCACCGGGAACGGCCGCGCGGTCCGGCGCAACGCCACTTCCGGGTCGCAGCCCGGGTAGCCACACTGCCGGTGATCGACGTCGATCCCCAGGGCCAGCAAACCGTCGTGGTCGTTGTAGCGCACGCCCAGGATGACGCTGGGGCGGCTGGCGCTGGCGCGAACGAAGGCCACCTCTTCGATGGGCGAGCTGACCGCCTCGCCGAACTCGGTGCCCAGGCCGGCGCGTGGTTTCGCGGCGCTGGCCATCGCCCTGTCGGCGGCGGAGCCGGCGTTGCCGGCGGGCGAAGCAGGCGCCGCCGGAGCCGCTTGCGGGGCCATGGATCGGCGTGACTTGGCTGGAGCCTGCGCCTCGGCCGCCGCGCCGCTGTCATAGCCAGTGTCGTCGCGCTCGCGCTCCGCGCGCGGGGCGGGCAGCTCCAGCACGCGCGGCGGGGGCGGCGGCGGCACGTAACGCTCGCTGAAGATGGCGGCGCCAATGACGCCCACGTCGCGCGGGGCGCCGCTGCGGGCGGCGTACGACTCTTCGACCGCCGAGAAGCGGAAGGCCGCCGCCTGCCAGTGCGACAGCCGCCAGCCTTCGATGTCCACCTGGCCCCACGCCGGCACCAGGTAGCCGCGCTTGCTGCGATAGTCGGCCGCCTTGCCGTCGACGGCGTCGCGTCCGTCGACCGAGACCACCGCCTCGATCCGGCGAGGCGATTGGTTGCGCACACGCAAGGTATAGCGTTGGCCCAGCTGCCCCATGACGTAAGTCTCGCCGTTCTGGTGAAAGGTCGGGACAGGAACGCCGTCGACCAGCACCTGCAGGTCGTACGCCGCCGCCCGATCCTGCAAGGCCAGCTGCGTCTCCGGCAGCCCGGGCGCGGCGCAGGCCGTCCCGGCCAGCACCATCGGTGTCAGTCCCAGCAACAAGGTCAAAGCGCCACGCATCGTCATCTCAGCCTCCGTCTTGGTTTGGCGGCCGATCACTTCGGCCTGCCGGTGTAGACGGGCCGGTTAAGAAAAAGATCTGCGGGAAGACACAGCCGTGCGCGGCGCGGGCGTTCTATCGTTTCTTCCAGGCCTCCGACGGCGGCAGCTCCAGCTGGTTGCGCGGCAGGCCGGTCCAGTACGTCACCTCGACGCCCACCATTGTATAAAATCCGTAAGTGCTGTCGCCGGGGACGGCGCGCAGCTGAACGCTGGGGGTGAGGGCCAACCCGCCGCTGAGCCGTTTTCGCTTGATGAAAAGGTCATAGCTGACGCCGGCGGCGAACCACGATCCGGTGACACCGCGGGTGCTCGACTCGAAGGGATCGCTCGGGTCGTGCAGGCGCAGGATCCCGATGCCCACGCCGCCGCGGACCGCCAGGTTGCCTGCAACGGCGAAGCTGGCTTCGACGCCCAGGCCGATGACGCTGGCTTTCTGGCCGTTGCCCCAGGCGGCGCCGTCTTCGAAGGCCAGACCCAGGCCGAAACGACGGGTGACCAGCTGGCCGACGCGGACGCCGCCGCCAGCGCCCACCCACGGCCCCAGCCAGGCGCCATTTTCGTGCGCCAGGGTGCTGACGCCGTAAAGATCCAGCGACACGTAGTAACCCTGGCGGGGCCGCGGCGGCTCCAGATCCTGCGCCGCCGCCCGTCTGGTGCCGCCGAAGACGATCACCAGCACCACCAGCGCCGCCGCCGCCCACGTCGCCAGCCGGCGCCCGCCGATCCTCACTCGCCGGTGCTTCACAGATCACCTCGCACGCCCAAAATCGGGAGGATCGGCAGCCCCTGCTGCACCTTCTGTTGCCGAAAATCAAAGTTGTACGAGATGCCTTCCGGATTCGACCGGTTGTAAACGTTTTGTATGTCGAGATAGACGTCCAGGATCCAGCGCGGGAAGATCCATTTCTTGTCCACCCGCAAATCAAGCTGGTGAAAGGCGCCCAGGCGCGCCGAGTTGACGGCGCCGTAGATCGGCGAATATTCGTCGGTGCTGGCGTTCCACACCGACCCGTTCACGGGGGTGATGGGATTGCCGCTGACATAGCGGAAGCGGCCGCCGACGATCCAGTTGCGCGGCAGCTGATACGACCCAAGGATGGTCAAGATGTGCGTCTGGTCGTAGTCGAACAGCCGATAGGTCGTCTGGCCCGAGTCCAGGCGCTCTGAACGCGACAGCGTGTAGACCAGCCAGCCAGTGAAGTTGTGCGAGAACTCGTGCTTCGCTTGAAGCTCCAGCCCGTAGGCGCGGCCGCGGCCGTTGTTGTCGTAGATGAGAGCGCGGGTGGTGCCGTCGGGGTTGACGGCCTGGGCGGTGGTGTTGCTGACCAGGTTGCGCATGTCCTTGTAAAACCCGGTCGCGTCCAGCGTCAGGTAGGGCAGCGGCCGGTACTCGGCGCCGACGGAGTAGTGCCACACGCGCTCGGCCTTCAGCGCCGGATTGCCGAACTTCACGTCCGACTCCCACGGCTGCGGCTCTTGCGAGAAAAGACCGGCGCCGCCTTTCAACGTGAAGCGCGCGGTCACATCCTGGCGCGCGGTCAAGCGTGGCTGCACCACCGTGTCGTCGACGCTGGAGTAGTGATCGACGCGCACACCGGGCAGGAGCAGCATCGAAGAGACGGGCTTCAGCTCCAGCTCGGCGAAGGCGGCGGGCAGCCAGCGCACCAGGCCGTTCAACTGCTGCTCGACCAGCTTCGATGTGTCCAGGGTCGTCGGTGGCGGCTCGCCCTCCGACGGCGGGCGCGGCAAGCGCACCAGGAGATCCGTCTTCTGATAGACGACATCCAGGCCCAACGAGACGGTCGCCCACGGCGCGGCCTTGAAGCGGGCGTTGTCGCGGATCTGGCTTGAGTACTGGTTCACGTCCAAGACCAGCTGCCCGACGTTGAAGTTGTTGTGGTCGCGGCCCTGCGAGATCTGCGCGAAGTTCTCGAAGTGATCGCTGGGGATGTACCGATAGGTGAGGATCGATCGGTAAAACGTGGTGGAAAGCGAGGCGCTGTTGCCGGTGATCTGCGTGCCGACGTCGCCCGGATCCTTGAAGAGAATGGCGAAGCGATCGTCGGAGCCCATCAGCATGGCCCGAAAATCGTGCGCCGCCGACGGGCGGTAATTGGCCAGCAGCTGATAGTCGTAATAGCGGGGCGCGGTGATCAGGTTCACCGACGAATCGGAGGGCACGGCGGCGTTGAGGAGAATATCCAGATAGCTGCGCCGCACGGCCGCCGCCATGGCGAATTTTTCGGTGATCGGAACTTCCAGATAAAGGCTGCTGTCGAGGATGCTGATGTCGGCGTAGCCGCCGATTTTCTTCGGGGTCAGCTTCTTGATCTGGATGTCGATGATGCCGCCGATGGCCCGGCCGTACATGGGTGAGAAGTTGCCGGGGTAAAACTCCAGGCCGTCGATGAGCCCGATGGGGATGACGCTGCGCAAGCCGCCGAAGTGATAGACGAGGGGGATCTCTGCGCCGTCGGCGAACACGCGTGTGTCGGCGGGCGCCGAGCCCCGCACGATGATGAGGCCGCTCAGCAGCGGGGCGCGTGCCACGCCGGCGAAGTTCTGCACCACGGTCAGCGGATCGCCGGCGGTGCCGGGAACCTTGTCGATCTCCTGGGCGGTGATGACGGTGCGGCTGACTTCCTTGCGTGGGCGGACGGCGGTGACGGTGACGTCGTAGGGGTTGTAGACGCCTTTTTCGACGTAGTAAGTGGCCTGGGTTTTTTCGCCGGGGTGAATTTCTTCGGTGGTGCGGAACGGGTAGTAGCCCGGCGGATCGATCAAGACCTTCCACGGCCCAACGGCCAGGTCGACGAAATGAAAGGCGCCTTTCTCGTCG
>DASXQB010000295.1:0-27242 GCA_036493295.1 Polyangia bacterium | reverse complement strand
GCCCACAGTGGCGCGCAGGTGGGACAGCGCCGGCGTGGCGCCACGTCCCTGACGTCCGTCATGAATCTGACGGGCGCTGGGGCGCTCGCCACTGGTTCCACCGGAGAGAAACAGCGGGATTTCGCCGGCGCATCTGCCCACCACCACCGACGCGCGTGGCGCACGCCTTGCAAAACTGCGCCGCGTGAGCCAATCGACGCTTCCGTTTCAGGTGGACTACGCCCGCCATCCGGCCTTTGCGCCTTATCTGGTCTGGGACAGTCGCAACGATGGTCCGGTTGACGAGGCGATCGACCTGCTCAATCGGTTGCTGCTCGACTGTGAGTCGGCCCTCACTCTCAAACGCCTGACGCTTCCCCAGGCGCTGGAGCGATTCAACGAAGGCGTGCGTTTGTTGATGCAGCTCTTGGTGCAGATGAACAAGGAGGTCGACGCGCCGTTCGCCCCCTTCGTGGACCGCTTCTACATGGAGATCGTCCGGGTCGCTATCGACGACCTGGCGTACTTTGAACGGCGCAACAGCTATGTCCCGGTGATCAACAACGCCGCCGAGATGGCGCTGCGCAATCAACTGGCCAGCGACGGCTTCGTGCGCTTCGATCTGGCCGCGGACGAGCTGGCCGCTATTCGCCGCCAGGTGCAGCCCTACGTGCAGAAACTGGACGAGCGCTATCGCCAAGGCGGTCGGTCGCGCGAGGAGCTGTCCAACAATGAAATCGATGGCGTCTCGACCGCGCTGATCGGCGAGGTGTTCGGGCGGCATGGCTTCAACAAGGCGGTCTCCGATGTGCGCCACGAACCCGCGCGCGCCGGTGGTTTCGCTGTCGAGATCTCGCCACACGACAATGACTGGTGGCACTCGCGCTATGAAGACGCCGGCGTGATGACGCCGGGGCCTGCCGCCTATTTTCACAACGATGAATCGCGCAACGTCTACAAGGCGATCATCTATCTCGATGACGTCGACGATTCGCTGGGACCGTTCTCGTTCGTGCCGACGTCGTATGCCATGGAACGCCCGCGCTTTGAATGGGTGGTCGCGCGCGCCACGCTGACCACGCTGGCCTCGGACGAGATTCGCCGGACGATGACGGACATTCGTCCCAGCCGTGGCGTGTTCACCTCGCGCGTGGCGCGCCAGTTCTTCGGGATGTTGCCGGCGCGGCTGCGCCTGAACTCGCATCTCGGCTTCGATGTTCTGGACGGCACGCCGCAAGCGGCGGCGCTGAAAGCCGGCGAGGTGACGATGCTGGCCCGCGCCGGGCACGCCATCGTCTTCGACGGTTCGCGCCTGTTGCATCGGGGCGGCCTGGTCCGCCGCGGCCGGCGCACCGCCCTGCAGGTGATGTTCGACGTCAACAGGAAGAACGGATTCGACCTGTACAACCACGTGCAGCGGGCGATGAGCCCGGGGAGCGCTCATGTCCGCTGAGGTGCTGGCACTGATCCTGGGTGGCCATCCTTTGAACCTGGCCGACGTGGGCGCGTCCTATTTTCTGCCCGACACCTGGAGCTTCGTCGTGCCGCTGCCGACGGCCAAGTTCGTCCTGTTCGATCCGGTGGGCAAGAACCTGGATTACGCCAGCAGCCTGCCGCCCGATCGGGTCACGGTGATTCCGGTGGCGCTGTCGCGGCAGGGCGGGGCGGCCGAGTTCTTTCTGGCCAACACCGATTCGGGCAGCTCGCTTTTTCCCCCTCACCCGTGGCCGGGGCGGCCGGCGTTGAACCAGGATTATTTTTTCCCGCTGACCATTCGCGACATCGAGACGCGCACGATGACCGCGTGTCTCGACGAACGGCGAATTGATCTGGTGCACGCCATCAAGCTGGACACGCAAGGATCAGAGCTGGACATCGTCAAGGGCCTCGATCGACGGCGGCTGGACGAGCTGCTGCTGGTCGAGCTGGAGGTGACGATGGACAGCCACCCGACGCAGCTCGGCTCGGCGCGCTTGCCCGAGGTGATCACGTTCTTCGAGGCCAATGGGTTTCGGTACGTCAACACGCGCATCGCGCGCAAGACGCTGGAGCCAAGCGGCTGCGTCGGTCCCTCGTTCGCGTCCACCCTGGGCGCTCAGCACGAATGCGACGCGCTCTTCATCCGCGACATCGTGACCATGCATCCCGGTGAGCCCGAGTGGTTCATGCGCGCCCTGCGCCAGCAGGTGACGCTGCTGTGCGCGTACTACCTGCACGGCGAAGCCATGCAGGCGCTGCGCTTCGCCGCCGAGCGGTTTCCCACCCAGCGGCCGATCTGCGCCGCCCTGGAACAGGCAGTGGCCCGCTTCGCCGACTATCAAACCGCGTGTCTTAAGCGCGGCGTGATGTCGCTGTGGCACCGCGACCAGACGTAGGACGCGCTCAACCCCGAAGGCCGGACGTCTGGACGGGCGTCGGATTCTGTGACAGAACATCCGCGGTCCCGGGCGACGGAACACCAGCGAACCCCGCCAGGCCCGGAAGGGAGCAACGGTAGCAAGTCGACCGGGTGCTCGGGACCATAACTTCCCTCCTACCGGCGCTGCACACCTAAGCCATGGCCGACGTTGTCACTCTGATCTCCGACATGCTGTTCTCGTCGAAGGTGCGCGAGGCAGCCAAGGCCACCGGCGTCAGCGTGCAATCGACGCGCGACGTACCCGCGCTGGTGAGCGCGGCGCGCGCGGCAAAGCTGGTGGTGATCGACCTGCGCTTGCCGATCGCTTTGGACGCTTTGGACGCCGTCGCCGCCGACCCCGAAAAAGGCCCCGCCACCATCGTCGGCTTCATCGATCACGAAAAGACCGACGTCATGGACCAAGCCCGCGCCAAGGGCTGCGCCCAGGTGATGGCCAAAGGTCAGTTCGCAAACGCGCTGCCCAAACTGCTGACCAGCCTGCGGGCGTAAGCTCCCGGCCCGCGCAAGCGGCAGGGGCCAGCGTATGATGGCGGGGCCGTGGCTCGTCCTGCCAGCTTGCCGCCTTTGCACGTGGCCGTGATCGGGCCCGTTACCGGAGGGTCGCTGTCGATCGCCGATAGCTGCGTGCGAACGCTGCGGCGGCTGGGTCATCGGGTCAGCTTCATCGACAACCGAGGGTACGCGCCGACCCTGCGGGCGATCGAAGCGGAGCCGGCCAGCGAGCAAGACAAGGCCAGCGCGCGGACGGATCTGTTCCTGCTGGCGGCGGAAGCGACCCGGCACGCGGTTCGCGAAGCGCGCCCGCAGCTGGCTCTTTATTTGGCGCAGTCCCCGGTCGTGCGCGATTCGGATCTGGACGACGTGCGGGCGGCGGGGATCCCGTCGGTATTCTGGTTCGTCGAGGATTTTCGGGTCTTTTACTACTGGCCGGCGGCGGTCCGCCGGTTCGATCATGTCTGGACCATCCAGCGTGGCGAGCTGCACGATCGATTGCGCGCCGCTGGTCATCCGTCGTTCGACTATGTCCCGCTGGCCTGCGATCCCGAACTGCACCGGCGTTACGCGCCCGAAGAGCTCGTCTCTTATGCCGCTTCACTGGCGTTCGCCGGAACCGGTTACCCGAACCGACGCCACCTGCTGCTGGGGCTGCGTGACCTTGGCCTGCGACTGTGGGGAACGCATTTTTCACGCGAGGCGGCCCTGGCCGATTGCTTGGCCGCCGGCCACGACGGGGTGCTACCGCATGAGGCTCTGGCCCGCATCTTTGCCGCCAGCACGATCAACCTGAATCTCAGCTCGTCCATTGATCCGGCGACGTTCAGTTTGCCCAAAGACTTGGTCAACCCGCGCACCTTCGAGATCAGCGGCTGTGGCGGCTTTCAACTGGTCGATGCGTTGATTCCGGTCGGCGAATTCTTCGAGCCCGGTCGCGAGCTGGCGCTCTTTGCCAGCGTCGAAGAAGCGCGCGACAAGATTCGTTACTATCTGGCGCACGATGAGGAACGCCAGGCCATGGCGGCGCGCGCGTTTCGCCGCGCCCACGCCGAGCACACCTACGACGTCCGTCTCAAAGACGCGCTCGACCGCCTCGCCGAACGCGAACCGCGCCTCTGGCAGCCGGCGCCGTCCCGGTGAGATCGCCTACTCGGGCGCGAAGATGCCGCGGCGCAAGTAGGTCGGCTTGTCGAACTCGCTCTCTTCGACGCCCAGTTCGTCGGCGGGGCGCGCCGAGACCTGGTTGTTGGCCAGACGGCGGCCGGGAACGACGTTGGCCGCCGCCGGAGCGACCGGCGGGCGAATGATCGGACGCTCGGCCGGCGTCCACTCGCCGCCGTTGTTCGGGGCCACGCCCAGGCCCATCGGCGGGTTGGCGCTGCTGTACGCCGGCGCTGACGGCGCGGGCTGCATGGCCGCGGGAATGGCGCCCGGGTTGTATTCGGTGCCGGCGTAAAAGTCGTCGATCTCGATCGATTCGACGTCCGATCGAGGCGCGGCGTATCCCCCGCGCGGGGTGGGGCCGGCCGGTTGATTCCAGGCCGGCGGCGGCAGCGGCGGGCTGGCGACGGGCATGGCCTGCGTCTGCGCGGTGCCCATCGGCGCCGGCGCGCTGTAGAGGTTGGTACCGAGCCCGTGGTTCGACTGCATGGGCAGTGGCATCTGGTCGACGTGGCGCTTGCCACCGCCGGCGCCGCCCACACGCGGGCTGGCGTTGGGCGTCGGCTGATCCGCCTGCCGTGATTGAAAGCCGGTGGCGATGACCGTGATGCGCACCTCGTCGCCGGCGTGGGCGTCGATGACCGAACCGAAGATGATGTTGGCGTCGGGGTCGGCGGCCTCGGCGATCAGGCTGCAGGCCTCGTTCATCTCGGCCAGCGTCAGGTCGGGGCCGCCGGTGATGTTCAGCAAGATGCCGGTGGCGCCGTTGATCGACACGTCCTCCAGCAGCGGCGAGCTGATCGCCTGTTGCGCCGCTTCGACGGCCCGCTTGTCGCCGTGGCCGCGGCCGGTACCCATCAGCGCGCGGCCCATGCCGGTCATGATGGTGCGGACGTCGGCGAAGTCGACGTTGATGAGGCCGGGCGCGATGACCAGGTCGCTGATGCCGCGCACGGCGTTCAAGCAAACGTTGTCGACCATGGCGAAGGCGTCTTTCAACGTCATCTTCATGCCGGCGATGCCGATCAGGCGGTCGTTCGGGATGATGATCAGGGCGTCGACGGCTTTCGACAGCTCGGCGATGCCGGCCAGCGCCTTCTTCTTGCGCTGCGAGCCTTCGAAAGCGAACGGCTTGGTCACCACACCGACGGTCAGCGCGCCCAGATCACGCGCCACCTGCGCGATGACCGGCGCCGCGCCAGTGCCGGTGCCGCCGCCCATACCGGCGGTGACGAACACCATGTCCGCGCCGGTCAGCGCTTCGGCCACCCGCGAGACATCTTCCAGCGCCGAGGCGCGGCCGATCTCCGGGTTGGCGCCGGCGCCCAGGCCCTTGGTCAAATTTTTCCCGAGGTGAACCTTGATCCCGGCCAGGCTGGCGTCCAACACCTGGCAGTCGGTGTTCGAGACGATGAAGTCGACACCCTCGATGCCGCCTTCGATCATGGTGTTCACCGCGTTGCCGCCGCCGCCGCCGACGCCAATAACCTTGATCGCTGGACGCCCCGGGCTGACAGCTTCGTCGTCGAATTCAAGCATGGTGAGTCTCCTTCAATATCGATCCCATGCCTTTGACGACGGCGCCAATTTTTTACCCGCGCGCGGGTCTTCGCCGCCCGGGGCGTCGTGGACGGAAGCGCGCTAGCGGGCCGGCGCGGTGGCGATCTTCGCCCCTGGTGGTGCTGGCGCCACGACCGCTGCATGCCACAAAAGCTCGAAGCTGCCGTGATTTTGGGTGACCAAGCAGGCGACCTCGCCGGTGTTCAGGTTGAGGACGACGCTCCGATCGGCGGCGACTTTGCCGTGCGAAAGCGCCTCATCGATGCGCTCACCCTGGTTGCAATCCTGGTCCGTGCCGGTGACCGCCGGTGCCGCATACAGCGCCCCGCCCGGGAATCCCGAGAACGCGTGCAACACCATCGGCCCCACCGTCAACGCCCGCACCGATGGACCGCGCACCGTCACCTGTCCGCGCAATCTCGCGCCAGCGCCGCCCGTCCGCAATGCCTGTGCCCCGCAGGTGCAACCCAAGGCCAACACCAACATCAACCATGACCCCCATACCCGCCGCGAAAATGTATTCACCCTCATGACGCCCCCCTGTCCAGTAGAACGGAATCGGGGTGCTATCTGCCCCGGCTTTTATCCGGCGAAGACCTGCGGCAGGGTGAACAGGCTGTCGAAAGATTCGGCGCTGAGGGCCGCTTCGATGGCCACGCGTTTGATGTCGAAGGGGTGCCAGCGCCGGGTGCTCTGGTAGCCGCCGTAATAGCTGAAGGCGTATCGCACGCCCTGGCGAGCCAAGCAGTCGTGCGTGTGGGCGTCGAACGAGTTGCGGCCCCCGGTGGGGTAACTGAACAACGTCATGGGCCGACCCAGCTCCTGTTCCAGGCGCGCCCCGCAGTAACCGATCTCCCATTCCTGCTGCTCGGCGGACAATCGCGACAGGACGGGGTGCGTGACCGTGTGGCCGCCGATGGCCATTCCCGCGGCCGCTGCCTGGCGGACCATGTCCCAGGTCATCCAGGTCGCATCGGCCCCGCTGGGCGGGAAACGTCCGCTGCCGGTCGCCTGGGCCAGAAAGTCGAGAAACGGCTGGGACGCGCCCCCCGGCAGGCCTTTGTAGACATGAAGGAGAAAGCGAATCGCCGAATCCACCGCCAGCCCTTGCAGCGGCAACCGTTGCGGGAAAAATTCATTGCCGGCGATCGCGGGACGCGCGCTGGTCTTGACCATCCAGGCAATCTCGTCCCACCACGAGGCCCCGCGCCCGTCCAGAAATGACGTCGTCACAAAGAAGGTGGCCTTGACCCCGTGGTGGCGAAGGACAGGCAGCGCCGCCGTGAAGTTGTCGCGATAACCGTCGTCGAAGGTGATTTGCACAAAACGCCCGCGCCGCCGCCCGGTGAGGACGTCGTCAAGATCGTCCGGTCCGATCACGTCGCAGTTGGAAGCCAGAGAGCCGACCTGCGCGTCGAAAGCTTCAGGCGTCGCGCTGAACAGCGCATCGTCGCCGTCGTCGGCATCAGGATGCCCGATGCGGTGATAGTTGAAGACCAGCAGCCCATCCCAGCTGCCCATCCAGGCCAGCAGGCGTCCAAGCCTGGTCGCAGACAAGAAACGGGCTGCGCTTTCTCTTTTGGACATCGCCTTCAGTCCTCCAAGCGTCCGCAACGCAAGCGTCGCGCCAAGCGCCGCCAGCGACGGGTTTTGTCGGCGCGCCGCCCATCTGCACAGTCTGTACAGCATTCACCCGGGCCGATTGTTCGAAGGTTGCACAGTCTGTTCATCAGGCGCGTTCAACAACCTCCGTGAAGGCCGCAAAGAGAGGTTTGCTCTGCCGGCACGACCATTGCTGACCTGGTCGCTATGTCTGTCGCAGAGATTCTTTCGGGTGATCGAGGGCCAACCGGATTTCCGCTGCCTTCCGTGCAAACGAGCGAGAGCGCGAATCTTCATCCGTCGCCGGTTGAACCACGGCGGAAAGCCCGCGTTCGTGATGCCGCGCCCCGACCGGCGCCGGCCGACTTCGCTGCCCGGGCGCTGGCCTTTCTTCCTGACCTCGAGCGTTGGGCGCGTCTTTTGACCACCCAATCTTCCGACGCCAAGGACCTGGTCCAGGAGAGCTACCGTCGTGCCCTGGAAGCCCACCAGCAGTTCCGCCCTGGTTCCGATCTGCGCGCCTGGCTGGGTTGCATTCTGCGCAACCTGCACCGCGACCGTCTCCGCCGCAGCTGGCGCGAAGTCTCGTTGGGCCGCTATGACGTTTCCCTGTTTGAGGCGCCCCTCGCCGAACCACGACTCTTGTGGTCAGTCGTTTCAGACGAGGAGCTGGACCGAGCGTTGGGCGAACTTTCCCCGGTCTATCGGACGCCGTACGTGTTGCACACCGTCCACGGCCGGTCGTACACCGAGATCGCGAAAGAGATCGGCATCCCGCCAGGGACCATCGGGTCGCGCATCCACCGCGCGCGGACGCTGCTGCGACGGTTTCTTGTGACCGGTGGCGACCGGGACCGCGCCTAGCCTCGGCCCAATACTCCCTGCGCTCTAGAACGCGTTGCTGAGCGTGCGGCGGATCTTCGACAGGAACCCGCCGCGCTTCGGGGGTCCGTCGGTGACGCGCTCGGCGCTTTGGCGGGCCATTCCGTACTGCACCAGGCCGACGCCGGTCGAGAAGGTCGGTGAACGCACCACCTCGGCCAGGCCGCCCACGCCTTTGGGCAAACCACGGCGCACGGGAATGCCCAAGATCTCTTCGCCGAGCTCGGTCATACCGGGCAGCTGGGTGGCGCCGCCGGTGATGACCGCGCCCGAGGCCAGCATGTCTTCGCAGCCCAGGCGGACGATCTCGGCTTTGACGAACGAGAAGATCTCTTCGACGCGCGGCTGGATGATGTCGCGGCAAAGCATGTGGCGCGACAGCACGCGCGGGGGGCGCCCGCCCACCGACGCCACCTCCAGGGTTTCTTCTTCCGACACCATGCTGGCCATGGCGCAGCCGGCGCGGATCTTGATCTTCTCCGCCTCGTGCGGCGGCGTGCGCAGACCAAACGCGATGTCGCTGGTCAGCTGATGCCCGCCGATGGGGATGACGCTGGTGTGCGCGACCGAGCCCTCGGTGAAGATGGCGATGTCGGTGGTGCCGCCGCCGATGTCCACCAGCGCCACGCCCAGTCCTTTTTCGTCGTCTTCCAGCACGGCTTCGCCGGAAGCCAGCGGCTCAAGCACGATGTCCAGAACTTCCAGATCGCAGCGCGTGCAGCACTTGATGATGTTCTGGGCGGCGGCGGCGGCAGCGGTGACGATGTGCACGCGCGCTTCCAGGCGCACGCCGCACATGCCCAGCGGCTCGCGCACGCCGTCCTGGCCGTCGATTTTGTATTCTTGGGGCAGCACGTGAACGATGTGCCGGTCGACCGGCAGCGCGATGGCGCGCGCCAGCTCCAGCACCTTGCCCACGTCGGCGGCGCGGACTTCCTTGTCTTTGACGGCGACGGTGCCAGTCGAGTTCACGCCCTTGATGTGGCCGCCGGCGATGCCCACGTAGACCTGCGAGATCTCGCAGCCGGACATGCTCTCGGCTTCCATCACCGCCTGCTTGATCGACGCGACGGTGCTGTCGATGTTGACGATGACGCCCTTTTTTAGGCCGCGCGACGGGTGGGTGCCGACGCCGATGATGTCCAGACCGTCGGCGCCGATCTCGGCCACCACGGCGGCGATCTTCGTCGTGCCGATGTCCAGCCCCACGATGATGTCAGACGATCTTCTGGGCATGTGTCCGGCTAATCTTCGCCGCGTTTGTCAGCAGACCGAAATTTTTTGTGCGCGAAACAGCCTAACGAGCGGGCGGCGACCAGCGAATCGGCACACGGTCGCGGTTGGGACCGTCCAGGTGGACGACGCGCAGCGAGGCCAGCCCGCGGGTGCCGGCGGCTTCGAGGATCTCGTCCAAACGGGCCAGTTTGTCGTCGGCGGCGCCGCGGCCCAGGCGAATCTCGCCGCCGCCGTCCAGCAGGAATAACGAAAATCCATAGCGCGGATCGATGTGGATCTCCGACAGCTGTGGGCGGGCGGTTCCGCCCAGGCGCGCGGCGGCCAGCGCATCCTCCGCGCGATACGCGGCCAGCACCGCCAGCGCCTCGCGCAGGGCGCCCTCACTGGCGGCGCGAAAAGCCGCGTATTGCTCGCGCGAAAGGCCGGTGAGGACGACCAGGCCGTCGGCTTCTTCCATGGTGGCGTGCTTGAACGGATGGCCGGCCTCGTCGACCAGATACAGGCTGCCCAGCAGCGCCGCCGCCACCGCCCGCCGTTCGACCACATCGATGGCCAGGGCCGCCGGCAGCTCGCGCCGCACGCGCACCGACGCGATCCAGTGGTGCGCCGCCACGCGCGCGGCGATGGCGTCGGCGTCCAGGGCCAGCAGGCGATCGCCCGGGTGCACGCCGGCCAGCGCCAATACCTCGTCGGCGCGCACGTGGGTGGTGGCGCCGACGCGGATGTCGCGCAGGGCGAAGCGCGGCGAGTTGACGACGTGGCGCACGCCGACCGAGCCACCCCAACCCGCGCCCGCCACCGCCGCCAGCGCCAGCACCACCTTGGTGGCAATCCACAGCCGGTGACCGATGGCGCGCGCCGCGCCTTTCAAGCGCACCTTCAGCGGCGGACGCTCGACCACCAGGCGGCGGTTGCGGCGGCGACGCAAAAATCCCCGGCGCGGCGGCTCGACGCGCGGCGCGCGCGCGTGGCGGTCGCGCACCTCGATGCGTTCGGCCGGGCTGACCGGGGCGCGGCTGCCTTTCACGCGCCGGACTTTCCGTCACTGGCGGCGGTCGTTGATGACAGGCGCGCCAGCAATTCGGGCGCGGCGTTGGTGATGTCGCCGGCGCCCAGGAACAAAACCAAATCGCCGCCGCGGGCCAGAGCGCCCACCGCGGCCACCAGCTGCGCGCGCGGCGCATGCCGGGCCTTGCCGTTCGCGGGAAAGGTCGCCAGCAGCGCCTCGGCGCTCACGCCGGCGATAGGTGGCTCGCCAGCGGCATAGATGTCGGTCAGCACCACGGCGTCGGCCGCCGCCAGGGCCGGGGCGAAATCAGCCAGCAGATCGCGCGTTCGGGTGTACCGGTGCGGTTGAAAGGCGACGATCAAGCGCCGGCCATAAAGCCGCGCCGCCGCCACCGTCGCCGCCAATTCCGTCGGGTGATGGCCATAGTCGTCGACCACCAGCACGCCGGCCGCTTCGCCGCGCACCGAGAAACGGCGGTCGACGCCTTCAAATCCTTCCAGGGCCGTGCAGTAGTCGGTGAAGGCCACGCCCAGGTAGTCGGACACGCACAGCGCCGCCAGGGCGTTCTCGGCGTAGTGCACGCCCGGCATGCGCACGTGGGCCTCACCGCGCCGCTGGCCGCGCACGGTGATGCGCAGGCGCGTTCCTTCCGGGCCGGCGTGGATGATCTCGCCGCGATAGTCGCCGCTGCGCAGGCCGTAGCTGACGTGCCGCTTCTGCAGGCGCGGCACCAGCGCCGCCGCCGCCGCGTTGTCGGACCCGATCACCACCAATCCATAAAAAGGCACCTTCTCGGCAAAGTCGAGAAACGCGAGCCGCAGCGCTTCCTCCGTGCCGAAATGATCCAGGTGTTCGCGATCGATGTTGGTGATGACCGCGACGGTCGGGAAAAGATGGCGGAACGATCCGTCCGATTCGTCCGCCTCGGCCACCAGCACTTCGCCCTGACCGAGGCGCGCGTTCGATCCAAAGGCGCGCGCCTTGCCGCCGATGATCGCCGTCGGGTCGAGGCCAGCCACCGCCAGAATCACCGCGATCATGGTGGTGGTGGTGGTCTTGCCGTGGCTGCCCGCCACCGCCACGCCGTCCTTCACGCGCATCAATTCGCCCAGCATCTCGGCGCGAGGAATCACCGGCACGCCGCGGGCGCGCGCCGCCGCCACCTCCGGATTGTCCGAGCGGACCGCGCTCGACACCACCACCACGTCCGCTGCCGCTACCTGCGCCGCCGCGTGCCCGACATGGACGTGCGCCCCCAGCGTCACCAGCCGCCGCGTGACCTCACTTTCCTTGGCGTCCGACCCCGACACCGGATAGCCCAGGTTCAGTAGAACCTCGGCGATGCCGGACATGCCGATGCCGCCGATCCCGACAAAATGAATGGCGACGTTTCGCTTCCTGAACATTGGTTGAGTCTCTTACTTGATCGGGAACCCAGCCATCCAGCAAGTTTTTGCAGCGAAAAAGCACTGGCGGTGTGGCGGTGCGGCGCACGCCTCAAAATCCGCCGGCATTCATCTACCGCTCGTTCGCCAGCTCGGTCAGCTGGTCGACGATCTCCCGCGCCGCTTGCGGCCGCCCGAGCTCGCGCATGGCCGCGGACATCTTCTGGCGGCGGGGCAAGTCGGCCATCAGCTCGGCGACCAGATCGGCCAGATCATCCGAGACGACTTCCCGCTGCGGCAACAGCACGGCGGCGCCGGCGCGTTCGAAGGCGCGCGCGTTGCTGGTCTGGTGATCGTCGCTAGCGGTGGGCAACGGGATCAAGATGGCCGGGCAGCCGACGATGGCCAGCTCGGCCAGGGTCAAGGCGCCGGCGCGGCTGATCACCAACGCGGCGGTGGACAGGGCTTCGTACATGTCTTCGATGTACGGCCGCAGCTCGACGCGATCGCCGACGCGCAGAACGTCGTAACGGCGGCGCACGCGATCGTAATCGCTTTGCCCGGATTGGTGCAGGACGGGCGGCAGCTCGCCTCGTTCCATCAAAAGCGGGGCCATGCCGGCCACCAGATCGTTGATGGCCCGCGCGCCCTGGCTGCCGCCCACCACCACCAGCCGGCCGCCGGCGGTCTCGGGCGATCGTTGCGCGCCGTCGATGAATTTGCGGCGCACCGGGTTGCCGGTCAGCGTGGTCTTCTTTTTTCCCAGCTGCTTGCGGGCGTCGTCGAAGGCGATGAACACCCGGTCGACGAATCGCCGCAGCACCTTGTTGGTGAGCCCGGGGTGGCTGTTCTGTTCTTGAATCGCCGTCGGAAAACCCATCAGCGACGCCATCAGGACCATCGGCCCCGACGCGTAACCGCCCACGCCCACCACCACGGACGGATCGTTGCGCTTCAGGATGTCGCGCGACAAGGCCAGCGCGCGCGGCAGCTTGATGAGGCCCTTGACCAGGCCGCGCATGCCGGTGCGCTTGATGCCGCTGACCTCCAGCAGCTCCAGCGGATAGCCTTCGGCGGGAATCACCTTCGCTTCCAGGCCGCGCTGCGCGCCCACGAACAGCACCTCGCCGCCAGGGCGTGACTTGATCTCCTCGGCCAGAGCAATGCCGGGATACAAGTGACCGCCGGTGCCGCCGCCGGCGATCAAGACCCGCATCCCTTCGGCCGTCATCGCGAGGGAGCCGTTGGTTGACCGTCGCGCGGTGGGCCCACCTCGACGACGATGGTCGGGCCGTCATCCAGGCGCCGGTTGCCGGTCTTGGCGGCGCGCGCGTGAAGGCCGGCCCACAGGCCGTCGCGCGGTTCCGGATTGCGCGCCGAAATATTTCCCAGGATGCCGGCCATGAACAAACTGACCACCAGCGAGCTGCCGCCGTAGCTGATGAACGGCAGCGGCAGTCCCTTGGTGGGCAGCGAGCCCAGCACCACACCGATGTTCACCAGCGCCTGCAATCCGAACATCGCGGTGATGCCGAAGGCCAGGTAGCAGCCGAACACGTCGCGCGCCCGGTACGCCGCGCGCAGGCCGCGCCACACCAGCACGCCGAAGCCGGCAATGACGAACAAGATCCCCAGCAGACCCAGCTCCTCGCCGACGATCGATAGAATGAAATCGGTGTGCGCTTCGGGAAGAAAAAACAATTTCTGCCGGCCGTCGCCCAGGCCCATGCCGGTGACGCCGCCCGACCCGACGCTGATCAGCGATTCGGTGATCTGATAGCCGACGTCGCGCCGGAAAGCCCACGGGTCCAAAAACGCCAGCATCCGCCGCATGCGGAACGGCGTCGAGACGATGAACTTCCACCCCGCCGGCGCCGCCACCAACAGCGCCAGGATCAAATAGCTGGTGCGCGTGCCGGCAATGAAAAGCAGACCCAGCGCCACCACGCCGAAGATCACCGCCGTGCCGAGATCCGGTTGCTTCAGCAGAAGCCCCATCATCGTTCCGGTCACCAGCAGCGGCGGCAGAAACCCGACCGAGAACACCCGCACTTTTTCCGCCTGGCGCGCCAGCAGCGTGGCCAGGTAAACCGCTAGCGCCAGCTTGGCCAGCTCACTCGGTTGAAAAGACAGCGGGCCCAGGCGGAACCAGCGGATGGCCCCGCCCGCGCGCGAGCCGATCTTCAGCACCGCCACCAAGGTCAAGATGCTCACGCCCAGCAGCGGATAGGCCAGGCGCCGGTAGATCGAATAGTCGGTGCGCAAGGCCAGCGACATCGCCGCCAGCCCAACCACCGCGTAGATGATCTCGCGCTTCAAAAAATAGGTCGAATCGCCGTATTTTTTCGCGGCGAACACCGCGCCCGACGAAAACACCATCACCATCCCGAATCCCACCAACATCAGCACGGCGCCGCACAGCACGCGATCGACGCCGATCTCGCTGGGGCGAATCAGCGGCCGGGCATCGCCGGACGCGCCACCCAGCGATGAATCGCGGTGAAATCGCCGCAGCACGGTTTCCCAGCGCTGGCGTACGGCCGCCGCGACGGAGGCGCCCCATCGGGAACGGGCGTCCGCGCCAGGACCGGTCACGCTGATGCCCATCAAAGGCTCCGTTCGGCAAGGGTGGGCGGCGATGGCTCGTCGTCGCTGGGACCGACCTGCGCGCGCACGGCGGCGCGGAAGACGTCGGCGCGATGGACGTAGTCGCGAAACATGTCGAAGCTGGAACAGGCTGGCGACAGCACCACCGCATCGCCAGGACGGCTGAGCTCGGCCGCTAGCGCCACCGCTTCGTCCATGCTGGCGGCGCGGTGCACGGGCAACGCCGCCGGCAGCGCCTTGGCGATGCGCTCCGCCGCCTCTCCGATCAACACCGCCGCGCGACCGACCTTGGCCAGCACATCGGCCAGCGGGCCATAGTCGCCGCCCTTGTCGCGCCCGCCAGCGATGAGCACCACCGGACGCGGAAATCCGGCCAGCGTGGCCACCACGGCGCCCACGTTGGTGCCCTTCGAATCGTCGTAGTACGAGACGCCGTCTTTCTCCGCCACCAGCTCCATGCGGTGGGCCAGCGATCGAAATTCCAGAAGCGCGCGCCGCACCTCCGAGGCCGAGGCCCCGGCCAGCCGCGCCGCCAGCAACGCCGCCAGCGCGTTTTGCTGGTTGTGCCGGCCGACCAGCGCCGGCAGCGTGCCGGGGTAAAGCTCGACCGGCGCGCCTGGCAAGCGCACGATCAGATCGTCGCCTTCGACCCAGCCGCCGGCGCCGTCGATGCGATGCTCGGTCGAGAGGGAAAGCTTTCGGCTTTGCGCGCCGCTGGCTGCCCGCATGACCAGCGGGTCGTCCACGTTGAGCACGGCGAAATCACCGGGACCTTGGCCGGCGAAGATGCGCGCCTTGGCCGCGGCGTATTCGTCCATGCTGGCGTAACGATCCAGATGGTCGGGCGTGATGTTCAGGAGCACCGCCACCCGCGGATGGAACGTCTTGGTGGTCTCCAACTGAAAGCTGGACACCTCGACCACGCAGTACCCGCGCGCGCCAGCGGCCGGCGTGCCGACGGCTTCGGCCAGCGGCGTGCCCAGGTTGCCGCCCACGAACGTCGGCGCGCCCGTCGCTCGTAGCATCAGGCCGCACAACGTGGTGGTGGTGGATTTTCCGTTGGTGCCGGTGATGGCCACCAACGGTGCTTCGATGAAACGGGCGGCCAGCTCCAGCTCACCGATGATGGGGACGCCGGCGGCGTGGGCGGCAGCGATCTCCGGGATCGGCGGCACGCCCGGCGAAAGGACGATCAGCTCGCTGCCGACGAAGGTCTCCTGTCGGTGACCGCCTAGCTCTTGTCGGACGTTGGAAGGCAGCCTGGCCAGCGCGCCGGCCAGCTGCGCCGCGCTGTTGCGATCGGTGACCGTCACCAAAGCGGCGCCGCGGGCCACGCACAACAACGCCGCCGCCACCCCGGATTTTCCCAGGCCGACGACCAACACGCGTTTTCCTTCCAGCTCGCCGTTCATCGCACTTTCAAGGTCAGGATCAGGCCCAGGATGGCGCAAGCGAAGGAGACGATCCAAAAACGCACCACAATGCGCGATTCCGGCCAGCCCAGCTTTTCAAAATGGTGGTGAATGGGGGCCATCAGGAACACGCGCTTTTTGGTGCGCTTGTAGTACGCCACCTGGATGATGTCGCTGACCGCTTCAGTGACGAACACGCCGCCGATGATCGGCAACGACAGCTCGGTCTTCGACGCCAGCGCCACGAAGGCCAGGGCGCCGCCCAGGGACAGCGCGCCCACGTCGCCCATGAACACCTGCGCCGGGTGGGTGTTGAACCACAGAAACCCGATGCCCGCGCCGCCCATCGCCCCGCAGAACACCGCCAGCTCGCCGGCTCCCGGGACGTGCGGCATGCCCAGATAACCGGCGATGTTGAAGCTGCGCAGCGTGGTGCCGGCCGCGTACGCCAGCAGCAAGAACGTGAACGACGAGATGATCACCGGCCCGATGGCGAGGCCGTCCAGACCGTCGGTGAGGTTGACGGCGTTGGACGTCGCCACCAGCGTGAACATGCCAAAGCCGAGATACGCCGCCAGCGGCAGCGCCAGCGACGTGTGGTGAAAGTTGACCAGCGGCAACGCCAGCCGCAAGCGCACGTCGGCCGGCAGCGCCTCGCCGGTGAACAGCCAGGCGCAGGCCACGCCGCCGATCACCAGCTGTCCGGCGATCTTCAGCCGACCCGGCAGGCCTTTCTTGTTTCGGCGCGACAGCTTCAGATAGTCGTCGAGAAATCCGATCGCCCCGAAGCCGACGGTGACCAGCAGCGCCAGCCAGATCAGGGTGCTGCGCAGGTCGCACCACAAAACGGTGGCCGCCACCAGCGCCAGGATGATCAGCGCGCCACCCATGGTTGGCGTGCCCTTCTTCGAAGCGTGACTGGCCGGGCCGTCCTCGCGAATGACCTCGCCCAGTTGGCTGGCGCGGGCGCGGCGGATGAACCACGGCGCCACCATGAAGGTGATCAGCAGCGACGTCAGCGTGGCCAACCCGACGCGCGTCGAGACATAACGAAAGACGTTCGCCCCCGGCATTTTTTCGCGGAGCGCATTGAAGAGGTGAAACAGCATGCGTTGGTTTTCTGCTTTCGCTTCGCGGGGGCGAGGTGTCGTTCAGCCTATCTTGTTTTGGGAGCAGCGGCGCCCGGGGCCAGCAACCGGCCAAGCGCGGCGACCGCGCCTTCCAGCTTCATGCCGCGCGATGCCTTGACCAGGATCCAGTCGCCGGGTTGCGTCCACGGCGCCACGTGCGCCGCCGCCTCCTCGGGGGTGGCCACGCTGAGCGCGCGCGCTTCCGGCAACCCGGCGGCGCGCGCCGCTTGCACCATCGCCGCCGCCAGCGGTCCCACGCCGACCAGGCCGGCGAGGCGAGGGGCGACCTCGGCGCCGATCCGCCGGTGCAGGGTCTCGGCGTCGGGTCCGGTCTCCAGCATGTCGCCGAGGATGGCGAACGGTCGGCCTGCGCCCACCGACGACAGCAGCGCCGCCAGCGCCGCGCGCATCGACGCTGGGTTGGCGTTGTAGCAATCGTCCAGCACCGTGCGCCCGCCGGCGTCGACTGCCGCCGAACGGTGGGGCGGCAGCGTCAGCGATTCCAGCGCGCGCGCCGCTGTCGTGACAGGAACGCCGGCCGCCAGCGCCACCGCCAGCGCCGCCGCGCCGTTGCGCGCGTTGTGCAGGCCAGGCAACGGCAAGCGCACCACCAGGGGAATGTCGCGTACCGCGTACCGCACCACCGCGCCGGCGGCGCCCGCCGGGATCACCTCCATCACGCGCACGTCGGTGCCAGAGCCGACACCGAACCGGAGCTGTCGCGCGGCCGGAATGTGCACCGCCTGCGCGGTCACCAGCGGTTCGTCATTGGGCAGGATGGCGATTCCGCCTTGCGGCAGCTCGGCGAACAGCTCGCCTTTGGCGCGCGCCACCTCTTCCAGCGAGCCGAGACGTTCCAGGTGCGCGCCGGCCACGTTGGTGATGACGCCGATGTGCGGCCGGGCGATGCGCGCCAGGTAAGCAATCTCGCCGCGCGCCCGCATGGCCATCTCCAGCACCCAGGCCTTTTCACCGCCGCTGGCTGCCAGGATGGTCAGCGGCAAACCAACGTCCGTGTTCAGGTTGCCGGCCGTACGCAACACCTGACCCAGCGGGCGCAGCGCCGCCGCGATCAGTTCCTTGGTGGTGGTCTTGCCGTTCGAACCGGTGACGCCGATGACCGTGCCGGTGAAACGCCCGCGCACGGCGTGGGCCAGCGCGCCCAGCGCCTCGCGCGGATCGTCGACGGCGATGACCGTGGCGCCGTCGCAGCCAGTGGGCACGCCGCGTCCGGCCTGCACGACGATCGCCGCGACGCCGGCCGCCGCCGCTGGCCCGGCGAAGGAGAACCCATCGACACGCTCGCCCGGCAACGCAAAGAAGATCTGTCCGCTCTGCGCCGACCGGCTGTCCGTCGACGCGCCGGCAAACCGATCACCACGCGTGCCGGCGGCGATCACAGTGCCGTTCATCGCCGCCACGGCGAAACCAAGATCGTGGCTGGCGGGCGCCGCGCTCATTGTCCGCCCTCGTCGCGGCCCGCCAGCGCCGCTGCCGCTACCAGGCGATCGTCGAACGGGTATTTCGTGGTGCCGATGATCTGATAGTCCTCGTGGCCCTTGCCGGCGATCAGCAGGACGTCGCCCGGCTGGAGGGAAGCGGCGGCCAGCTTGATCGCCGCCCGTCGATCGACGACGCGGGCGAAACCACGAAACGCGCCGGGCAATTCGTCGGCGGAAAGCTCCGGCGCCAGCGCGCGGCGGGCGCCGTCGACGACCATGTCGACGATCGATTCGGGATCTTCGGTGCGCGGGTTGTCCGACGTGACGATGGCGATGTCGCCGTCGCGCGCCGCCACCTCGCCCATCAGCGGGCGCTTGCCCCGATCGCGATCGCCGCCGCAGCCGAAGACCACGAACAGACGCTTGCTGGTCAGCGGGCGCAGCGCCGCGATGGCCCGCTCCAGGGCATCGGGCGTGTGGGCATAGTCGACCACGCACAAGACGCCGCGCTGGTTGGCCACCCGTTCCAGCCGGCCAGGAACGATGGGCAACGCGCCGATGCCGGCGGCGATCGCCTTGGGTGGCAGGCCGCGCGCCACGCCCATCCCGACGGCGGTGGCGAGGTTCGCCAGGTTGAACTCACCCACCAGCGGCGAGGCGACGTCGATCGGGCCCACCGGCGTGGAAAAACGCGCCCGCGTGCCGTCTGCCGACAACTGTTGTTCGGCGACGGCGATGTCGGCCCCCGGCGCCGCGGTCTTCACCGTCACGCCCAGCGTGGGCAGACCGCGCACCCGCCGCCGCATCTTCCGGCCCGCGTCGCCGTCGACCAGGAACACCGCCACGCCGCGCGCCGGATCCAGCAGCCGTTCGAACAGGATGGCCTTCGCGTCGAAGTACCGGTCCATCGATTGATGATAGTCGAGGTGGTCTTGCGTCACGTTGGTCAGCGCCGCCACGCGAAAGCGGCAGCCGTCCAATCGCCGCTGATCCAACGCTTGCGACGACGCCTCCAAGATCACGTCGGTGGTGCCGGCGGCGCGCATCTCGGCCAGCAGGGCGTGCAAGGCCAGCGCACCCGGCGTGGTCAGCGACGCCGCTCTCGCCCCGCCGCGCCAGCCTGTCGCTGCCGAGCGATAACTGACCGTCCCGATCACGCCGGGGACCAATCCCGTCGCCGCCAGCATCGCTTCGACCAGATAGGTGGTGGTGGTCTTGCCGTTGGTGCCGGTCACCGCCATCAGATCCAGTGCCGCGCCGTCCTTGAATCGGTTGGAGGCGATCAGCGCCTGGGCCTGGCGGGCGTTCGTCACCGTCACCACGGCGACCGCGCCGGCGTCGGGCAGCAAGCCGCTGCCTTCGGTCACCACCACGCGCGCGCCGCGCTGAATAGCCTCGGCGACGAAGGCGCGGCCGTCGGCGGCGGTGCCGGGGACGGCGATGAACAGGTCGCCGGGTTGTACCAGGCGCGAATCGTCGCGCACGTCGGCGACGGTGATGTCCTCGGCGCGCGCGCCGCTGCTGACCACGGCGCCCTCCACGCCGGCCAGCAGCGCCGACAGTTGAAACGCGGGCGCACTCATTCGCGGCGACCGAAGGCCACGCGGATCGGCGTGCCGCGTGTGGCGGGGCCGGGCGCCGGTTTTTGTTTGATGGCCACGCCGCTCGGGCCGCCGGTGGTCTCGTCGAAGGACAGCTCGACGCCGCTGCGGCGGGCGGCGTGAATAGCCTCGGCGATGCTGAGCCCGGCAAAGTTCGGCACCACCACAGCGTCGCTGCGGCCGGCGGAGGCCGTTCCGTCCACGCCGTCGCTGGTGTCCCAGTCGCCGTCGAGTTCATTGCCCTCGGCCAGCGTGGCGTCGATGGGTGCGTCGCTGGCCGGGAAGTCGGCGCTGACGTCATCGTCGGCGTCGGCGGCGTTCACTGCAGCGGCGGGTTTGCCGCGTTTAGCGGCGGCGTTGTCCGCTTTGCTGGCCGCCGCCAGCGCCGCCGCCGACGGAGGGACGTGCAGGTAACGCAGGGCTTGTTCGCCGATCTCGCGGAACACGGGCGCCGCCACCGCACCGCCCAGGTGATCGCCTTGCGGCTCGTCGACGATGACGATGATGGCCACCCGCGGATCGTCGGCGGGCGCGAACCCGACGAACGATGACACCCATTTACTGGAGTCATAGTGCCCGTTGGCCACCTTCTGCGCGGTGCCCGTCTTGCCGGCCACCGGGTAACCGGGAATGGCCGCTTGCTTGGCGGTGCCGCCGATCTCGGTCACGCCGCGCATGATGCCGACCATGGTGCGCGCGGCGTCCGCCGAGATCACGCGCCGGTCCGGGCGCAAGGCGGGCGCTTCGACGCTGCCGTCCTGGTTCACGATGCGCGCCACCACGTGCGGCTGATGGTAGACGCCGCCAGCCGCGATGGCGCTGACGCCGGCGATCATCTGCAGCGGCGTCACCGTCAAACCCTGGCCGAACGAAGCGTTGGCGAAACCGATGTCGCCCCACTTGCTGACCGGACGGATGATACCGGCGCGTTCGCCGGGCAGGCCGATCTCGGTCGGGTGGCCGAAGCCGAAACGGTCCAGCGCCTGGGCGAATTCGTCGCGGCCCAGGCGGCGGGCGATCTTGGTGGCGCCGATGTTGCTGGAGAACTTGAACACCTCGGCGACAGTCAGCACGCCGTGCGGGTGCGTGTCGTGAATCTGATAGCGGCCGACCATCATGCGGCCCATCAAGCAGTCGAATTTTTCGTCGGCGCGCACCGCCCGAGCGTCCAGCGCCGCCGAGATGGTGAACGTCTTCATCGTCGATCCCGGTTCGAAGGCGTCGGTGATGGTGCGGTTGCGGGCGCCGTTCTCGGCTGCGGCGCCTGGATCGTTCGGGTTGTAGGTCGGCGTCGACGCCATGGCCAGCACCTCGCCGTTGGAGGGATCCATGACCACGGCGATGACCGACTTGGCGTGGTGGGCGGCGGTGGCGTCGGCCAGCGCCTTTTCGGTGACGAAGGTCAGGTAGCGATCGATGGTCAGCACGACGTCGCTGCCCACGCCGGTGGGCGTGTCGGCCATGCCTTCGATCATCAGATCGCGACCCAAGGCATCGCGCACGCCTTGCACCGACGATGTGCTGCCGCGCAGGTATTTGTCGAACGACAGCTCGACGCCGTCCAGGCCGCCGCCGTCCGACCCGGCGTGACCCATCACCGTCGCCGCCAGCGTGCGGTTGGGATAAAAACGCCGCGGCTCGCGGGTGAAGGCGATGCCGGGCAGATTCAGGGCGCGGACCGCGGTCACCTCGTCGGGCGTGACCTTGCGTTTGACCCAGGCGAAGAACCGTTTTTGGGAAAGCTTCTTTTCCAGCTCTCGGCGTTCCAGGCCCAGCACATAGGCCAGGCGGCGGGAGGCATCGCGCACGTCGGACAGGCGGCGCGGGTTGCAATAGATCGAATCGACGTCGGCGGTGGACGCCAGTTCGGCGCCGTTGCGATCCAGGATGCGACCGCGCCGGGGCGGCAGCTCGATCTCGCGCAGGTATTGTTCTTCGGCCATGGTGCGCAGGTGGTCGGCCTGCACGACCTGCAGGTGATAGGCGCGGCGGCCGACCGCCGTGAACAGCAAACCAAAGCCGACCCCGCAAGCGACCAGGCGAATGCGCGTCCAGCGGGTGGCGGCGATCATTGGTCCTCCGCGGCGTTGTCGTCGGCGGTGCGTTCGGGAGCAGGCGCCGCGGCTCGCGTCGGTGCAAGAGCCGGCGCGGGTTTGATCGCCGGCTTGGCCGGCTTGCTTCGGGCGGTTGCGGGTGCCGGCTTGTCGGGCGCGGGCAGCGGCAAGGCCAAAAGCGCGCCCGGGCCGGCACGCACGATGTCGCCGGCGGCGGGTGGTCCCATTTGCAGGTTGTCGCGGGCCAGGCTGACCACCCGGCCGGGGTCTTTCAACATCCCGATCTCGATCTGCAGGCGGCGGCGCTGTTCTTCCAGCTCAGTGCTGGTGCGCCGTTCCCGGCCGAGATCGTAGGCGACCTCGATGCCTTTCATGCGCACGCCGACATGGGTCAGCGCACCGGCCGTGCAGAGGGCGATCAAGAATCCACCCACGCCGACGCCGCGCCTTTTGCCGACCCCATTGCCTTCCACCACCGGCTGCACGTCAGATCCTCTCCGCCGCGCGCAGCTTGGCCGAGCGCGCGCGTGGGTTGGCCAACCGCTCGGCTTCGTCCGCCACCACCACGTGCTTGGTCAGCAAGCGCAGCTTGGGTGGTGTGGGGCCGTTGCGCGCCGCCAGTTGGCGCAGCCGATGCTTGACGATGCGATCCTCCAGCGAGTGAAAGGCGATGATGCAAATACGGCCGCCCGGGCGCAGGCAGTCGGCCATCTGGTCGAGGAACTGTTCCAGTTCGGTCAGCTCTTGGTTAACGGCGATGCGCAGCGCCTGGAAGGTGCGCGTCGCCGGGTTCTTGTGACGCTCGTGATGAGGCAGCGCACGGGCCACCAGCGCGCCCAGCGCATCGGTCGATGACAGCTCGCCGCGATCGCGCGCCTGCAGGATTGACCGCGCGATGCGGGCGGCATAGCGCTCCTCGCCGTATTCGCGCAGGATGCGACCAAGCTCGATCTCATCCACGCGCAGCAAGAGGTCGGCCACCGTCTCGCCCTGGCTTTGATCCATGCGCATGTCCAGCGGGCCATTGCGCTGAAACGAAAAGCCGCGCTCGGCGGTGTCCAGTTGCGGCGACGACACGCCCAGGTCGACCACGAAGCCGTCGATCGGGATCGCGCCCAGTTCATTCAGGACTTTGCCCACTTGCGAGAACGGCGCGTGGATCAACGAGACCCGATCGCCGAACGAAGCCAACCGGACCGCGGCTGTCCGCAGCGCTTCTTGATCGCGATCGAGACCGATCAGCCGACCGTCCGGTCCCGATCGTTCCAGCACCGCCCGGGCGTGGCCGCCCAGACCGACCGTCGCATCGCAGTACCGACGTCCTGGGGCCGGGGCGAGGTGCTGCAAAACCGCGTCCAGCAGGACCGGTTGGTGGTCGGAAAATGAAAGCGCAGGACCGGTCATTATATAGATGGGGGCGGCGAGGCGGCTTGTTGGGTCGGCGTCGCCCAGCGCCCAAGCAGCCCTGGCAATTCTTGCCTGACTGCTTGCCCTGTCAAGTTTTGCCTCGGCGATTTCGCCAATGATTGCCATGGGATCAAGCGTCGGAGGGCCGTCGATCGTCGGACCGGGCGGTGGGCCGCGTAGGGATGGACAGCGGGGGGGAAAAGCCGGGGGCTGGGTGGCCAAGGCGGACGGATGTGCCCCGGCTCGCAGTCCGCCAATCACAGCTAACCCCGCTTGACTAAAGGGTTAACAGGAGGTACACTGGCCCCGTTTGTTGTGGGGGCGCCTGCTTTGAGGGGCCACTTTCGGTCAACTGGACAGAACGCAGGAGATGGGGATGGACGCCAAGTTCTTCGAGCTCGACGCGAAGATGGAAGCGGTGCGGAACAAGCTGGCTAGCTTTCCGCCGAACCTGATCAAGACCTACCAGGATCGATTGGATGTCTCTTGGATCTTTCACGACAACGCCCTCGAGGGCGTCGTCCTCTCGTACTCCGAGCTGAAGGCGGCCATCGACCAGCGCATCATCAGCGACGTCACGTTGATCCCGATGTACGAAGAGGTTCGCAACCACAAGCTGGCTGTCGACTTTGTTCGTGAGGAAGCCAACAACACGAAGAAGCCGCTGCCGGTCGACCTGGAGCTGGTACGGAGGCTCTACGCCATCCTGACCCCGGAGGCAGCCGCCAAGGGCTACCCGTATCGGCGGGAGAACCCGCTGCACCGGCTCTACTATCACGAGATCGCGCCGCCCGAGAAAATCTCCTACAAGATGCGAAAGCTGGGCGATTGGCTGGAGTCGGAGGAGTTCCGCGACTTGCACCCGATCACCCGCGCCACCAAGGCGCACCACCGGCTGCTGACGACGTACCCGTGGACCAAGAACTCCGGCAAGGTCGCTCGGCTGCTGATGAACTTCATGTTGCTGCGGCACGGATACTTGCCGGCGGTCATCCACTCGATTGAGCGGCAGCGTTATTACGAAGTGCTGCGCTACGAAAATGAGGGGCTGCTGAGCCTGGTCATCGAGTCGCTGGAGAACAGCATCGAGACCACCGGAAAGTTCCTCGACGAGCTGAACGGCCTGCGCATGAAACGGGCGAGCTAGGGGCTCGCTTCGCTCGCGCGTGGGGGGATTAAATCCCCCCACGTCGCCCCCCAACGGAGTTGCTCGCGCAAGGGGGCCGGCGCGGCGGAGCCGCGCCTCCTGGACGGGAATAGCGAGGCTCCGGTTGGGATCGAAGGCGGGCTTTGCCGGCCCGAGACTGCGCGAGCCGAGCCGATCTGCTTTTCGTCTCTTGCCGCGTGGGGATGGCCGCGGAAGGGGGCCTCAGCCATCTTCCGCGCTCGTTGTTTGACCTGGAAAACCAGGTGGCCTAAAATTCCGAGGCCGCGGAAGTCCGCAGAATTCCATGGGAGGGCTCTCTTTTAGCGATCGCGCCGCGAGGTCCGTTTGGCGCCTTTTCCCCAAACGGGCGCTATCCAGCGCCATCGGCTGGGGAGCCAATCGCGCACTTCCTGGCTCGGTGCGGGTGGCGGTGCTGACGCGGTTCGCGCGCACCTACGGCATCGACGTCAGCGAGGCGGAGAAGCCGCTGGCGGAATACGTCAGCGTCGACGATTTTTTTACCCGCCGGTTGCGCGACGGCGTGCGTCCCATCGATCAGGCGCCGAACGCGGTGGTCTCGCCCGCCGACGGAACGGTGGTCGAATGCGGGCTGGCCGAAGACGGACAGTTGATCCAGGCAAAGGGTGTTCGCTTCACGTTGGACGAACTGCTCGACGAGCGCGCGCTGGCTGATCGGCTGCGCGGTGGCGCCTACCTGACGACGTATCTGTCACCGCGCGATTATCACCGCGTGCACGCGCCGACGGCCGGCGGCGTGGTCGGATGGCGCCACATTCCCGGGTTACTGTTTCCCGTCAACGCCGGCAGCGTTCGCCGCGAGCCGGGGTTGTTCGTCCGCAACGAACGCTTCATCAGCGTCATCGAAGGCGCTGCCGGCCTTTCGGCCGTGGTGATGGTGGCAGCGGTCGGCGTCGGCCACGTTACCGCTTCGTACGACGGCGACGTGGCCACGCATGGCCAGCACTTTCAGCGCGCCGGCGTTCGCCATCGCCAGTACAGCGCCCCCCGACCGATCGCCCGCGGCGGCGAGCTGGGAATTTTTCACATGGGTTCGACTACCATCGCCCTTTTCGAGCCGGGACGGGTGACGCTGGACGGGTTGCCGGCCGGCAGCTCAACCAAGATGGGACTGCGGGTGGGCCGCATTGCCGTCCGCCGCCCAGGCAGCGAGAGCTGAAAACGGTGGGTAAACCAGAACAGCCGCAGGCCCCGCCTGCTGTCAGTGACGACGACGGCGATGCTCTGCCCATGGAGATTCAGATCGAGGTCGTCGCCGACATGCCCGGCGACGACGACGGGTCGTATTCGACGCCGACGCCGCCGGCGGGCATTCCGGCGTCGACTGAACGGGCCAGCGGCGGCATCGCCATCGAGGGCGGAGACTTCGCCACGCCGGCGCCCGGCCGCAGGCGTCGGACGACCCAGCCTCGCGGCATGCCCGTCGTCGAGGCAGCGCCGCCCGAAGAGCCGGTGGCAGCGTCGTCGCCGGCCGTCGCCAATGGGCTGGTAGGGGTAGCTTCCGATTCGCTTCTCAATATCGAAGAGCCCACCCCGGGTCCGGAGGAGATCACGCTGTCTCTTCCAACGGACCCTCAGGTGCCGCGCCTGATGTTCGACGCTCAGCCGACGCCGTTGCCCACCCCGGTGCCGGATTTCCTGTCGACGCCTACGCCGCCGCCGGTGACGCCGTCGCCGGAGGCTCCAGAGCCCGCGTTGGCGGCGCAAACGCCCATCTCATTGCCGCGGACACCGACTCCGTTGCCACAAACCGCGGAGTTCCAACGGACGCCACAAACACCGACGCCGTTGCCGAGGACGCCGACGCCAACCCCGACGCCGCAAATGTCGTCGCCCGTCCCTACGCCGGTGCACCGCACGCCGACGCCGACGCCCCGGCCGACCCCTCAGCCGATTCGGCTGACGCCTCCGCCGCTGCCAGCGGCTCCGTCTGCGGCAGTCGAGACCTCGGTAGCGGATGCCGGGGCGATCCCGGCGCGGCCGCTGCCGGACGTCGACAGCGGGGGGAACATGACCCCGCTGGCTTCGACTCTGGCCCACATGGCCGAAGCAGCGCGCTCCGACGCCGGCGGAGCGACAGACGGCGACGTCAGCGCCGACGACGAGGTCGAGCTGATGGATACAGCAATTGGTCAGTCGCATACTGAGCCGACCGTACCACCCGGTCCGCGCAAGTCGGTGCCGCCGCCGCCGCCTGTCTCCGGCACGCCACCGCCCGTGCCCAACGCCGCGCGCCCGCGCACGCCGGCCGACCTGCTGAGCGCGCTTCCGGTTCCCGAAGCTCTGTCGCCTCGCCCGCGGCGGCCGAAGCGTTCGAAGCCGTGGTTCGAGGAAGTCTTCGACGAGGACTACACCCGGACGTTGCCTTTCATCAGCGTCACTCAGACCGCCAAGGAAGCCACGTTCATCGAAAAATCGCTGGAGACCGCGCTCGGTGGCGAGTTGCTGGACGTCGGCTGTGGCTATGGCCGACACGCGGTCGAACTTTGCCATCGCGGGTACAAGGTCACCGGTCTCGACCTTTCCCTGCCGCTTTTGATTCGCGCCGCCGACGAAGCCCAGCGTCGCGCGGTGTCCGTCAACTTTGTTCACGCCGACATGCGGGAGATGGCCTTCGAGCGACAGTTTGATGGTGCTTATTGCATGCTCACATCCTTCGGCTACTTCGACGAGGA
>DASXQB010000294.1:0-4357 GCA_036493295.1 Polyangia bacterium | reverse complement strand
GGTCTTTTTGTAGCCCGAAGTGAGCCAGGCGCTTGTGGGCAATGAATGGGTGGCGTTGGTGCCGTCTGGATCATTGACCAGAGTGCTCAGTCCACTGACAATCATCATCTTGTTCTTGAGGGACTCGAATGGCGCCAAGTGCACCGGCAACGGGGACGTCAACGGGCCAGGTTGAGCCGGGTGCCAGGTCCCAGTGCCCAACTTTGGATCGCCGGCCTAATTTCATAATAGCGGGTCTTATCATTCTTCGTTGAGTCGTAGCCGTGGCCCCACATTCCGAGAGCCTCCGGCGCCGCCGGTACCGCCCGCGGCGCCACCAGCACCGGCCTCAGCGGCGCCAGCGCCGGCCGCGCCGGTCGTCGACGGCTTGGAAGTATTACCCTGACAGCCGATCGCCAGCGCGCAAGACAGCAGCAGCCATGATCCGTGCGTCCGCAATGCCAACACAGGGTAGATTCACCTTGCCAGCGTGGGGCCCGCCGTTCAAGGCGGTCAGCTCCGACCGTAGAAAGGCCGCGACCAGCACGAACGGCTCAAAAAAAGCGAAGTTCCTTCAATAGCCGCCCGGGTGGCCAGCCGTGCCACTCGTTCCACCCGTGCCACTCGTTCCACCCGTGCCGGTCGTACCACCAGTGCCGGTCGACCCGGAGGCGGCACCGGCGGACATGCTGAACTCGAACGTGTGCATGTGAGACTGGGTGATCGAAGTATCTTTCGTGACCGTCTGGCCCGCTTCAATCTGACCGAGTTCGGCCTGAGACAGCGACACTGTATGTATGTGGTCAGACACCAAGCTGGTGTTCCCCGAGAGCCCAGCGGCCGGGGGACTGGTCAGGTCGACCGAGTCGATAGTGAAGTCATGGCTGTGACCATCCACCGCACTTGAAGTGAACAGCAGAGCGTTTCCCGCGGGCGGCGTCATCACATTGCTCGTGCCATATGTGTTGCTGCCGCACCCCGCGACCGCCCAACCAGCGGGAAGAATCAACAACAGCGATCCGCCCCGCGCTGACCGAATGAGAAATTCTCGCCTTTCCATGATACCGCCTCCCCCTGGGGCGATTCGATGATCGTCGCCCCTTCCTTCTTTGTGGAGCCGAACGAGGCCGTTTCAAGATCCGTAGCTCGCCTGCTTCGGGATGTGCGTCTGGGGAATAACCGGGAGGCTGGGCTGGCGTGGCTCGGCCAAAGCCCATATTGCGCGGGCAGGAGGCGATCGGGGAAGGTCGCTTTGAGGATTGATTGGAGGAACTCTGGCCGTCATCATCCGAAGGAGTTCGTGTTGCGGTGACGATGTCGTCCGGCCCAGCTCATTGAAGAAGAGCGTCAGCGCGAATGACATCCGCGCTTGGCGCGCCCGAAAATGGGACGCTCCACCCCTACTTGAACAATGCCCGCAGCGAGACATAGCTCGCCGGCATGCTGAGCGTTGATTCGGCTGCGGCCGGGTTGCTAAGCACCGTCGTGTCGCCTACCCAGCGATCGAACGCCTTCCCGACCGGGACGGTGGCCTTGATGGCCACCTTTGCGCCTTGATTGAAAACGCCTTCACCCAGCGCGCTGATGCCAGCGCCGCTGCCGCCACTTATCATCACGCCATAGTCGCGATCAGTGCGGAATGGCGTGACCGGCATCCCGCCCTGGCCGTACAGGTTGACCGGCGGATCGGCTGCCCATCCATATCGCACCGCTGCCGGCGCTGCCACCGTCGCTGCCGAGACCACTATCGTCGCGCCGTCGATGACCGCGCCGGCGGCGACCCACTTCTTGTCGGCGCCAGCGATGGCGAAACCGGCGGGAACGCCGGTCGGATCGGCGGTCACCGGGTCAACGGCGATCTTCTTGCCAACCATCAGGTTCTCGTTGGCGGCGAGAGCGCGGAAGAAGACGCGGATGGTTTTTCCCTCGATGGCAAAATGATCGTAGATAGGCGAGCGAGGTCCTGGTTGGGCGTAGAACGCTTCCAGCACCGAACGCCCCAGGCGGTTGCCGACGTCGGCTTTGTTAACCGGGTGCAGGTCGACGGGTGAAGGCAAGGCGGCGTTGATGGCGCCAGTGTCGATGGTAACGACCATCGTCACCGGCGCCACCCCGTCGGCTGCCGCCGCCTGGTTCTCACGAAGAATGGCCCACGGCGCGCTCTCGACGGGGACGGTCTGCGCGTTCCCGTTGTTGGGCAACTGCACCAGCGCGAAGGGGAGGTCCAGCGCGAACCGCTTGCGCCAGTCAGTGATCATCGTCGGCAGCAGGCGGCCATACTGGTAACCCCGCGCGACGTTGGACTCGCCCTGGTACCAAGCGACGCCCCGCAGGCGAAAGCGGATCAATGGATTGATCATGCCGTTGTAAAGCAGCGTCGGATCGGTCTGAGTCACCGGCTTCTTTGATTCGACCAAAGCCAGCGCATCGCGAAAATCCTCGATGGCGGCCAAAGCCGAGGCACTGGTCCAGGCTTCGGCGGTGGTGCCGCCCCATGTCGCCGCGATCAGCCCGACCGGGACCTTCAACTGCTTTTGTATAGTGCGGCCCATGAGAAAACAGACCGCCGAGAAATTGGGCGCGCTGGCCGGCGCGCTGACCTGCCAGGGAACCAGGCGCGCGGTCACCTCTTCAGACAGGCTGGCCGCGGTGCTGATGGTGGTCAATCGTAGATCCGGATACTCACTGTCGGCGATCTCTTGTGTGGCGTCGGCGACCCTCGACAGTTGGAACTCCATGTTCGACTGCCCGGCGCACAGCCATACTTCGCCGATCATTACATCGTTAATGGTGACTGTCTGTTTGACGCCCACGACGGTCAGGGTGAACGGCCCGCCGGCCGCCATCGCTGGTAGCATTGCCTGCCAGGCGCCATCTGCCGCGGCGGTGACGCTGATGCTGGCGGTGGCCATCGCAGCTGGCGAGCCCAGCGTGACGCGAATGATCTCGCCGGCCGAGGCCTTACCCCATATCCCAATCGGCATTCCACGTTGCAGAACCATGTGATTCGCGAACAGCGGGTGAATGAAGGGAAGCGATGCGGGTCCCGCGCCACCGTTGACAACCACTGGCAGGGCATCTGCGGTAGGGCCATCGGTGACGGCATCGGTGCGACTGTCTCGGGTTGCGTCGCTGTCTGCGCCGTCACCAGCCCGATCGCCGCCGCCGTCGCGCGTATCGCCCAGGTTGCCATTCGCATCGGCTAGGCGCGTGTCGACGGGGAGACTGGTTGGCGTGTCCGGGGGGGCGTCGCTTGCTGATCCAGGCCCGTGGTCAGCCGGGCGATCCGCAACCTCGGCGGCGCGGGCGTCCATCGATTGCCGATCTGCGTCGGCCCCGGGCGATTCAACGGCGCAGGACAATGCGGTCGACGCGACTGCGAAGGAGAACCAGGCGATAAGCCCAAGGTTGATTCTCATGTCACCGCCCCGGCTCTTATTGGCCCCGGCAATTTCGGTATGTGTGCAGGCGGAGCGGTCGCCGAGCATTTACACCTTTAGACAGTCGGACCGCGAAAAATGGGAACCATCATCGGTTCTTCACGAGAGGAACAATGTCCCCGAGCAGAAATTGCTGTTCCACAAGGCGAGTTGGGTCGGTCGCCGGGTTTTGGCCCAAATACTGCCGACTTCAACAATGACGGCAAGCCGGACATCACGGTCGTGAGCAACGGCCCAGGGCGTATGGCTTCCGTCTCTCGCCATTTTTCGTGGGCAACGGCGACGGCACCTTCCAAACGCCATCGCTCTACAGCACGCACATGCAACAAGTGTGGGCCGTGACGACGGGGAGTTTCCTCGGCAACGGGAAGGTCGATGTCGCCGTGGCGGGCTACGGCCTCGGTTTCATGCCGGGCAACGGCGACGGCACGTTTGAGAACTCGACGACCGCAACCCCTCCTTCTACCGCCGTCTTGTGCATACTTTGATTGCGCTCGCGGTGCTCCAAAGCTTTCTGACCCAGCGGCGTGCCGGCGGCTTTGACAGCGACGCGATCCCAGGCCGCGGCGGCCGCGGCGCGGCTCCGCAAGGCTTCAAGCGCGATGGCCCGATTGGTGAGCGTCGCCAGATCGCCGCCGCCGCCGTCTCCACTCAGGGCGCGATCCAGTAACGCCAACGCGTCTTTCCAGCGGCCGGCCCTGAGATCGACGGCGCCCAGCCACGCGGCCAAGCGAATCTCGTCAGCGCTGGGCAAGCACCCAGACGCCGCCGCCAGCGCGCGCCGATAAGCCTGTTCGGCGGGCGCGGCGAAATGTGGATCGTCCGCCGCCAGCTCGAATTGCAGATCACCCAGCCGTTGCTGCCAGACGCAGTCGGTTACCGGTGACGTGCTGGGCGGTTTGTCGATCGGCACGGTGGCGGCGCCGGTCTCGACGCTG
>DASXQB010000293.1:0-21161 GCA_036493295.1 Polyangia bacterium | reverse complement strand
CAGACCAACGCCCAGCACGCCCGCACGCCGAACACGTCACACCCGTCGACTTTCTATTTCAAGGCATAGTCTCTGAAGGCGTGATTCAATAATTGACCCAAACGGCCGCTCGACCCAATTCGGGCGGCCGTTGTTTTCTGTCCGACGAAAGTTCTGCTCATGCTTGCGTACCTGGTTCGCCGACTGCTGCTGGCCGTATTGACGATGTGGGCGGTCTCCGTCCTCTCTTTCACGGTGATCCAGCTACCGCCGGGTGATTACATCACCTCGTACATCGCCCAGATGTCGTCTTCGGGCAGCTCGGTATCGCTGGAAGAGGCCGATGCTCTGCGCCAGCAGTACGGCTTGGACAAGCCGATGTACATCCAGTACGTGCGCTGGATGAGCATGGTCCTGCGCGGAAATTTCGGGATGGCCATGGAATATGGCCGGCCGGTCTCTGACGTGATCGGCGATCGCCTGACCCTGACGATGGTGGTGTCGATCGCGGCGATCATCCTGACCTGGGTGCTGGCGCTGCCGATCGGCGTGTACTCGGCGGTGCGGCAATATTCGATCGGTGATTACATCGCGACGTCGATCGGCTTCATCGGCCTGGCGGTGCCCAGCTTCATGCTGGCGCTGGTGCTGATGTATCTGGGTTTTCGATTTTTCGGCATCAACGTGGGCGGACTTTTCAGCGAAGAGCTGGCCGACGCGCCGTGGAGCCTGACCAAGGTTTGGGATCTCTGCAAACACCTGCCGCTGCCGGCGGTCATCCTGGGCCTGGCCGGCACCGCGCAGCTGGTGCGGATCATGCGCGCCAACCTGCTGGACGAATTGCGCAAACCGTACGTCGTCACCGCCCGCGCCCGCGGCCTGCCCGAGTATCGGGTGATCTTGAAATACCCGGTGCGGGTGGCGCTGAACCCGTTCGCCTCGACGGTCGGGTATCTGCTGCCGTATGTCGTGTCGGGCAGCATCATCGTCTCGCTGGTGCTGGGTTTGCCGACGGTGGGCCCGCTGTTGTTAAAGGCGCTGGTGGCGCAGGACATGTTCTTGGCCGGCACCATCGTGCTGCTGCTGGGTCTGATGACGGTCATCGGGACGTTTCTTTCGGACCTGTTGTTAATGTGGATCGATCCGCGCATCCGCTTTGAAGGCGGACGCTGAAGATGACCACCGACACCGCCGTGCAGCCGCAACTGTCCTCAGGCCAGGTTGATCCGGCGCCAAAGGCGTCGGGCGCCGAAGACCGCCTGTCGGTGGCCACCCAGTGGCAGCTGATGTGGTGGCGGTTCCGCAAGCACCGCGTGGCTCTGTTCAGCACGGCGGTGGTGCTGGCCTTTTATCTGGTGGTGATCTTCGCCGACTTTCTCGCCTACTCGAACCCGCTGACGTCGGAGGCGCAGCGATCGTTGTTGCCGCCGCAGCGGATTCATTGGTTCGACAACGGACACCTGTGGCCGCACGTCTTTGGCCTGAGCGGCACGCGCGACGAAGAGACCTTCAAGCGCGTCTACACGCCCGATCCCAACCAGAAGATCCACGTGCGCTTCTTCGCCCGCGGGTACGACTATCATTTCCTGGGCGTCATCCCCACCAACCGCCACCTGATCGGCGTCGACGAGGGCACCAACGCCGAAGACACGCTGTTCTTGATCGGCACCGACGAGCAAGGGCGCGACATGTGGTCGCGGCTGATGTACGGCACGCGCACGTCGCTGACCATCGGCCTGGCCGGCGTGGCGATGAGCCTGGTGCTGGGCGTGCTGCTGGGCGGGATCTCCGGCCTTTACGGCGGCTGGATCGATACGGTGATCCAGCGGGTGATCGAAGTGCTGCGGTCGATCCCCACCATCCCGCTTTGGATGGGTCTGGCGGCGGCGCTGCCCAACGACTGGGGCGTCACCCAGGTGTATTTCGCCATCACCTTGATCATCTCGCTGGTCGGCTGGACGGAGCTGGCGCGGGTGGTGCGCGGGCGGTTCCTGTCGCTGCGCGAAGAAGACTTCGTGATGGCCGCCGAGCTGGCCGGGTGCGGCCGCCTGCGCATCATCTTCACCCATTTGGTGCCGTCGTTTTTGAGCCACATCATCGCGGCGACGACGCTGGCCATCCCGGCGATGATCATCAGCGAGACGTCGCTCTCCTTTCTGGGCCTGGGCTTGCGGCCGCCGGCGATCAGCTGGGGCGTTTTGTTGCAGCAGGCGCAGAACGTTCAGGTGCTGGCCATCTCGCCGTGGCTGCTGTTGCCGGCGGTGCCGGTCATCATCGTCATCCTGGCCTTCAACTTCATGGGCGACGGCCTGCGTGACGCGGCGGATCCTTATGGACACTGAGACCACCAGCAACGCGCCAACGGAGAGCACGGCGCCAGCGGAGACGCCGGTCCTCTCGGTCCGTGATCTGAAGACGTACTTTTACCCGGACGAAGGGATCGTCAAGGCCGTCGACGGCGCCAGCTTTGATCTCTACCCGCGGCGCACGCTGGGCATCGTCGGCGAAAGCGGCTGCGGCAAAAGCGTCACCGCCCGGTCGATCCTGCGCATCGTCGAGAAACCCGGAAAAATCGCCGGCGGCCAGATCTTGCTGCGCCACAAAGGAACGGACGGTAAAGAGACCGAAGTTGATCTGGCCGGCCTTAACCCCGAAAGCGCGGAGATGCGCGCCATCCGGGGTGGCGACATCGGCCTGGTCTTTCAAGAGCCGATGACGTCGTTCTCGCCGGTGCACACCATCGGCAACCAGATCATCGAGACCGTGCGCCTGCACCAGCACGTCACCAAGAAAGAGGCGCGCGAGCGGTCCATCGAGATGTTGCGTCTGGTCGGCATTCCCAAGCCCGAACGCCGCATCGACGAGTACGCCTTTCAATTGAGCGGCGGCCTGCGCCAGCGCGCCATGATCGCCCTGGCGCTGTCTTGCGGCCCGCGCATCTTGATCGCCGACGAGCCGACCACCGCGCTGGACGTCACCACGCAAGCGCAGATTCTGGATCTGCTGCGCCAGCTGCAACAGCGCGACGGGATGACCATCATGATGATCACGCACAACCTGGGCGTGGTCGCCGAGATGTGCGACGAGGTCGTGGTCATGTACCTCGGCCGGGTGGTCGAACAAGGCCCGGTCGACGAGATCTTTCACGCTCCGAAGCATCCGTACACCAAGGCCCTGCTGCGTTCGATCCCCAGCATTCATTCCACCACCCGCAGCGCGCTGCCCACCATCACCGGATCGATCCCGCACCCGCACAACCGCCCGGCCGGATGTCCGTTCCACCCGCGCTGTCCGGATTTCATGCCCGGCCGCTGCGACGACACCGCGCCCAACCTGCGCACCGTCGGCAAACGCCACGACGTGAGCTGTTTCCTGTACGAGGACAAAGCGCCATGACCGCGACCCTGACGACGACGGAGTCCGCCGCCGCGGCCGCCCCGACCACGCAACCGTTGCTGGAGGTCAAAGGTCTACAGAAGCTGTTTCCCATTCGCAAAGGCTTCCTGCGCCGCGAAGTGGGCGCCGTGCGCGCCGTCGACGACGTCAGCTTTCACGTCAATCAAGGCGAGACGCTGTCCTTGGTCGGCGAGAGCGGCTGCGGCAAGACCACCACCTCGCGCTGTATCTTGCGCGCGCTCAATCCGACGGCGGGCGACATCTTTTTTCGCGACGGCAAGGGCAACGTGCTGAACGTGGCGAAGCTGGAAAAAAGGCAGCTGCGCCCGCTGCGCCGCCAGATGCAGATGATCTTCCAGGACCCGTTCTCGTCGCTGAACCCGCGCCGCACGTTGTTCGACATCGTGGCCGAGCCGCTCGTGGCCAACGACGTCGGCAACCGGCAAGAGCGCATGGATCGCGTCGCCGAACTTCTGCGCATGGTGGGCCTGCGGCCCGAATACATCCGCCGTTACCCGCACGCCTTCTCAGGCGGCCAGCGCCAGCGCATCGGCATCGCCCGCGCGCTGGCGTTGAACCCCAGCCTGATCGTCGCCGATGAGCCGGTGTCGGCGCTGGACGTGTCGGTGCAGGCGCAGGTGCTGAACCTGATGGTCGAGCTGCAGATGCGTCTCGGCCTGACGTACCTGTTCGTTGGCCACGACCTCAGCGTGGTCAAGCACGTCAGCGATCGGGTGGCGGTGATGTATGTCGGTCAGATCGTCGAGATGGCGGTGACCAAGCCGCTGTTCTTGACGCCCAAACACCCCTACACCGAAGCGCTGCTGTCGGCCGTGCCCAAACCCGACCCGCGCCAGCGCGCCAACCGCATCGTGTTGCGCGGCGAGGTGGCCGACCCGGCCAACCCGCCCTCCGGCTGCTATTTCCATCCGCGCTGCGCTTACGCGCAAGACATCTGCAAGCAGGAAAAGCCGGTGCTGCAGGAGATCGCGCCCGGGCATTTGGTCCGCTGCCACCGCGCCAAAGAACTGACTCTGCGCGGAATCGACTGAGCAGCGCGCCGTTGATCAGTTTCGCCGTCTGAAAGCGACTGACAACAAAAGTTGGCAGGCGGATTTTCCGTCGGCGGGGCCGCCCTGGAATGTGGCAACATTGAGGCTTCGTCCCTCGCAAAGCGGCGGGGTGGGTCTTCATCGGGTTGGGCGGGAGCCGCGACAGTTGGTTTTTTTGTCCGTCGGTTCAGGAGACAGCTCATTCAATGAAGTTCCCGTTGATGCTCTTGTTCGCGTCGCTGATCGTCGCCGCCGGCTGCACCGGCAGCGAGACCGGTGACATGCCGGGCTCGGGTGGCCGAACCGGCATGGGCAGCGGCGGCGCGCGCGGCGGCTCGGGCGGCTCAGGCGGTTCCGGCGAATCGGGTTCCGGTGGCGGCTCGGGCGGACTGTTCGGCAGCGGTTCGGGCGGCGCATTCGGCAGCGGCTCGGGCGGCGCATTCGGCAGCGGCTCGGGCGGAACGCGCGCCGACGCCGGCACCGACACATCGGCATCAGACGCGGGCGCCGACACATCCGACGCCCCGCTGTCTTACAACGTCGACGTCGCGTACATCCTTTATTTCAACTGCGGCGGCTGCCACCTCTCGCAGATGACCCAGGGCGGGTTCGACATGAAGATCGCGGACAGCCTCACGCCGGGGCCCGCCGCCTACCCGGCCATCACCGCGTCGGTCACGTCCGACCACGCCGGCTGCACGGCGCTTGATTCCACCAAGAAGCGCGTCGTGCCCTTCAAGCCGAACAACAGTTTGCTCTACATCAAGATCAGCAGCGCCAGCCCGCCGTCCGGCTGTGGCGGCCACATGCCGAACGGCGCCACCATGGCCGCCAATCAGATCGCCACGATCAAAACCTGGATCACCCAGGGCGCGATGCCCTAGGCGGCGCGGCGCGGACCTTCACGGCGCGGTCTTACAGCTCTAGCATCAGCCCGGCCAGCCAGGTGGTGTCGCCGAGATGCATCTGCTGGCTGCCGCCCAGTCCATCCAAGGAGACGCGGGTGAATTCAAAGAACAGCGAGGTGTGGTTCACTCCCGTCTCCTGATCCATGGCGCGCGCGTCGGCGGGATCGATGAAGTCCAGAGCCAGCGCCACGCCGGCGGCCGTGTGCCAGCCCAGCGTGCGGCCGCTCAACGCCGCCGCCGGTGACGTGTCCGACGTGGACCACAACCCGCAGTCGAGGCCCGCCTTGGCGTACGGCACCAGCGGAACGTTCTGCTTTTCCAGCAGCCAGTCGGCCCGATACACCAGCGACACCGACAGCGGGATCAAGCGCAGCGCCGTCTGGTCGCCCGAACGCGTGCGCAGGTCCGGCTCCAGCGCGGCGGCGGTGGCCCGAAAATATCCGGCGCTGATGCCCAGCGCCCAGGTGCCACCGGCATGCGACAGCTGGCGATCCAATTCCAGCTGGCTCATCAAGCGGCGGCGCGGACCGAACTCCGTGGCGTATGGTTGGTCGTTGTTGTTTCGCTCGGCGAATTCGCTGTCCACCGCCGGGCGATAAGGGCCGAAGCGCAGCTCGACGTTCCAGCGCCGCGGCGACGGCGGAATTCGGGCGGCTGGCGGATGCTCGGCAACGCCTTCGTCGTCCAGATCGAAGACACCGGCGTGCGCTGGACGCGCCGCCGCCAGCGCTGCCCCCACGATGACAAACAGACTGAGTCTGCTTACCGACCACCGTCGCGACACCTGCGGTCCGCGACGGCGCCTCCACCGCCAGCCGAAGCGCCGCGTGCGCGGCTTGCGCGGCTGGGCGCGCCGCCGCCGGACCAGACAAGCCGCCAGCACCACCACGGCGCCGCCGAACCACCGTGACCAGGCGGCGCGCGTGGCTTCCGGGGAGACCGCGCAACCGCCCAAGGCTTGACCGTCGCTGTCGCGATAAAGGTCGGCGAATCCCAGCGTGGGCGCGGGCGTCCCGCCGGCGATCAGCGACAGCGCGCTGGGCGTGCCGTCGCTGCCGACGGCTACCACGGCCACCTGATAAGGCTGACCGTTGGCCAACCCCTTCACGCGCACGGACCCGTTCGCCGCTGCCACCAGCGACGAGCACACCAACGACGAATCCAGCGAAGCCAACGCCGCCGCACCCTTTCCGCCGTCGCCGTCGACGGCCCCAGCGTCCGGGGTGGCCGCCGCGGCATTGGCAGTCACTTCACTGCAGGCGGCGAAGGCCGCTGCTGGCGGCGACGCCAGGCCGGGGAAACACAGCACCTGAAAACCAGCCAGCGTGCTGACATCGCCTGTTGTTTTCCAGCCGATCAGCAGATCGCTGTCGCCGCCGGTGACGGTGATCGCCGTCGGCGTGGCCGGTGGCGCCGCGCCCACGTCCAGCGCCAGCGATGGCGCCGCCCCGGTGCGTTCGCCGTTCACGCGCACGATCGCCCACAGCCGCGACGACGTGCTGGGCAGCGCGGAGCACGTGGCCTGTCCGACGATGGCCGAAAACAGATCGGCGGTCGCCAGTGTCTGCGTGGTGGTGGTCTTCTGCGCTGTCAGCGTCAGCGTCGGGCCAATCGCCTGGCAGGTATTTCCATCGCTGTCGCAGTCCGCGCCCGCCGCCAGCGTGATCTCCGCCGTGTCACTGCCCAGCGTCGCCGCCGCCGCGTCGGTCAGACTGATCGCCGCCACCACATTCGTCGGACACGCACAGCGCGTGGCGTTGAGCATCGTCGCCAGGCCGTTGCTGTCCAGCACCGTCTGCTTCCCCTCCGAATCGAGCCGCGCCAGCGTGAACGTCACATCCGTCGTCGCCACCGCCGGCGTCACTCCCGCGTCGTCCGCCCGCGCATCGCCAATCTTCAGCGCCAGCATCGCCGCGAAAAAAACAATCAAAACAATCACGCGAACCCAAGGCCCCCAACGTCGAACGCGCATGCCCGTCGCTTTTGCAACGCCAAGGCCAGGGGCGATCGCCGCTGTCTTCTTCGACCTTTTCGCGCGCGGCGATCGCTTTCTGCCGTTCTGTCAGCGCCCTTTGCGCGGAACACGCCGCGAAGTCCCGGCGGTGAATCCGATCACGTTCGCAGCGAGACGGCCCTCACCCCGGGCTTCGGCGCGGCTTTTTCGTCCGGAGCGCGCGCAGCGAGGGGCGGTTTAGTTCATTTTGCGGTAGACGCCGATGACGACGCCGATGATGTTGATGCTCTTGAACTCGCGCTTTTTGACCAGGATCGGCTGCATGCTGGCGTTGGCCGGCTGAAAGCGGATGGTGTCGCCTTCGGGGTAGTACCGCTTGACCGTGGCCTCGTCGTTGATCATCGCCACCACGGTGTCGCCGCGGTTGGCTTGCAGCTGCTTGCGCACGAAGATGAAGTCGCCGTCGAAGATGCCGTCTTCGATCATCGATTCGCCTTTCACCCGCAAGGCGAACACCTCGCGCGTCTGGCCGATGAAGAAGCGATCGACCTGCACGGTATCCTGCACGTTCTCCACCGCCAGCAGCGGCACGCCGGCCGCCACCCGCCCCACCAGGGGGACCTCGACGATGTCGTCGCGGGCGTCGTCACGCTCGCGCGTCGACAACGACGGCTGCCCGCCCATCGACACCGGGCGCAAGGCGCGCGATTTGAGATCCTCGCGCTGCAGGTATCCTTTTTTCTCCAGGGCGCGCAGGTGATCGTTCACGCCGTTGGTCGATCGGATGCCGAAGTGCGTGCCAATCTCGCGCAGGGTCGGCGGATAGCCGCGTTCGACGATCGACTGCGAAATGAAATCGAGGATCTCTTGCTGGCGATCCGTCAGCACGCCCCGGGTATCGTCTCGAACCAAAGTGAGCGAGCCCATCGTTGTCCTCCGTTTTCATCCACACGCCGTCGACACTGAACAGACGTATGGTACGGAACAAATGTGCCGTGTCAAGCTTCGTCGGGTTCGGACGCCCAATCGCGGCGCGCGCAGATCGCTTCCACCGTCGCCGCCTCCGGGCTGCCGGGTTCGGGCGCGTGGGCGTACTCCCAGCGCACCTCCGGCGGCAGCGACATCAAGATCGATTCGATGCGCCCGTCGGTGCGCAGGCCGAAGACCGTTCCGCGATCATAAAGCAGATTGAACTCGACATAGCGCCCGCGCCGCACCAACTGCCAGCGCCGCTCGCGCTCGCCCCAGGATTCGCGGCGCCGCCGTTCAACGATAGGCAGATAGGCGTCGACGAACGAATCGGCGATGTCGCGCACGAAGGCGAAGACACGCTCGGGATCGCCTTCCACCGGCGACGGGCGGGCCACGCCGGCGACCGGCGTCTGGCCGGCGGTCAGCTCGGCGCCCGCCCCCAGATAGTCGAAGAACACGCCGCCCACCCCGCGCGGCTCTTGCCGGTGCGGCAGAAAGAAATAGTCGTCGCACCAGTGTTTGAAGCGCGGAAAAAAACCGGCGTCGTGGCGCGCGCAGGCGGCGCGCAGCGTGCGGTGAAAATGCGCGGCGTCCCCGGCGACGGCGTAGTACGGCGTCAGATCGGCGCCGCCGCCGAACCAGGCCACGTCGCCCCGCTGCAGGAAACGAAAGTTGGCGTGGGTGGTGGGCACGCGCGGACTTTGCGGGTGCAACACCAATGACACGCCGGCGGCGCGAAACGCCGCGCCCTCACCCGGCAGCGCCTTGCTCATCTCGGGCCGCAGCTGGCCGTGCACGTCGGAGAAATTCACGCCCGCCTTTTCGAACAACGCGCCGTCGGCCAGCACGCGCGATCGCCCGCCGCCGCCGCCCGGGCGGGTCCATTCGTCCTGGCGAAACGCGCCGCCGTCGGCTCGCTCCAGCGCGGCCACGACGCGGTCCTGCAGGCCGCGGAAAAAAGCCACCGCCCGATCGGCGAGCGGCGCCGTCCGATCGGTCTCCGTCGCCGCGCTCATGCTTGCCGCGCGGTGCGCGGCTTCAGCGTCACCAGCTTGCTCTCGATGTCGCGAAACTTGGCGTCGCGCCGCGAGACCTTCTCATAAAAGTACAGCGCCTCCTGCCGATCATTCATGCGCTCGAAGGCGCCACCCAACAAATAATAAAGCAGCGTCGATTCGGTGGCGGTGGCCTGCGGGCAGTTCAACGCTTCCTTGTAGCGCATCACCGCGTCGGTGAACGCCGCCTTGGCTTCCAGGCACTCGCCGATCATCGTCAGGGCGAAGACCTGCCGGCGCGGATCACGCGCCAGCTGCTTGAACTCGGCGATGGCCGGATCCCACAGGCCCATCTCTTTGTAGGCGATGCCCAGATCGCCGTGCGACGCGACGTCAACCGCTTGCCCGTCGGCCATCCGCGCCACCGGCGCGCCGCCGCGCCGGCCGCCCGAACCAACCTTGTCGATCACCGTGGCCGGCGCGCCGGGGATCGCGCCGGCGCTTGATTGGGCCTGCACCATCTGCCGGACCTGATGCAGCTTGCGATCGATGGCGTCGTGGCGGCCGAAACGGTTCTGCAGATCGGTCAGCAGCGCGCCTGCTTCGTCGGGCATGGCCTGCTCCATGAAAAAATCCACCTGCTCCATCTCGGACAGCAGATCGTCCTCGCGGGAATTCCGGGCGATGTTCACTTCGGACAATGGATCGTCCTCGAAGGCCAGCACCTCGGGGCCGCCGGCGTACGGATCGACTTCGATCTCCACCTCGTCGGTTTCGCCCAGGCGATCCTCGTCGACGATGTCGTCGTCCGACGCTTCCAAAGCGTCGCTGGAGGCGATCTCCAGGCGGCCGCTGCGCGCGCTCTCTTGCGAGGTGATCGCGCTGGGCGCGGCCGGCGACGGCCCGCCCCCCGGCGCGCCCAGCAAGGCGCGCGCTTTTTCCGAGGCGGGATCCAGCTCCAGCGCGCGTCCGGCCAGTTTCAGAGCGGCGGCGCGATCGGTCGGCAGAAGGTGCGCGGCCAGGTGCAATAGCTCGTCGGCGGCGTCCGCCTTGCGGCCGAGCTGCGCCAGCACCGCCGACAGTTTTTCGCGCGCCGGCTGATCATTCGGTTGGATCTCGAACACCCGGCGCAGGTGATCGACCGCGCGATCGAGCAGCCCGTATTTAACGAACACCTCGGTCTCGGCCATGATGCGCGAGACGTCCGGGTTGGGCGGCGGCGCGCCCGCGGCTCCGCCGGCCGTGGCCGCCGCGCCGATGTCCATCTTGAACCGCGCCTGGCTGGTCAGCCCCAGCGGCGTGGGCAACGAACGCCGTCCACCATCCGCACCTTCAGGCAACGGCGGCGCGCCCGACGCAGGCGGCGGCGCGCCCAGCGATCGCAGCGGCGCCAGCCCCGCCATCCCGCCCGTCGTCATCACCGGCCCCGAGCGCGTGTTCCAGCGCTTGATCAGCTCTTGCGTCTCGCTGTCGCCGGGCGCCAGCGCCGCCGCCTTGCGGATGGCCGCGTCGCGCTCGCCGCTGCGGCCACCTTCGTCGTGAAGCTGGGCCAGCTCCTTCCACACCTTGGCAGCCTTGGGCGCCTCGATCTGTTCGAAGGCGCGGGCCATCAGCGTGACGTTGCGCGGATCGCGCGGGTCCGCCTTCAGCGCGCCCTGCAGCCGGGCCAGGGCCTGGCGGCCGTTGTTCTTGCTGATGTAGACGTCGGCCAGCTCGCGCGCCACCTCGAAGTTTTCGGCCTGAAAAAACAGCAAGCGCTCGGCCACGCGCACGAACTCGTCGGTGCGGCCTTGCGCTTTCAATTTCTCCGCCGCCTTGCCCAGCTCCCGCACCGCCTCGATGTTGTCGCCGGCTTGCGACGCCGCCTCGGCCAGCTTGATGCGGGCGACGACGTTCTCGGGGCTGATCTCCACCATCTGGCGCAAGGCCGCCAGGGCCTCCGGCATCTTCCCGGCTTTTTGATAAGCCGCCGCCGCCAGATCGAATTGCGACCAGGCGTCGGACATCAAGCCCAGGCGTTTGTACGCGTCGGCCAGCTTGGCGTGCCCCTGCACCAAACCCGGCGACAGCTTCAGCACGTTCTTGTAGACCGCGACCGCCTTCTGGAAAAATCCTTGCTCGGAGTACTGCTCGCCGGTCTTGAGATAGATCTCCGTCGCGTCCCCGGCGGCGCCGCGCTTGGCGTGCAGCTCGGCCATCTTCAGCCAGGTGCGGGTGTCTTTCGGATCTTCCTGGACGACCTTGGCGAATTCGGCCAAAGCCTTGTCCAGCTGGCCGCGTTCCACGAACTTCTGGGCCGCGGCCAGGATCTTGTCCTTCTTGCTGATCACGGGGGCGCTACCAGCAAGTGTTACCGCGAACCGCAAACCTGTAAAGGCGCGAAGAGTCTAGCGTCTTGGCGCTGTGGGCGGCGCCGCCCAGCGGTCAAAGGCGTTCGACCAGATGGGTGTCCAGGCGCCCGGCCACGAAGTCGGGGTTGGCCAGCAGGCGGCGATGGAAATCGAGGTTGGTCTTGCAGCCCTCGACGACGAACTCCGACAGGGCACGCCGCAGCCGGGCCAGCGCGTTCGGACGGTTCTCGGCCCGCACGATGAGCTTGGCCAGCAGCGAATCATAGTGCGAGGGCACGACGTAGTTGCTGTAGATGTGCGTGTCCACGCGGACGCCCAGACCGCCGGGCAGGTTCAGCGCGGTGATCCGGCCGGGCGACGGAGCGAAGGTGTTGGGATCTTCGGCGTTGATGCGCAGCTCGATGGCGTGCCCGCGCGGGCGGATGTTCGACGACAGCTTCAGCGGCTCGCCAGCGGCCAGGCGCATCTGCTCGCGCACCAGATCGACGCCGAAGACTTCTTCGGTGACGGTGTGCTCGACCTGGATGCGGGTGTTCATCTCCATGAAGTAGAACTGCTTGTCTTCGTCGAGGAGAAACTCCATCGTGCCGACGGTCTTGTAGCCGATCGATTCGGTGGCCTTGCGCGCGACCTCCAACAGTTCGGCCCGGCGGGCGTCGTCCAGCGCCACCGACGGCGCCTCCTCGACCAGCTTCTGGTGCCGGCGCTGGATCGAACACTCGCGCTCGCCCAGTGAAATAGCCCGGCTGCCGTCGCCCAGGACCTGCACCTCGACGTGGCGCGGGCGTTCGACATAGCGTTCAAGATAGACCGCCGGGTTGCCAAAACCGGCCTGCGCTTCCGAGCGCGCGGCGGCCAGCTGCGCCGACAGCCGTGACAGGTCCTCGACGATCTTCATGCCGCGTCCGCCGCCGCCCGCCGACGCCTTGATGATGATGGGAAAGCCGATCCGTTCGACCGCTTCCTCGGCGTCGCGATCGGTCTCGATGACGCCGGTGCCGGGCAAGATCGGAACGCCGGCCGCGGTCATCGCCGCGCGCGCCGAAACCTTGTCGCCCATCAGGCGCATCAGGTCGGGCTGCGGTCCGATCCACTGCAGGCCGCAGCTCTCAACCACGGCGGCAAAGTGGGCGTTCTCCGAGAGGAACCCATAACCCGGGTGCACCGAATCGGCGCCCGAGATCTCGGCCGCGCTGATGATGGCCGGGATGGACAGATAGCTCAGGCGCGCGGGCGGCGGACCGATGCACACCTTCTCGTCGGCGAAGCGCACGTGCAAGGCGTCGGCGTCGGCGGTCGAGTGCACGGCCACCGAGCGCAAGCCCATCTCGCGGCAGGCACGGATCACGCGCAGGGCGATCTCGCCCCGGTTGGCTATGAGGACTTTCTTAAACAGGGATCAACCCTTGGTCAGTCGGATCAGCGGCTGGCCGTACTCGACGTGCTCGCCGTTCTGCACCAGGATCTCCGCCACGCGGCCGTCGGCCTCGGATTCGATCTCGTTCATCAGCTTCATCGCTTCGACGATGCAGACCACCTGGCCTTTGCGCACGGACTGCCCGATCTCGACGAACACCGAGGCGTCGGGCGACGGGGCGCGATAGAACGTGCCCACGAACGGTGAGCTGACGAACGTGCCCGGCTCGGCAGCGGCCTCACCGACGGACGAGCCCGGCGAAGGCGCCAGCGACAGCGCAGGCAGCGGCACCACCGCCCGGCCGCCGTCGACCGAGCCGCCGGCCATCTGGCGGCGCACGCGCACGTGGCCGCCGGGATCCGCCTCGACCTCGGACAGATTGTATTCACCGGCGATGCGCGCCAGCTCGCGCACGACGTCGAGGTCGATGCCGCTCCCCGCGACCGATTTCTTTGCGGCCGACTTGTCGACGGCCTTCGAAACCTTGGCGGAAACCGGGGCGCTAGCCGACGGCCTGGCCTTCGACTGATTGCGCTTGTTCATCGCTATAGACGTCCTTTCTTTTTCAAGATGTCGATGGCCGCCACCAGGGCCAGCCGATAGCTGGTCGGCCCAAAGCCGCAGATCTGTCCGACGCACACCGCGGTCAGGAACGAATGGTGGCGAAAGCTTTCGCGGGCGGCGATGTTCGACAGGTGCACCTCGATGGTCGGCAGCGTGCTGGCGACGATCGAATCGCGCAGGGCCACGCTGGTGTGCGTGAAGCCGGCGCCGTTGATGATGATGACGTCGGCGTCGGTGCGCGCCTGTTGGATGGCGTCGATCAGCTCGCCTTCGTGGTTCGATTGCAGCGACCGCACGGTCACGCCCGCCGCCTTGCCGGTGACGCCCAGCTCGGCGTCGATCTCGGCCAGCGTCATCGACCCGTAGATCTCCGGCTCGCGTTCGCCGAGCAGGTTCAAGTTGGGCCCGTGCAGAACGAGCACGGTGGGAGGCGGCAGCTTCTTCGCCATGGGTCGGGCTACTGCAGCTCCGCGCGGATCTGGGGCGCGGCCAGCTTGACCAGATAGCGCGCCTTGCCCACGTTGCCGGTGGGCACGATCCCGCAGGCCAAAAAATAATCCTTGGTCAAAAGCAGCATCACCACCGTCAGCTTGTCGGTCCGGATGGTCACCTCGCGCAGACCGCCCAGCTCCGCCCGCTCGGCGGCGCCGCGCGCTTGACCGACCAGGTGACCGAACTCCATCGCCACGGTGTGCAGGTCGGCGACCTGGCCGCCCTGCCCGTCGCGCGTGAACGAATCGAGGGCGATCCCGTCAAAGCCCATCACCAAGCTACCGACGGCACCGTCCAGACGACTCACTAGCTTCTGAAGGTTTTCACGGAACATGCGTTCGCTTTGCCTCCGGCTTGTACTCGTTCCGTCTTCCAGGTGTCAAGATCGGGCGGGCCGCGCGTCCGTCGCCGGCCATCACGCCACCACCCCTTCGCGCGCGGTCAAAACGCCATTGAACGCGTCCAGTTCGCACAGCGTCCCGTACGGCAGCGCGCGGTTGCGGGTGCCGTGGCCGACGGGCGCGCCGATCACCACCGGGATGGCCAGGCGGCTCAGGCGATCCAGCAGCACCTCCTGGGCGGTGGGCGACTGAGCGCGGGTGACTTCCGGTTCGTCGCAACCGATGAAGTCGCCGATCACCACGCCGCTGACCGCGTTGAACACGCCCGCCAGATCCAACGTCGTCAGCAAGCGATCGATGCGGTACGGCCGTTCCCCGAGATCTTCGATGAAGAGAATGGCGCCGTCGAGATCGGGCAGAAACGGCGTGCCCAGCAGGCGCGAGAAGACCTCCAGGTTGCCGCCCAGCAACGGCCCGGCCGCGCGCCCGGGGATCACGCTGCCCATTTCGGACAGCAACACGCCGGGGTCGGGATCCTCCAGCAAGCGAAGCAGCGCCTGCTGATCGCTGTCGCCCAGATTTCCAAACTGGGTGACCACCGGGCCATGGACAGCGGCGACGCCGGCGCGGGCGGCGAAGGCCAGCAACGCCGTGCCGTCGGAAAACCCGATCAGCGGCCGCGGCCGGGCGCGAAGCGCTTCTGGATCCAGAAACGGCAGCAGGCGCAAAAGGCCGTACCCACCGCGCGCCATCATCACCGCCTTCGCTTCGGGGTCGGCCAGCGCGGCGCGCAGCTCTTCCAGACGGCGCTGATCGGGCCCGGCCAGAAACCCTTCGCGGGCGAACACGCCTTCGTCAAAGCGGACGTCGAAACGCTGGCGCAGCACCGCCACGCCGGACAGAAACGCTTCACGCGGGACTGGCCCCGACGGCGCCACCACGCGGATGACGTCGCCAGCCCGCAACCGGGGAGGACGAATCACCGGCGTCGTCTGCGGCGACGGCCGCCGCCCGGGCCGGGATTGGGATCCGTGCCGTTGCCGCCAGCGTCGTCGTCGCCGGCACCGGTCGTGGTCGTGGCCGCGCTGTCAGCGATCGAGGCCGGCATGACGGGAGCTGCCGCCGCCGGCTCGGGCGCCGCCGCGGCGGGTGCCACCGGCGCGGCGGCCACAGCCACCGGCGCGGGCGCCGCGGCCACCGGCGCTGGTCGGGCCGCCGGCGCGGCCACGAAGCGAATGCGCATTCCGGCCTGCATGCTTTCCGTCGATTCGACCACCTGTTCAACGCGGCCGTATTTCGTCACCTGGTCGACGGTCAGTTGCAAAACGGTGCCCACCGGCATCGGCTCGCCGACGCTGAGGAAGAAGCCGTTCGTGTCTTGATCGCGCGCCAGGGCCGATTTCGCGACCACGGTACCCGCATAGCGAACTTCGATCGTCGGTTCTTCCACAGCCCGCCATTTTATCCCAAGCCCGGCCGCGGGGAAAAAACTCCGCACCCCAGTTGTCGGCGCCGTCCCGGTCCCTTACCATTCCGGGCGCGCCGGAGTCTTCCGGCTGTGCAAGTCGAAGAAATTCACCCTTATAAGGAGAACGCCACGATGAAGCGAACATTGATGGTTCTGGTGACCGCGCTGGCGATGGGCATTTCCGGGTTCGCCGCCGCCCAGGACAAGCCCGACTGCAGCGAGAAGCAAAAGGCCGTCGACGACGCCAAGGCCGAATCGAAAGCCGCCGGCAAGCCCGACCTGTCTAGCTGCAAGGACATGAAGGGCAAAGAGAAGAGCGAGTGCGAAAAACCGCTGAAGGCAGCGGCCAAGGACGCCTCCAAGGCGGCCAAGGGCAAGATCAAGGACGCCAACACCGCCCTTGGCTGTTGCAAGAACCCGAAGAAGAAGGGCTGCTCATAAGCGGTTCGGCCCATACCCGTTGGGGAGCGGGGGCGCCGACGGTGGCGCCCTCGCTGGCCAGGCTCACCGCGGCGGCTGCGCTGGCCGCGGCGGTGGTGTTCTTGCTTGTCGCGCCGGCCGCCCGCGCCAACGACGATCCGGATCCCTGGTTCGGGCGCGACAAGGCGCTGCACTTTTCGGCCAGCGCGATCATCGCCGCCGGCAGCTATGGCGTCGCGCGCGTGGGATTCGACGATCCCCGCCCGTGCCTGCTGATCGCGGGCAGCGTGGCCATCGCCGCCGGGGCCGGCAAGGAGCTGTACGATCTGTCGGGCCGTGGCGATGCCTCGTGGCGCGACCTCACCTGGGACGCCATCGGGACAGCGACCGGCCTGCTGGTGGCCTGGGCCGTTGACCGCAGCATCACCTGGTGGCTGCAGCCGCCTGCGCGAGCACCCGCGTCCCCTTGAGTTTCAACCGAGCGGGGCTTAAGGTCTTGCCTCGTCCCCGATCGGGTCTTCGCTTTTCAAACCCAAACTATCGATCTCCGGAGGTCAGTTCGCTTATGAGAAGAGGGATCACACCGACGGTGCGGTTGGCGGCGATGGCCATCGTCATTGGGTCGCTGCTGGGCCTGGGAAATCGCCTGGTTTTTGCCGGCGAAGAAGATGATCTGCAGCGGCAGATCGACACCCAGCGCGCGGGATTGTCCGACCTCGATCGCCTGGACGATCTGCGCGCCACCACCGACGAGATCGCGCTTTTGAAAAACTGGCTGGACGAAGCTTGGAACCTGCGTTCCAAGCACGAATACGACGAAGTGCGCGAGGTCCTGGATCGCTGCATCGCCCAGGCAGAGCTTGTCCGTCAGAAGATCAACGCCGCCCGCCTGCGCGCCCAGGTGCAAAAGCGCGAAGCCACGTTGAACGAACTGCACGACAAGATTCAGAAGACCAAGAAGGCCCTGTTCGACATGACGATCAAGAAGAAGGCCCTGGAAGGGACCGTGCAATGAAAGCGATCGTCGGTTCCTTGCTGCTGGCCGCCGCCGTCTCTGCCGTCGGCGTTGGTTGCGCCACCCCGCCCAAACCGCGCGAGCTGGAGGCGTACGACAGCTTGAAGCGAAGCGCGCCGATGGGCGACGCCGCCAAGCGTTCGCCCGATCTGGTGTCGACCGCCGATCGGCTGGGAGAAAAAGCGCGCGACGAATGGCAGTCGAACGATCTCGATGAATCGCGGCGCGACGCCTTGATGGCGAACATCAAGCTGAAGACCGCGCTGGCCCTGACCGAGCAGGAAAAATCCAAGGCGCGCGTGCAGCAGGTGTCCGCCGAGCAAGGCGCCTCCGAAGAGGAGTACGCCAGCCTGGCCAAGGATCTCGCCGCCGCCACCGAGCAGGTCAATCTGATGATCAAGCTCGGCGAGGCGCGAAAGTCCGCCGACGCCGATCGCCAGCGCCTGTCCGAACAGATGACCACCGAGCAGCAGAAGGCCCAAGCCGAGCAGCAAAAGCTGGCCCTGCAGCTGACCACCGAGCAGAAGGTCGCCAGCGCCCAGCTGGCCCTGCGCACCGCCGACACCGTCGAGGCCAGCAAGTACGCCAAGGCCGAATACCAGACCGCCGCCGAGATGTTCTCCAAGGCGCAGGTCGAGGTGAAGAACGGCAACCTGGTCGGCGCGCAAGCCAGCGCCGAGGTGGCCAAGAACAACGCCGACCGCGCCACCGAGATCTCCAAGCCGCAATACGAGCAGGCCGAGCAACAGTCGCAAAACAAGATGCGCGACGAATCCCTGGAGCACGACGCGTCCGCCATCTCCCTTGCGCAGGTGCGCCGCGAACGGCGCGGAAACCTGCAGCGCCTGGTGATCGGTCTGCAAGATCTCTTCAGCAAGAAGCAAACATCGATCACCGCCGGCAAAGACGGCGCATTGGACGCCGTTGCCGCCTTGATCATCAAATACCCGACGTATCCCGTGCAGGTCATCGGCCACACCGACAACCGCGGCAAATCCGGCGAGCTGGTCGCTTTGTCGGCGGCGCGCGCGCAAGGCGTGTTCTCGGCGCTGGTCTCGCGTGGGGTCGAGGCGAAGCGCTTGCTGGTCAGCGGCCAAGGCGGGGATGATCCGATCGCGGACAACCGCACCGCGGCCGGGCGCGCGAAGAACAATCGGGTTGAAGTGATCTTTCTGTATCACTAAGCAGAGAGACGGCGCGTCGAGCGCGGGCGCCGCAAGTAAAGGCGACGGGGCAGCCGGACTTGTTTGGATGGTCTGAGTGTGTTCTACCCAACGCGCGCTCTGCTGCATAGCAAGTTTGTCGCTGTGAGCGCGTGAATCGCGGCGCACAGAATTCTTAAATTTTCGCGAGAGACATCGGCTCCGGAGCTGCGCCGCTATGGCGAATCGAGCAAATGCCAACGCTCGGGCGCGGGGGCTGCATCGTTGCTGGGATAAAAATTGTCCCAGCAAGGCGTCGCTGTAGAATACTAGTTCGACGGACGCTTGGCCCGTCGCGGTTGACCGCGTATGGGGCATGGGCCATACTAGCCGCTTGAGATGGCGACGGTTGTCGAAGGTGACTTCGAGTGGGACTCGGCGAAGGCCGCCTCGAACATTTCGAAACACGGCGTGTCGTTCTTCGAAGCGGCGACTGTCTTCGCCGACCCCTTCGCCGTGTACCTAGACGACGGCTCAGGAACGGGCGTTTTGGTCGTCATCGGAACGTCTCTGCGCGACCGACTTCTCTATGTGATTCACGTGCAGCGGGGCGAGAGGGATCGAATCATCAGCGCGCGGCCGGCCGAGCCGGGTGAGCGAGCCGTCTACGAGACTGGAGGTGTTACATGAGCCAGGCATCTAAGCGGCGGCATGAGCCGGAGTCCAATCCGGTGCGAGTGCTGGGAAGGGGGCTGCGCGCTCAGCGTGGGGTTCACCTCACTCTTCGAGCTTTGCGGGAAGGCGCAGGGAAAACCCAGATCGACGTCAGAGATGCGTCTCGCATTGACCAGGCAGATATCTCTAGGCTTGAGGGTCGAGATAGTTTCGAAGAGTACCAACTGTCGACGCTTCAGCGTTACATTGCGGCCCTCGGTGGTCGTCTGGAGTTGGTAGCTGCCTTCGGAGATAAGAGAATCATCATCACCGGCGCACAGCTGACGCGGCTCGCGGATGCGCCGGCTAAGATGGCGTTGCAGCGGCCGGGCCCGCGGCCGGCCCGCCGCTGAACGTCAGTGACATTTTGCGGACTCGGGTGTTTGGACAGTTCATGATCAAAGGTGTCTTGTTCGATCTAGATGGAACACTCTTCGATCGAGACGCTGCGATTCGTGAACTTCTTGAAACGCAGTATTCCGAATTCGAAATGGACCTGCGACCGATTCCACGACAAGACTTCACGGCTCATGTCGCTCGTCTCGACAACCATGGCGGCGGTGACAAAGACGATGTCTATGCGTCCGTGGCCCGTGACTTTGGTTTGACGACGGATATTGTGCCGACTCTCGTCTCCGATTTCTGGCAACGGTACCACGATTTCTGCCGGCCTTTTTTAGGGGTTCTGCAGACGCTGGAAGAGCTTCGCCGAAATGGAAAGAAGGTCGCGGTGGTGACGAACGGCAGGAAGAGTGTCCAGGAGGGCACGATCGCCGCGCTTCATCTGAGTCATCTCCTCGATGCCGTGCTCATCTCGGAGGTAGAGGGCGTAAAAAAGCCCGATCGGCGAATCTTCGAACGAGCGGTCGAGCGGCTGGGCTTCGCACCTTCCGAATGCTGTCACATAGGCGACCATCCCGTCGCGGATGTCGGTGGGGCGCTGGCGGCTGGCCTACGAGCCATCTGGAAGAGAGTCGCATACTGGCCCCCGCCAATCGAACGTGTGCCGAGCATTGACAATTTCGCCGAAGTTCTCGTTCATCTGCGGGAGGGCGCGGGTGCCGCATAGAGATTGCATCGGACTGCGCCCCGCCAGATGACACGGCAACGTTGACACCTGCGAGGGACGATGCGCTTTCAGGACGTGACGTACACCGGCCCGTCAATCGATAACCCGGAACTGCTCAAAGAGGTACCGCCCGATCTGGTCGCGGTCGTGCGCGAGACGAATGGGATCGTTGCGTTCAGTGGCGGCCTTCACCAGCAAGTGCCCAACGTCCAGACGACAGCGGAGTTAGGATCGGGTGACCTGTCCAACAAGGGGTTGCAGACGAAAGGCTGAACGCCCAGACGTGGCAGACTGACGAACACACGGGGGCTGCAGTGCCAACCATCCTTCACACAGATCGTTTGCTCCTCCGTGAATGGACGGCGGCCGATCGAGCATGACCTGGGCATGACGAGCATTCATTTTCACGGTCCTTATCCCCTGTGCTCGGAGGAGCGCGACGTACTCGCTGGGTGCCCACATGCCCGTGAAGCTGGTGTTTATCTGTGGGCTGTACCAACGTCTGCGGACGGCCTTGTCGTGGACTACGTCGGCGAGACCTCGACATCTTTCTATGGGCGCACCAAAGAGCACGTCATTCAGACTCTCGGTGGAAACTATTTGGTGCTCGATCCGGACGCTATGCTCAAGGGACAGCGAGAGGTAGCGTGGTCCGGCCTCTTGGCGCGCGGGCACGCGGGATCAGCTTCCCACGTTTCTTACCCGCCTCGAGGATCTGGCACCCGTTGCCAGGCGTTACCTCCTCCTTCATCACGTGCTGGTCGCCCCGCTGGTCGGTGATCAGCGGATCCGTCATCGGATCGAAGCGGCCATCGCCACTGCTGTCTACGAATCTCTGCCACGTCTTGTTGCAGACGACATCCGCTATCGGGGACGCCGCGCCAATGAGGAACCCATTGGCGTTACGATCAC
>DASXQB010000292.1:0-3149 GCA_036493295.1 Polyangia bacterium | reverse complement strand
TCAAGACCAAATCGAATGGCAGCGGTGCCGAGTCGTACGGGTCGGCGGGGGCCAGCGTCAGCGCGCCGGTGGGCCCGGCCGACGCCAGCAGCAGGGACGTCTCGGGCGAAGTAACAGTCACGTCAGATCCAATCGGTGCTCTGTCCGGAAACTTCTGGGCCTCATCCAACCCCCCGGTGCCTTCCCTTGCCATCGCCTCCCAGAAAGATGCCAACCAGACCCGGAAGTTGCACGGCAGTTAGCTGAAGGGGGCCATCTCGGTGTATAGAGTCTCGTCTGACGTGTCGATGAAAGCCATGCGCTGCGACCTCCACCTACATTCTTGCGCGTCGGTGGGAAGCGAAGAGTGGTACACGAAGTTCTTCGGGTGCCCGGAAAGCTTCGCCGATCCCGTGCAGCAGTACGATCTGTGCAAGGCGCGGGGCATGTCGCTGGTGACACTCACCGACCATGACACAATCGATGGCGGGCTGAAGCTGCTGGATCGCCCGGATTTCTTTCTGTCCGAGGAAATCACCACGGTTTTCCCCGAGACCGGCTGTGTGATGCACGTGCTGGCCTGGAACATCACGCCCGATCAGCACGGTCTCATCCAAGAACGGCGAGGCAGCATCTACCGGCTGGCCGAGTATTTGAATGACGAAGGGATCTCCCACGGGCTGGCGCACCCGCTCCTGAGCCCAAACTTCAAACTGACCGCTGATCTTTTCGAGAAAATCTTGCTGTTGTTTCCGACGCTGGAGGCGGTCAACGGACTGACCGACGCGCGCATCGAGGACGATCTTCCGGCGCTGTTGCGCGGCCTTGATGCCCAGCAGCTGGCTCGACTGGCCGCCAAGCACGGGATCGCGCCGCATGGCCGGCAGCCGCACCGCAAGGCGTTCACCGGCGGCTCCGACGATCACGTCAATCGTCGCTCGGCCGGCGTGCACACCGAGGTCGACGGCGACGGGCTTTCACCGGCGCAGTTTCTGGAACGCTGCCTGGCCGGCGAGGCGCGGGTGGTCGGCAAGCAAGCGCACCTGGACGCGATGGCCTTGTGTGTTCAGCACACGACCTATCATCATTTGAAGCAGCGCCAGGTCGACCGCCGCGACTACCGCGATCCTTTTGTCGAGATGATCGACGTGGTGGCGGGGCGCGCAGGATCGACAGACCAGAACGACGACGTCTCCGGTTTTCTCGCCAGCTTGCTGTCCGGTGCCGAACGCGCAGGCCTGCCGGTGGGGAAGGAACTCGACATCCTCGAGGTGCCCGAGCTGCCGTCGCACGACGACGACTCGCGCATCATCGACGGTATTGCCCGGCTCAGCGACACGGTGATGAACCGCGCCCTGGACGAACTGGTCTCGGGCGCGTTTGATTTTGATCTGTACCGCATCTTTGGGGCGGTCCGCGACTTGGCGGGCGGCGTGGTCAGCACCGCCCCGGTGTTCTTCGCCGCCGACCACTTCGGCAAGCAGGAGCTGGCGGTGCGCCGGGTGTGGGAACAGTGGAGCGCCTGGCCGCTGCCGCCACGCAAGGAACGCCTGGCTGTCTTCAGCGATTCGCTGGAGCAGGTCGACGGTGTGTCGACCTGGTGCAAGCGGTTCGTCCAGCAAGCGCGCGCTGAAGGCCGCGAGGTCCTGATTCCGCACTGTGGACCGCTTCCCGAACACGTCGACGATCGGCACGGCTTTCAGCTGCTGCGTTCGTCGACCAGTTTTCAGCTGCCGCTTTACAACCGCATCCGATTTTATGTCCCGTCGCTGATCGACGCGCTTCGATGGGTCTGGGAACAGGGCATCTCGCACATCGAGCTGTCGACGCCCGGGCCGATGGGTCTGGTCGGCTTGCTGGTGGCAAAGGTGCTGCGCTTGCCGGTGACCGCCAGCTATCACACCGAGGTGCCGGCGCTGGTGCAGCCGCTGGGTGGCAACGCGATGCTGGCCCAGGCCGTGCGCAAGTACTTGGCCTGGTTCTATTCGCGGCCCGATCGGGTTTTCGCGTTCTCCGCGGGCTCGCGCGATGGTTTGATCGACATGGGCGTCAATCCCGAGAAGCTGTCGCTGATGCCGGTGACCATCGACCCCGATCATTTCTCGCCGGTTCATCGCTCAAGCGCCATCTTCGAGGTGTTGAACCTGGACGTCGGAACGCGGCCGGTGGTGCTCAGCGTGGGGCGCATCTCCGAGGAGAAGAACCTCCCCATGGTAGTGGAAGCGGTTTCTCGGCTGCAAAACCGCAAAGAGCCGCCAATTCTGGTCATCGCCGGCGACGGACCGGAGCGCCGCACGCTGGAGACCGCCTGCCAGAACAAAGATTTCGTCCGCTTCGTGGGTCTGCAAAGCGGCGACACGCTCAAGCGGTTGTACGCGTCGGCGCGCCTGTTCGTCTTCGCCAGCCGGGTGGACACCCTCGGCCTCGTGAACATGGAGGCGATGTCGAGCGGCGTGCCGGTGCTGGTCCCCGCCGACGCCTGCATCGCCGAGTTCGTCACCCACGGTCTGTCCGCCGAGTGCTACGAGTTCGGTGTACAGCCGCTGGCCGCCGCCATCGCCCGCATGCTGGACGATCCGAAGCGCGCCGAAGACCTGGGCATCAACGGCCGCCGCGCCATGATTCGCCGCTGGAACGAAGTTCCGTTCAGCCGCATATGGAAGACGTTTACGCAGCAAGCGTAGAGCGCGCGCCGTCGCCGCCGGCGCTGCTGATCTCGCTGCATGATGTTTCGCCGCTGACGTTGGAGGCGTGTCAGCGGGCCTACGCGCTGCTGGCCGATGCGGGCGTGCAGCCCGCGCAAATGACGGCGTTCGTGATCCCCTTTCACGAAGGGAAGGTGCGCGTTGACGAACACGCGGAGACGGTGCGGTGGCTGCGGACCATCGCCGATGACGGCGTGGATCTGGTGATGCACGGGCTGACCCACCGGATGACCGGGCGAGCGTGGACGCCGGGTGGATTCGCTCGCGCTCACGTGTTCGCCCGCGGTCAGGGCGAGTTCTTCCGCTGCGACGAAGGCGACGCCGGCCGCCGCCTGGACGCAGGCGCGGCGATCTTGCGTCGGGCCGGGCTGGCGGCCGCCACACGTGCTTTCATTCCGCCCGCCTGGCTGTTGTCGGCGGCGGCGGAGCGGGCGGTGGCCGCTGCCGGCTTTGACTACGTCGAAC
>DASXQB010000291.1:0-11682 GCA_036493295.1 Polyangia bacterium | reverse complement strand
GACCGACGCGCTGCTGGCGTCGCTGATGGCGCTCGGGGTCGGGCCCGGCGATGAAGTGGTGACGACGCCGTTTTCGTTCTTCGCCGCGGCGGGAGCCATCGCCCGCCTGGGCGCGGTGCCGGTCTTCGCCGACATCGACAGCGAAACGCTGACCCTGGACGATGCGCGCGCCGCCGTGCACGTCGGACCGCGCACCAAGGCGGTGCTGACCGTCCACTTGTTTGGCCGGGTGGCGCGCACCACGATGCTGGAAAAAGTCTGCGCCGCCGCGCACGTCCCGATCCTTGAAGACGCCGCCCAGGCCATCGGCGCCTGCGGCGAGGGAAGTCGGTGGGGCCGCCGCGTCGGCACCATCGGGCGAGCGGCGGCGTTGTCGTTTTTCCCGTCGAAGAATCTGGGCGCGCTGGGCGACGGCGGCATGGTCCTCACCGGCGACAGTGCGCTGGCGGAACGCTTGCGCCTTTTGCGCGCGCAAGGCGCGTCGCCGAAGTATCACCACCCGGTGGTGGGCGGAAACTTTCGCCTCGACGAGATCCAGGCCGCCGTGTTGCGGGTCAAACTGCCGCGGCTGTTCTTGTGGACCGAACGCCGGCGCCAGATCGCCGCCCGTTACAGCGCCCAACTGGGCGGCCTGCCGCTGATCGCCGTGCCGCCCGACGACGCCGGCTGCGTGTGGAGCCAGTACGTCATCCGCGTGGGCGGCGGCCGGCGCGAAGCCTTGGCCCGGCACCTCCAGGCCGCGAAGATCGCCACCGCTATTTACTATCCCGAGCCGCTGCACATCCAACCGTGCTTCGCTTCGCTCGGTTATCGAACCGGACAATTTCCTCACACCGAACGCGCCTGCGCCGAGGTGCTGGCGCTGCCGATCTATCCCGAGCTGGCCGACGACGCCGTGGATCGGGTAGGCGCCACCGTGCGCGGGTTCTTCTCCGCATGAAACGATGAAGCGACGATGACGGCAGCGGCGACGATGACGGGCGGAGGCGCCACCGTCGCGCCGTGCGGTGACCAAGCCTTCCTGGTTCGTCTGGGCACGCAGATCGATCCGGCAGTGAACGCCCGCGCTCAGGTGCTGGCCGCGCGGGTGCGCGCCGATGCGCCAGCGTGGCTGGTCGACTGCGTGCCCAGTTACGCCGCCGTGCTGATTCAATTTGATCTGGTGGCGACCGACGCGGCGACCGTCTTGTCATTCGTGCAGCGGCATCTGGCCACGCTGAACGCCGAGGACGCTGCGCCGGCAGCGGCGACCGCGACCGCGAATCGCCAGCTGGAAATTCCCGTCTGCTACGCGCCGACGTTCGCGCTCGATCTCGGCGACCTGGCGACGGCGTCCGGATTGTCCGTCGAGGATGTCATCCAGCGCCACGCCGCGGTCGAGTACCAAGTTTACCTGCTCGGGTTTCGTCCCGGCTTTCCGTTTTTGGGCCTCGTCGACGAAACCATCGCCGCCCCGCGCCTGCCTACGCCGCGAGCGCGCGTGCCGGCCGGCGCGGTCGGGATCGCCGGGCGACAGACCGGGATCTATCCGACGGCCGGCCCGGGCGGCTGGCGCATCGTCGGGCGCACGCCGTGGCGCCTGTTCGATCCGGCGTCGGCGTCGCCGTTTCGCGTGGCCGCCGGCGATCGGGTGCGTTTCGTGCCCATCGACGCGGAGACCTTCACGCGGCTGCAGGAAAACGACGATGTCGATTGATCTGAACTGCGACGTCGGCGAAAGCGTCGGGCGCGAGGCGCTGGACAACGACACGGCGGTGATGGCGTTCGCCACCTCGATCAGCGTGGCGTGCGGTTTCCACGCCGGCGATCCCGGCACCATGCACCGCACCGTCGAAGCAGCGGTGGCGCGCGGCGTGGCGGTCGGCGCGCACCCTGGCTATCCCGATCGGCAGGGCTTCGGTCGCCGCGAGATGGCCCTTCCGCCGGCGGAGATCGCCGACGCCGTGGTCTACCAAGTGGGCGCGCTGGAGGCGTTCGTCCGCGCTGCCGGCGCGCGCTTGCAACACGTCAAGCTGCACGGCGCGCTGTACAACACCGTCGCACGCGACGGGACCGTCGCTGACGCCGCCGTCGGCGCGGTGGCTCGCCTGCAGAAAGATCTCTTCATCGTCGGACCGCCAGGTTCGCAACTGGAATCCGCCGCCGATCGTCATGGGCTCGGCTTCGCCGCCGAGGTCTTCGCCGATCGCACGTACGCCGCCGACGGTGCGCTGACGCCGCGCGATCATCCGGCGGCGTTCATTCCCGATGCCGACGCGGCGGCGCGACGGATGGTGCGCCTGCTGCGCGACGGAATCGTGGAGACCACGGCGGGAAACACGCTCACGTTGCGCGCGGACACCATCTGCCTGCACGGCGACAACCCGGCGGCGCTGGCGTTCGCGCGGCGGCTTGCCCAGGCGCTGGCCGACGCCGGTATCGAGCGGCGGGCCTTCGGTCTCACTTTGGCGCGCCGGGGCTGAGCGTCTGCTGATGGCGTCGTTGTTGATCCGCCGCCCCGGCATCCTGATCACGATTCAAGATCGCGGCCGTCCCGGTTGGGGCGCGTTCGGTGTTCCAGCCTCGGGGGCGATGGATCCGCTGGCGATGCAGGTCGCCAACGCGCTGGTGGGCAACCCACCCGACGCTGCCGTCCTGGAAGTAACCGGTCCTGGCGCCGCGCTGACGTTCGCGCTGGAGGAGCCGCGCCTGGTGGCGCTGGCCGGCGGCGATCTGGGCGCGCTGATCAGCGGCGCTCACCCGCTGCCAGTCGCGCAAGCGATCGTCGTTGCCGACGATGAAACGATGACCTTCACGGAGCGACGGCGCGGCTCCCGGGCGTTTTTCGCCATCGCCGGCGGTCTGGCGACGACGCGCTGGTTCGGCAGCACCGCTACCGACGTGACCAATCGGCTGGGTGGACTTGAAGGTCGGCCGCTGCGCGCGGGCGATCGCTTGCCGCTCGGTTTGCCTGAGGCCCGACTGTCACGGCCCCCGCGCGCTCTGCCCGAAACGCTGACCGCTGCGTACGCTGATCCGTCTCAGTTGCGCTTCATCGCGGCGCCGGCGGCGCCCAGCGCTACGCTGGCGGCGTTCGTCGAGACTTGGTTCGTGGTGACGCCGCAATCGAATCGCATCGGTTTCCGTTTGCGCAGCGACAGCGGCGCGCCCATCCCGATGGCGGCGCCGGCTGCTGATCTTCTCTCCGAGCCGCTAGCGCCAGGAACGTTGCAGCTGCCGCCCGACGGGCAACCGATCTTGTTGATGGCCGATCGCCAGACCGTCGGCGGTTATCCCATCCTGGGCCACGTCATCAGCGCCGATCGGCCCAAGGCGGCGCAGCTGTGGCCGGGCGACCGGATCCGCTTCGCCTCCGTCAGTCTCGACGACGCGCGCGCGCAGCTGCAGGCACAAACCGTGGCGATGACGGCTTGGTTGAACGGGCGCGACTGACGGACGCGGCGGACGCAGGCTGCAACGATTCGCCGACGCCGCGCCCGACGCGGCGGTAGCGCTCGGCGCAGGCCGCGCAGGTCAACAGGCGGGCGCTCCCGCGCGGCAGCACCTCACCGCAGCGGCAGATCCAACCCACCTGGCGCGCCGGCACGCCGCCCACCAGCGCGTACGGCGCCACATCGCGCGTCACCACGGCGCCGGCCGCCACCAACGCGAAGGCGCCCACGCTGTGTCCGCACAGGATGGTGGCGTTGGCCCCTATGCTGGCCCCGCGAGCGACGTGAGTCGGTTCAAACAAATGCTTGCGCGGCACAAAGGCCCGCGGCGTGGTGACGTTGGTGAACACCGCCGACGGTCCCACGAAAACATCGTCTGCCAGCGTGACCCCGTCGTACAGCGAGACGTTGTTCTGGATCTTGCAACGATCACCCACCACCACGCCGCCGCTGACGAACACGTTCTGCCCCAGCGAGCACCCGGCGCCGATGCGCGCGCCGGCCATCACGTGCGAAAAATGCCAGATCTTGGTGTCGTCCCCGATGCTGGCCGGCGAATCGACGACGCTGGTCGGGTGGGCCCAGTAGGTCATGCCACCGGCGTGGGCGCGCCGCCGGCGCGGATCGAGTGCTGGCCCGCTTCCAAAACCCGCACCACCGCCAGGCCCTGCTCGCCATCGGTGCGCGGGCGCTGACCAGTGCGCACGCAGTCGACGAAGTGCGCGCACTGAGCGCGCAGCGGATCGGCCGGCGGCAACACCGGAACGTAGACATCACCGTTATGCACCGCCACCTCGTCGCCAGCGAAGACGCCGTCGCGCTCGGGCACCACGCGCCGGTCGAAGATCTTGATTCGTTGTTCGCTGGCCGATTCCTCGAAGGTCAGCATCTTCTTGCTGCCCACCACGGTCAGCGTGCGCCGCCGGAGCGGATCCAGCCACGACACATGAACGTGGGCCAGGCGCCCGCCGCCAAAGCGCAAGGTGGCGAAGGCCAGATCTTCCACGCCGCGCCCGCGCTGCAGGAAACAGCCGGCCGTGGCGCTGATCTCCGTCGGTGATTCGCCCAGCAAATAAAGCGCGATGGCCACGTCGTGCGGGGCCAACGACCACCAGGCGTTCTCGTCGCGGCGGACGGTGCCCAGGTTGGTGCGCTGGCTGTGCAGCGTGAGCACCTCGCCCAGTTCGCCCGAATCGATCGCCTGCCGGGCCAGCGCCACCGCCGGATCGTAAAGCAGCAGGTGCCCGACCATCAGCGTGCGCTGGGTGCGCTCGGCCAACGTGCACAGATCGGCGGCGTCGTGGGCCGACAAGGCCAGCGGCTTTTCCACCAGCACGTGCCGCGCGGCCTGCAGCGCCCGACGAGCCAGCGGGTGATGGTTGCGCGGCTCGGCGGCGACCACCAGCGCGTCGACCGCGGCGTCGGCCAGCAGATCATCAAGATGAGCGGTCAGCCGCACGCCCGGGTAAAGGCCTTCCAGCCGCGCCAGGTGCGCCGGGTTGCGATCGCACACCCAGCGCAGACGCGCGCCCGACGTGGCGTGGAGCGCGCGCACCACCTGGCTGCCCCAGGCGCCCGCACCGACGGCGGCGATTCCGATACTGGACATGAGCGCGCGGATACTAGCAAATACTCCTTCGACGCCATGTACAGAAACAGCGCGGATCTGTCGATGGCTCGGGCCGCTGTGAACGGTCGACGGATCATGTCAACGGTGCGGACAACGGCGATCGGATTGGGCGCGGTGTGTGCCGGCCTCCTGGCGGGCTGTGGAACCACCAAAGCGACTGGCGGCAAACACAGCGAGCTCGTGCTGGCGTACGACGACAGCCGCGATACCGGCACGGTGGCTTTTCCCAACCAGGGCTACGAAAGCATCACCCGCTTTGAATTGCCCGCCGGCGAACACCGCCCCCTGCGCCTGCGCCTGCAAGCGGAAGCGGCCGGCAGCGTGGAAATCACCATCTACGACAGCACGCCCCTGGAAACGCCGGGCGACGCCATCGTGTCCATCACCCGCGAGCTCGACAAACAGGATCTCTCCGACGGGCACGACGGACGCTGGGTGGTGGAAGATCTGATGGACGCCAAGCCGCTCAAGGGCGTGGTCTGGGTGGGCATTCGCAAAGCAGGCGGCGAGCCGACGCTGTGGTCCAGCGGCGTGTCGTCGGGACACTGCTACATCCGGAACAACGATCCGCAAAACCAGCTCGGCCTCTTGCCCACCAAGCGCACGCCCATGGTTCGCCTGGAAGTCGCGCCCTAGCGCGCGGCGGAGGGCGCGCTCAAGGCAAGAAGCGCTGGCCGCCCACGACCACGCTGGCGGCGATGCGTCCGGCCAGCCAGCGCCCGGCTTCTTCAACGGCCGCTGGCAATGTTGCCCCGGCGGCCAGCGCGGCGGCGATGGCGGTGGACAGCGCGCAACCGGTGCCACGCGGGCTGACGCCGGGGACGCGCGGGCGCGAAAACCGCTGCACCCCGGCGGCGTCCACCAGCCGATCGGTGACGGCCGCTCCGGTCTGATCAAGGTGGCCGCCTTTGACCAGCACGGCGGTGATTCCGCGCGCGCGTAAGGCCATTGCGGCCGCCTCGGCTTCGTCGGCGGTGGCCACCGGTTTTCCGGACAGGCGGGCGGCCTCGCCGGCATTGGGCGTCACCACCGTCGCCCGTCGCAAGAGCGGCCACAAACCGTCGAGCGGTCCTGACCACAGCGCCCCGCCGGCCGATGCGGCCAGCACGGGATCGACCACCACCGGACCGACGAAACCAGCGCCGTCGAGCGCGCCGACGATGGCGGCGGCAGCCGCGGCGTCCGGCACCATTCCAATTTTGACGGCGGCGTTCGGGTGGCGCGCCAGGGCCCGACCCAGCGCCGCGCCCACCTCCGCCGGGGCACGCGGCTCGACGCTGAGCACACCGGTCGAACCAGCGACGCTCACCCTGCTATTGCCTGCCTCCTGTTCGGTCCACGCCGTCCCAACACACGCCACACCCACCCCCAGCGCCGCACCGGTCAGGACGTCGCGCACCAGGCCGGCGCCGCCACTTTGGTCGACGCCAGCCACGGCAATAACCAGCACCGGTCGCGCGGGGTCCATTTGCGGGCGATTCACAGGGCCGCTATCATAGAACGCCCCGAACGAGCAGGCCTTCCGGCGTGGTTGCGCGCCTTGGATTCGGGATTACACAAACAAGTCATCGGCGTGGCCGTTCAACTTCCACAACCGATTCAGTTCGGGAAATACACGCTCTTCGAGCGCATCGGCCGGGGAGGGATGGCCGACGTGTACAAGGGCCGTATCCAGGGCCCCGAGGGCTTCGAACGCGTCTTCGTCATCAAGCGCATCCTGCCCCATCTGTCCGATGAACCGACGTTCATCAAGATGTTCATCGAGGAAGCCAAGCTGTCGGCGCGCCTGTCGCACCCGAACATCGTCCAGATCTTCGAGCTGGGCGCGGTCGAGGGCGAGTACTTCATCTCCATGGAGTACGTGCGCGGCCGCGACCTGGCCGAGACCATGCGCGCGATCTGGAAGACCATGCCGCCACCCCGGCCCGAAATGGTGGCGTACATTGGCCGCGAAGCGTGCCGGGCCCTGGCCTACGCCCACGATCTGGTCGACGACAACGGCCGCCCGCTGCGCATGATCCACCGCGACGTCTCGCCGTCGAACATCATGCTGTCGTACGAAGGCGCGGTGAAGCTGCTGGACTTCGGCATCGCCAAGGCCTTGGGTGAAGCGCCCGAGACCACCAAGAGCGGCACCATGAAAGGCAAGTACGCCTATATGGCGCCCGAGCAGACCGAGGGCGACGAAGTCGACCACCGCATCGACATTTTTTCCTGCGGCATCGTCCTGCACGAAGTGTTGACCGGGCGCCGCCTGTTCAAGGGCGCCAATGACATGCAGACCATCGAGCGCGTGCGCAAGGGCGACGTGGCGCCGCCCTCGTATCAAAATCCCCTTTGCCCGCCCGAGCTGGACGCCATCGTCTTGAAGGCGCTGGCCCGCAACCGCGACGATCGTTTCGCCCATGCATCGGAGATGGCCGACGCGCTGGACGACGTGGTGCACGCGGCACGCTTTCAGCCCACCCACCTGGCGCAGCAGCTGCACACGTTGTTCCCCACCGAAGGCACCGGCGCGGTGATCAGCCGCCCGACCACCAGCAGCAACGTCACCGGTTCGGGCGTGCCGTCGTCGGCGCGCTCGCCGACCGTGCCGCCGGTGCAGGCGCCGGGCGGCGCGCGCAACACGTACAGCTTCTGGAATCAGGCTTCGCAAGAAACCGAAGAGAAGAAAAAAACCAAGTGGATGGTCCCGGCCGCCGCGGCACTGGCGCTGGCCATCGGCGGCGGCATCATCTGGTCGGCGACCAACAGCAACAACAACGGCGCCACTGCCCCCGGCCTGGCCGGCGGACACGTTGCCGGCTCGCAAAAATTCAACGTCTTCGTCAAATCGGATCCGCCGGGCGCCGACATCTTCCTCAACCGCGGCGGCAAGCCCATCGCGGCCACACCGGTGGCCCTGCCCATCGATCTCGACGGGGCGGGTTCGGTGCGGATCGTCCTCAAGAAGGCAGGCTACGAACCGTACGAGCAGATCATCTCCAACGATACGCCGCTGTCGATCAGCTTGCGGCCAGAAGAAACCACCCCGGCGCCGCGTGACGAACCACCTGCCGTCAAGCCCAAGCCGCCGGCGCCCGCGCCGAAACCGGAAGCCGTCGAGAAAACCCCCAGCCGGCCCGCGCCGACGACGAAACGCCCGACACCCACGGCCGAAAAATCGTCCGCCTCCAAGCGGCGCCCGGCCCCGGCGACCAAGCCGAAACCGGCGGCGCCGCGCAACGGCGAGCTGGTCAATCCGTTCTGATCGACGCTGGCCGCGCGGAAATTAACCGAAGACCACCGGCTGGCCGGTGGCTTCCAGCACCGACATCCACAAGTCGGCGTTGACGTCGACCTGCTTGCGAAAGCGCGTCACCAGCGGCAGCGGCACGTGCACAAAGCGCCCGTGCCAGCGACCGATCAACATCTCGGTGTTGCCGGCCATGGCGGCGTGCACGGCGTTGCGGGCCATGTTCCAGCAATACACGCTGTCCGACGGCGACGCCGGCACGCTGCGAATCTGGTAGCTGGGATCGATGTACTTGAGGGTGATCTCGATGCCACGCTGGCGAAAGTGATCGCTGATGCGATCGCGCAGCACCATCCCGATGTCCTTCAAGCGCACGTTGCCGCTGGCGTCGGTGCCGCCGCGATCGCCGGGCGAGGTGATGGCGGGATCAATGCACAGGTCCTGGCCGGCCCCTTCGGCGACCACAATGACCGCGTGCGAGCGCTGCTCCAGCCGCTGCTCCAAGTGGCGCAGAAATCCGTTGTCGCCTTCCAGGCGCAGCGGGACCTCGGGGATCAAGACAAAGTTGGCATCCGTGGACGCCAGCGCGGCGTAACAAGCGATGAAACCCGAGTGCCGTCCCATCAACTTGACCAGGCCGATGCCGTTGCGCGCGCCGTTCGCTTCCACGTGGGCGCTGCGGATGGCGTCGACGGCGGCGTCGAACGCCGTCTCGAAGCCGAAGCTTTGATCGATGAAGTGAATGTCGTTGTCGATGGTCTTCGGGATCCCGATGACCGACAGGGCGATCCCGCGCCGCTCGGCCTCGGCGACGATCTTGATGGCAGCGCGCAACGTGCCGTCGCCGCCGATGATGAACAGCGCGCTGATGCCCATGCGGGCCAGCGTGTCCACCATCTCGCCCGGCTCTTGCCCGCCGCGCGACGAGCCCAGCACCGTGCCGCCCTGGTGATGAATGGTGGCCACCATATCGGGACGCAGGCGCATCGGCGTGTGGCCGTAACGTGAGACCAGGCCTTCGAAACCATAACGAAACCCGTAGATCTCGTCGACGCCGTAAGCATGGGTCAGCTCGAGCACCAGCCCGCGCACGACGTTGTTGATGCCCGGGCACAGGCCGCCGCAGGTGACGATGCCAGCGCGCAGCTCGCTGGGGCGAAAGAAGATCTTGTTGCGCGGGCCGGCCAACTCAAAGGTCGGCAGCTCCTGAGGCGCGATGTTGGCCAGGCGCGACCACCGATCGTCAAGCAGGACGCGGTCGGCCTTGCCGGGCGCGAACAGCGGCAGCTGGCCCAGGCGCGCCGCCAGCGGCGAATCGTGCCGACAAGGGCCCAGGTTCTTGATCAACAGGTCCTGCGATTCGACCCGCTGGGTGCGCTCGGGGACGGTCAGATTGACCGGCCTGGTCACGGTCGACGCGTCGGTGGAGACAGGAAACGGGATGGTCACTGCTGCTTGCCTTTCAAAAACGAAACGCTCGCCTCTGAGTCTGCACCTGCGGGACCCATTTTGTCGACCCGACGACAGCAAGATTGACGCGATCGCCGCCGATCGCCGTTGACAAACCCAAGGCTGGTTTGTTGATTAAGGTCGTGTTTCGCGGTCGCACCATCGCCGTGGTCGTTCCTGCCTTCAACGAAGCGGACAAATTGGCCGGAACCATTCGCTCGATCCCGGGCTTCATCGACATCGTCATCGTCGTCGACGACGCCAGCACCGACGGCACGGCGCGCATCGCAGGCCGGCTGGCGAGGCGAACCAGCAACGGTGACGGCCGGCGCGGGCTGGTGGTGATCGCGCACCCGCGAAACCGCGGCGTGGGCGCGGCCATCGCGTCCGGTTACCTTCGGGCGCTTGAGCTGGGCGCCGACGTCACCGCGGTGATGGCCGGCGACGGGCAAATGGACCCGGCCGATCTGCCACGCTTGTTGACGCCGGTGGCGACCGGCGCGGCCGACTACGCCAAGGGCAATCGCTTTGCATGGCCCGGGTACTGGCGGGCCATGCCACCGCAGCGGCTGTTCGGGAACGTGGCGCTGTCGTTGATGACCCGACTGTCGTCCGGGTACGGGAAGATGTTTGATTCGCAGTGCGGATACACGGCGGCATCGCGGCGGGCTCTGCTGGCCATTGATCCGAGCCGCATGTTCGAGCGTTACGGCTATCCGAACGATCTGCTGGGCCGGCTGCGGGTGGCGGGCGCGCGCGTGGTCGACGTGCCGGTGCGGCCGGTGTACGGCGAAAACTGGCGCTCAGGGATTCGACCGCTGCGGGTGATGCTGCCCATTACGTTCGTGCTTCTGCGTTCGGGGCTGGCGCGGGTGGCGCACGCCTGGCGCCGCGCCCCGCGCGCGCTGGCGGCGCTGGAGGAGCGGCCGTGGTCGTCGGCGTCCTGACCACGTCGTACCCGCGCCACGCCGACGATTACGCCGGCTCGTTCGTCGGCGATCGCGTGCGCGCGTTGTTGGCCGAAGGTCATGCGGTCGAGGTCTTCGCTGCCGGCGAAGACGCCGAGACCACCCACTGCACCGACGGCCTGCTGACGGTCACCCGGATCGGCACCGGCCAGCCCGGGGGTGCGCGACTTTTTTACGGCGACGGCGGACCCGAAACGCTGGAGCGCGGCGGCGCGCGTGTCTGGTGGCAGGCGCTGCGCTTCTGCACCGATCTCGCGACGGTGGTGCGCGCCCGTTTGCCCGCTCTCGACGTGCTGGAGGCACACTGGCTGATACCGTGCGCGGCGGTGGCGGCAGCGGTGGCGCCGCAAAAACCGCTGCGCGCCTTCGCCCACTCCGGCGACGTGGCGCTGCTGGAACGACTGCCGGCCGGCGACGCGCTGGCGCGAACTATCGCGGCGCGGGCGGCGAAAGCGGATTTCGTCTTTGTCACCGATGATCTACGGGCACGCTTTGCCGCGCTGGCCGGCCGGATGATCGGCCGCGTCCAGCACCTGGTACCACCCGTCGATCTGTTTCCGCCCGTCACAGAGACGTCGCGCCAGGCCGCCCGCGCCGCTTTGGGTCTGGCCGGCCCGACGGTGATCGCGGTTGGGCGCCTGGTTCCGATCAAGGGCTTTCATCGTTTGATCGACGCGTGCGCGGAGGCGGCGCCAGCGGTCGGCGGCCGAGACCAGTCTCTCACCGCGATCATCGTCGGCGACGGCCCGGAACGTGGGGCGCTGGCGGCGGCGGCGCGCGCGGCGGGCGTGCGCTTGGCGTTGCCTGGTTGGGTGCCGCGATCAACTCTGGCCCGGTGGCTTCATGCGGCAGACGTGTACACACAGCCGTCGCTTGTGATGCGGTCCGGGCGTCGCGAGGGGTTGCCGGTGGCCGCGCTGGAAGCTCTGGCGGTCGGTCTGCCGGTGACCGCCAGCGACGAACCCGGCC
>DASXQB010000290.1:0-3305 GCA_036493295.1 Polyangia bacterium | reverse complement strand
AGCTGGCGGTGGGCGTGAAGGCCGATCCGGTCGGCATGCGGCTGGATCTCGGGTTCGGGCCCGTCGCTGACCTCACCGCTTCGACTCCCGGCGCCGAAGTTTGGAAGCACATCCTGCAGGCCTACGGCACGTTCGCCGTCGGCGGCACCACGCCGCTGACCATCGACGTCGGCAAGTTCGTCACCGCCGCCGGCGCCGAGGTGATCGAAGCGCACGCCAACTGGAACTACTCGCGGTCGTTCCTGTTCGGCTATGCCATTCCGTTCACGCACACCGGCGTGCGCTTGACCGCGCCGCTGTCCAGCGCGCTGACCTTGCAGGTGATGCTGGCCAACGGCTGGGACAACAGCATCGACAACAACGCCGGCAAGACGCTGGGCGTGTCGGCGACCTTCGTGGCGCCCACCGGCACCACGATCATCGGCAACGTGATGGCCGGCCCGGAGCCGCAGATGGGCGCCGGCAACCCGTGGCGCTTCCTGGTCGACGCCGTGGTCTCGCAGTCAGTGGGCAAGCTGTCCCTGAACGCCAACTTCGACTATGGCCACCAGGACACGTTCAACTGGTGGGGGCTGGCCGCTTACGCCCGCGTGCCGGTGACGTCGATGATGAACCTCAGCGTGCGCGGCGAGATCTTCCAGGACCGCGAAGGCTTCCGCCTCGGTCTCCCGGTTGGTTCGTACACCGTCGAGGAAGTCACCGTCACCGCCGGCTTCCCCGTCGGCAACAACGCCGAGCTGCGCGCTGAGGCCCGCTTCGATTTCGCCGGCGACACCATCTACGCGTACGAGCCGATGGGCATGGACGCGAAGAAGTTTCAGTCTTCGCTGACCGGCGCCGCGCTGGTCTGGTTCTAGGAGGCGCCCGCGTCGGTTGTTGTGGGGGCCGCAACGGATTGTGGCTCCCTGCCGTCAAGACCTGCGATTGGAACACCGTCTCGGCGATCACCATCAGCCTGAACGGGTTCGTCGCCGGCTCGAACACCGTGGCGCTGTTCGCGGACAGCGGCAGTCCGGCGCCTGACCTCGACTGGATCGAGGTCATGAGCGGCACGTCGGTCACCAAAGTGGATCCGACACTGGTCGGCTACTGGAAATTCGACGAGGGCGACGGCAGCACTCTGAATGACGACTCTGGCACCGGCAACGACGCCACGATCACGAACCAGATGAACTGGAACACCAACGCCGCCACTCTGCCGCCACTGCAGTTTGCCAACAAGGCGGCGCTGCTCCTGGGCTCCGGCGCGTACGCCACCGCCGGGACCACCGGGATGCCGGCCACCAACGCCGCGCAAACCATCTCCGCGTGGATCAACATCGCTGCGCTGAGCAGCGCGCACGACGAGTACCTCGTCTCGCTGTGGAATCCGGCCACGACCAAGGCGGTGTCGATGGGGGTTCGCGGCAACCAGTTTCAGGTGTGGGGGTGGGGCCCGAACGTGCTGGTCGGGGTGCCCGTGCCGTCGCTCAAATCCTGGCATCACGTCTACAACGTCGCCTTCAGCGTCACGCAGATCGCCCAGCTCGCCGCCGGCGCGCCATAGCGGCGACGATCGCTCGCGCGCATTCTTCCTCGCGCCGGATCCACGCAGGATCAGCAATCAGTGAGGGAGGTAAATCAGGTAGTCGCTGGTGGTGTGGGCCAGGGTGAAGGTTTCGGTGAGGGCGGCAGCAGCGGCCGGATCAAGGACGTACGCCGGCGCGCGAACGACGACGTCGGCGCCCGATCGGAACAGGGTGGCGAGCGGGGATTTGGCTGTGACGGCGATGCTGGGCGCGGGCGGCTCGCAGCCGGGCGGGCGCAACTCGCAGCGGCTCATGTCGTCGATGGCGTAGATGCCGTCGGGCAGCGGCGGCACACCCAGGCGCAGGACGCGGTAGGGCGGCGTGGCCGGCGGCGGGATCGCCGGCAGCGCGGCCAGTTTGTAACGGCCGTGCGTGGTGAACGGCAAAGGCTTGATCAGCGCCGTGAACACGATGTCGCGCTGGAGTGGGTATTGCCAAGGCGCGCTGTCGATCCACAAGACGTGCGTGACGCCCAGTGAACGAAAGCGATCGAACGCCTCGCGGGCGCTGCGCAGCGGGTGATAGTCGATGAGACCTTGAAATCCAGCCTGGTCGGACAGCGTCTCGCGATCCAACCCCAACGTCAGGTGTTCGTCGTGAACGACCACCTTGGCGTCGAAGGGAAGCGTGTTGGTGATCGCCCGCCGCTCGGAGGTCTCGCGGTTGTTGGTGGACGTGGTCAGGTGGCCACGAATCTGATCGATGTGTCCTTGCAGCGCGCCCTGAAAAAACAGGTCTCCACCCCAGAAGACCTGGGCCAGACACAGCGGCACCAGGCCAAGCCGGGCCACCCCGCCCAGGCGCCAGACGCGAATGAACACGCCCGCGGTGACCGCCACCATCAACGGCAAAATGATCTGCAGGTTGCGATCGACCAGGTAGTTCAACGCCCAACAAAAAAGCGCGGCGCAAGCGATCAACGCCGCCGTTCGCAGCCGCCGCGCGTCCGGCAGCAGCAGCGACAGGGGCGCCAGCAGCGTGAAGAGAAAACCAAAATACCGACGGTCGTTCAAAAAGGAATAGTGCGGCTGGAAGCTGAAGGTGAAAACCAGCTGCAGCGCCGACAAGACCCGCGACGCGATTCCGCTGCCCGCGCCCCGCAGCCCGTCCGGCGTCAGAATGTGTGAGACAAGAAAAGGCGCGTCGGCGAACGTCGGCCGGCTGTGGGTGAACGCCGCTTGCATGAACGGATAGACGGGATTGCCATAGAAGATGAAGTTCTCGAGAAAATAGGGACTGGCCGTCAATATCGCGCTGGCGGCGAGGGCGGCCAGGCCGACTGCCAAACGGCGGCGCGAAAATGTGTGGGTGGCCGCCGGGCGCAGCCATTGCCCGGCGGCACGGATGGCGACGAATCCGAGCAGGGGCGCGGTGACGTACGCGGTCTGGTATTTCGTGATCAGCGCGGCGCCGGCCAGGCCTCCTCCCAGCGCGAACAGACGCGGTGAAAACGTGTTCGCGGCGCGCGCGAGGAGCAAGAACAGGGGCAGCACAAAAAACGCCGCCAGGTGATCGGCCGCGCCGCCCAGGTTGCTGTCGTAAACAAAAATGCTGGGGAACAGAAAGAAAGCCGCCCAGGCGTTTCCGTGCGGCGCAGGCGTGGCCGGCAACAGCCAACGGACGGTGGCCACCACCGCCGCCAGCGTGGCCAAGAAGAAGACAAACTCTGTGTGCAGCACCAGCGGCAACCGCAAGGCATCGGGCAGGCCTGGCACCAGGAAAACCCAGGTGTCGATC
>DASXQB010000289.1:0-16096 GCA_036493295.1 Polyangia bacterium | reverse complement strand
TGTCGCAGGGCTGGGAGGGTCAGCCGCAACCGCTCGCGGAGAACCTGCAATTTTATCACGACGTCCTCAACGTCATGAAGACCGAGTACTGCGTCGACGAGGCGCGCATCTTCATCGCGGGCGTCAGCTCGGGCGCCCAGTTCATCGAGCACATCGCCTGCCTGGACGGCGATACGCTGTGGCAGGTGTCCGTGGTGTCGGGGGTCGTCGACCAGGGCGTCACCATGAACTGCAAGGGGACGCCGCCCGTGCTGCTCACGCAGGGCGCGAACGAGCCGTACTCCGGAGACGATGTCGACGTGAAGACGCCGATCATGTTCGCCACGCGCAACGGCTGCTCGACGACGCCGCCGGCGACGTACACGCAAAACAAGGCCGACATGCTGGCGGCGTACATGGCGGGCAAAGTCGACGTTCGCTGCATGGACTGGGATGGCTGCACGAAGAACCCCGTGCGCTACTGCATCTCGTCGCAGGCGACGTTCGCACCGAACACGACGCACGGCTGGGCGAAGGCCGCCGGCCAGTGGATCGCCGACTTCCAGAACACACTGCCGAAGTAGCGTCGCCGCGGATTCCGTAGCGGCGCCATTTCTATTTCGGCGGCGTCAGCCCGATCGCGTTCTCGCCGCCGGCCCACCGCCGGTGCCCGGCACGCTGCCTTTTGAGTTTCATTCGCTGCACCGTCTTCAGGCAATTCCTGGATCAGCCGAGGGAGGGCGCCTGGGCGGCTGTTATCTCGACAGGACCGCCGATTGCCGAATGAAATTTACGGAAGGGACTTGAATGAATAAGACTCACACGCTTTTCCTGGCCTCCCTCATCGCCGGCTGCGGCAGCGGCGGCACCAGCAGCAATCCTCCCGCAGCGCCCGCGATGACCACCATGATGGTGACGGCTGCGGCAGGAGGCACGATCGCTGCCGGCGGCGGGTCGCTCACCATCCCTGGTGGCTCGCTTTCGGCCGACACGATGGTGACGGTCACCAGCGCCGCGCCCGCCGCGGGGACGCCCGACGCGGCCACGATCAAGGGCATGGTTTATGACTTCGGTCCCAGCGGCACGATGTTCAACCCACCCGCGACCCTGACCTTGCCCGCGCCCGGCGCCAGCCCGCCGGCCGGCCAGCAGGCCGTCATCTCGACGCTCTCCGAGGGTGCTACGACGTGGACCGATCTGCCAACCACCGTCGCTGGCGGAATGCTGACGGCGCCCGTGGCGCACTTTTCAGGCTTCAGCGTCCGCTGGGTCGTCGTGGGCGGCGCCAACGTCGACTGCGCAGCCGCGAAGGCACCCTGCGGCGGTTCCCTCGTCGGCAACTGGACGTTCGCAGCAGTCTGCGTGACTGACGGGTCGGGCGCCGCGCAACCCATCGACAACTGCCCCACCGGCACAGCGACCAAGACTATCAAGGCGCAAGGTACCGCGAACTTCAACACCGACCTCACCTACGCGGTCAAATTCACCCTGGAGGCCGACGCCACCTTCACGGTGCCCGCATCATGCATCGCGGCCAGCGGACAAAACCCGGCCAGCTGCGACGACGTGGCGAACTATCTGACCAAAAACACCGGCACGCCGACCTGCACGGGCTCGCCGAGCACCGCCTGTACGTGTTCGATCACGAATGTCTCAGCTCCCAAGGTGACCGACGAGGCCGGGACCTATGTCACCTCCGGCAACACCTTCACGACTACCAAGACCGGTGACACCTCCCCCGACAGTCCCACTTCCTACTGTGTCGACGGCAACACCAACTGGGTGCAGATCGGCAATCCGACCGGCTTGCTGGCGCTGACCAAGTAACGACCCCGGGCCTCAGAGGAATCCCGCCCCGAGCGGCCCGCGCGTTTGGGGCGCGTTTTCTACAAAAGGCCGAGCCAGTGTCGGATCCGCCGGCGAGGAAATCGTGCCGGTACTGGAGACCGCCGAGAGCTGGCGTCGCCAGGATCTGCGTGCCGGTGGCGCGGCAGAACGAGATGGCAGCCTATCCGCTCGGAAACGCGCATCTCGTCACCCTCCGCCCGATAGGTTACGAGGTACTCAATAGTCGCGAGTTAGTGAAGCTAGCCACGAGCTGAGAACAACTTCTCGAACGCGACTCGTTGTCCTCGCTGTTGGAGTGGCGGAGCAGGAGGTGGCTGCGCCTCGCGGCCAATTGGCCCAGACACCTGTAAAGTTTGGTTTACAGATTTGTTGCCTGCCGGTTCTGAAGGCGGCCGTCTATGGCCGGTGAAGGCACAACCTTTCACACCGGGAAGTGCCGCCGACAAAGCTCTTTGGGTCCGATCGACGGAGGTATGTGCCCGTGACGCAATTTTCTTCGCGGCTCTGGATGGGCGCGGCGCTGGTCGCCACTTTGGGAATTGGTTGTACCGGCTCAGTTGGTACCGGACCAGGGATGTCGTCGCCGCCGCCGCCGGGAAGCGGAGGCAACCCCGGCATGGTCGGTGGCGGCAGCGGAGGCTCCGGCACGACAACGATACCACCGGCAAGCGGGGATCAGCCGGTGGCGCACATGCATCGGCTGACGTCGTCGCAGTTCACCAACAGCGTGACCGATCTGCTGGGCGCGGGAGTCCCGATCGGCGCGCTGGATCCTGATCAGCCGACTGATGGCTTCGTGGCGATCGGTTCATCCGCGATCGTCTCTTCGGCGTCGGGCGTCGGGCTTTACGAAGCGGCCGCCAACGCCGCCGCCGCCTGGCTGTTCGCCGATGCCACGCGCGCGACGGCGGCGCTGGCCTGCGTGCCGAAGGCGGCGACGGACACCGCCTGCGCCTCTCAGGCGATCGCGGCGCTGGGCTTGCGCGCGTACCGTCGGACGCTGACCACCGACGAGACCAACCGTCTGGTCACGCTGGCGACGACGCTGGCCGGTCAGCCCGGTGGCACGATGACCATCGGGATGCAGTACGCGGTGGGCGCGATCCTGCAGTCGCCGAACTTCCTTTACCGGGTCGAGCTGGGCGCTCCCAGCGCCGCCGACGGCGGCCGCCTCAAATACAACAGCTACGAGATGGCGTCGCGGCTGGCGTCGGCGCTGTGGAACACGGTGCCCGACAGCATGCTGCTGGACGCCGCGGGCAAGGACAGTCTCTCCTCCTCCGACGGCGTCACCGCGCAGGCCAAACGGATGCTGGCCGATCCGCGCGCGCACCTGGGGCTGGCGGCGTTCGTCGACGATCTGTACGCCCTGCACTACCTGCACGACGCGCAACCCGACCCGACGCTGTTCCCCACGTTCACGCCGACGCTGCGGGCGGCGATGCAGACCGAGCTGGAGATGCGCGTCGAGGACATGGTGCTGAGCAGCCACGGCGACTTCCTGTCGCTGTTCGACAGCAAGACCACGTTCGTGAACGACGAGCTGGCCACGCACTATGGCCTGCCCACCGCCGGCAACAACGACTTCCGCAAGGTGGACTTCCCGGCGGATTCGCCGCGCGCCGGAATTCTGGGCAGCGCCGCCATCCTGGCTGGTCTGGCGCTGCCGGAACGGACGGCGCCCACCCGCCGCGGCAAGTTCATCCGCGAAACGCTGCTGTGCCAGACCATCCCGCCGCCGCCCAGCAGCGTCGTCCCCGTGCTGCCGCCGCCCACCGATCCGACCGAGACGATGCGCAATCGCCTGAGCCAGCACCGGACCGCTGCCAGCTGCAACGCCTGCCACTCGCTGATCGATCCGCTGGGTTTTGGCCTGGAGAGCTTCGACGCCGTCGGCAAGTACCGGACGCTGGAGAACGGTCACCCGGTCGACGCCACCGGCAATCTGGACGGCGCGACGTTCGATGGCTTGGCGCAGATGGGGACAGTGCTCCGAAACGCGGCCGTCAGTGGTCCGTGCTTCGTCAGCAAGGTGTACATGAACGCGCAGAGCCGCGACGCCGTCGAGCGCGATGCCGCCATCCTCGACAAGCTGGCGACAGACTTTGCCGCCGGCGGCAACAAGGCCGACCAGCTCTTGTTGAGCCTGGTCTCCAGCGAGCCGTTCCGATTCGTCGAACCCACCAAGCCGTAACCAGAAGGAGCAGCAGACATGGCACGTTCAAATCGGACGACTATTTCGCGTCGAGCGGTGCTCCGGGGCATGGTGGGCGGCGGCATCGCCGTCACCGTTCCTTTGCCTCGCCTAGTGGGCATGCTGAATGACAACGGCACGGCGTACGCCGCTGGTGGGCCGCTGCCGGTGCGTTTCGGAAACTGGTTTTTCGGCAACGGCATCATCCCGTCGCGCTGGGTGCCGCCGAAGACGGGCGTCGGAGCCAATTGGGAGCTCAGCGAAGAGCTGTCCCCCTTGCAGGTGGTCAAGCCGTATATCTCCGTGGTCACGGGCCTGACGATCAAAGGCCCGGACATCTCGCCGCACAAGGCGATGCCGGTGCAAGCGCTCACGGCCGCGCAGACGGGGAACGGCACCGTGCAGCTGCCGACGATCGATCAAGTGGCCAGCGCGATCACCAACACCAGCACCCTGTACCCGAAGGGAATCCACGTTGGCATGTCGACCTCTGGCGGCACCATGAACATCTCATGGTCGGGTCCCAATGCGCCCAATCCGCCCCAGCAAAGCCCGGCGGCTTTGTTCCAGACGCTGCTGAAGTATGCCAGCACCGGCACCGGCATGGCCGCGCCCCCCGATCCGTCGCTGCTGCGCCGGCGGATGGTGCTGGATGCGATCGCCGACGAATCGAAAGCGTTGCGCGCCCGGTTGGGTGTCGAGGATCAAAATCGTCTGGATCAACACCTGTCCGGTCTGCACCAGCTGCAGAACCAGTTGGTCGCCGCCGGCACGCCGCGCATGACCGGCACCATCACCGATCCCGACAAGGCCTACCCGAGCCGCGGCGCCGACGGAAACAACATCACGCGCATGCGCGGCCAGGCGTTCACCGACCTGCTGGTCTTCGCGATGGCCGGTGATCTGACGCGCGTGTTCTCGTACCAGTTCACCTCGCCGTCTTGCCAAAGCGAGTACACGGACGCCGGCCTGCCGGGGGCGTTCCACGAGGATTATGGCCATCGCACCAGCCCGAAGGGAGTGCAATTTGCGACCGAGGGGTTCAACACCGGCATCAAGTTCACCATGTCGTGCTTGGGGGACACGCTGATCCGGATGAGGAACACGCCCGACGGTGCCGGCAACCTCCTCGACAACTCGGTCGTGTACACCACATCGTGCGTGGGGGAATCGCAAACCCACGGCGGTACCGACTACCCGATGGTGGTGTCGGGCAAAGCGGGCGGCAAGCTGAAGGGCGACACTCACGTGCGTCTGGTCGGCGAGAATTTCAGTCGCGTCGGGCTCACATTGCTGACCGCGCTGGGCAGCAACGCGACCTCGTGGGGCACGGCCGATTCGGCGGCGACGACCGGAATCTCGGAGCTGCTGGCGTAGCGCAAGCGACTCGGCCAACCTTTCGCTGTGGCACGAGTCGGGCGTCGAGGTGGAGGACCGGCGGTTGGAGAAGGCAGCGGCGCGCGGGCGCATGAACGTCGAGCGGCGCGCTCACTTCACTAGGCGGTACACCTGGTCGACGTTGGTGCTGCTGTTGAGCGCTTCCCAGTATAGCGCCGTGCCGTTGTCGACCAGGCCGTTGTTGCCGAGGCCGGACGTCTCGAACAACGATATCGCCGTGCCGCCGCCGACCGGACATTTGAACAACCCTTCGGGTCCGCCGTTCAGGAGGCCGTAAACGAAGCTCGCATCGACGGTCATCCCCAGGAATGCAACCTCCTCGCCGCCGGCAGAATACGTGGTCCAGATACACAGCGGCGTGGTGCTGCCGTCTTTGAAGATCGCTGGGTCCTGTTTTCCGTCGGGCGCTATCGCGTAATTGAATGTGTACGAATGGCCACCGCCGGAGGTGCCCCCGCTGTTGGTAGGTGGAAAGTTGTACGGTGCCGCCGCCGGGCCCGAGACCGGCGTCGGCTGGCAGGCGCTGCTGCTGCAAGCGTCGCCCAGGCAGGAATGCCCGCAGGTGCCGCAATGGAGGCTGGAAGACGACGCCGTCAGGTTGTAACAGTTGTCGGTGCAACAGGTTGTTCCTGCGGCGCACGCGCCGACGTGACTGCCGCAGCTGCAGGTGCCCGTCAGACACGCGTTGGTCCCGGCCGGGCAGATCTTGCCGCAGCCACCGCAGTTGCTGGTGTTGGTCGCCGTGTCGACGCAAGCGCCGCCGCAGCAGGTCTGCCCGTTTCCACAAGCGGCGTTGTTGCCACAGCGGCAACCGTTCAGGCAATTGTCGGCCTTGTTACGATCGCACGTCGATCCGCAGGCCAGACAGTGGTCGACATCGCGGGTCAGGTCGTAGCAGGCGCCGCCGCAGCAGGTCTGCCCGGCCGCGCACGGCGCGCCCGTGCCGCACTTGCACGCGCCACCACTGCAGGCGTTCGCGCGGGTCGCATCGCAGGCCACGCCGCAGCCGCCGCAGTTGTCCAGCCTGGTGGTGGTGTCGACGCAACTCGCGCTGCCGCCATTTCCGCAACACGTGGTGCCGCCGGTGCAGGCGTTGGATGCGCCACACTTGCAGACGCCGCTCGCGCAGGTCTTGGCCGTGGTGGCGTCGCAGGCGCCGCAGTTGTTTCCACAGCGCGATGTATCCGTCGACGGCGTCGTCGCCACGCAAGCGCCGGACACGCCACCCGTGCAGGTGCTCTTGCCGAATCCGCAGGCCACTCCGCCGGCCAGCGGTCCCGCGCAATCGACCTGCGTCCCCTCGGTGCATGCGCCCACTGTCACCGCGTAGGCCTTCGTGGCCGTCGACTCAGGCGCGGTGGCGCTGCGCGAATCGTGCACGGCCACCGTGAGACTCACCGCTGTGACGATGGCTTGTGACGGCGTGCCGGCCAGGTTCCCGTCACCGTCGATGGACAGCCACGACAGCGTCGCTGGCAGCCCCGGCAAAGAAAACGTGTAGGGCACAACGCCGCCGGTCACCGCAATGGTGGTCATGTACCTGATCCCCACCGTCGCGCGATCCAGCGGGCCGGCGGTAGTGATCACCACCGCCGGGACAACCGTCGCGTCGACGGGAGGCGCGCCGTCGGTGCCGCTGCTGCCACCGCTGCCGTTGCTGCCGCCGCTGGCGCTCCCGCCATTGTCCGACGCGCCCAGATCGATGGGAACGTCGCGAGTCCCGGCCGTGCCGTCGGGGACGCCCGCCTGATCGATAGGACGATCGGCGCCGGCGTCAGGCGTAATGTCGCCGTGAGGCGACGAACAGGCCAGCGCCAGCAGTAGCGCCGCCGGCAAGGATCGACGAACGGCCACCCTGACGCCCGTCTTGTTCTGTCCCAGTGCTTTCAAAACGCTCCCCCGCAGGCAAGACCCCACTGACCCGGAACCGGTCCGCATTCAAGCGCAAGGCGCGATCGGCGCCCGCCATCACCCGCCGCGGCTGCCGACGCCGGCTGCTCCGCCGGAGCGGTGAGAAACAACGCCACCGCCGCCCCACCAAAAACGACAGCGGCGGTGTAGCCGACAATCAAACCAGTGCGCGCGGTGGCCGCGCCGTTGTAATCGTCTGCGCAGTCGGCCGGACCGTAAAAGTGGCCGGCCGAATCACGGTTGCAGACATTGGCACCGCTCGCGTCTTTGCGGTTGTAACTGGACAGCTTGTTTTCGTGCACCAAATGGAAGGTCGCGCCCGTCACCAGCGCGACGGCGCCCAGCCCGGCGGTCACCCAGCCCGCGCGGCGATGCCACAGCCCAAGCGTCGCGGGCGCGGGCGCGAGCGCGGGCGCCGGCCGCTCGCCCTCGCCGGCTCCGGAATTGGTGGGCACGGCGGGCGTCGGCAACGGCGATCCGGGCGGCGGTTGCGATAGCGGCACCAGATCGATCTGCTCGCGCGCCAGTTGCCCGACCGCCACGGTGGCGATTCGTTGCATCGGCACGTAACCGGGGGCGCGCACGCCCAGCACCACCGTTCCGGCCGGCACGCGCAGCGGGTGTTCAAGGGGCAAGGTCCCGCCGTGCGCTCCGTTGACGTCGATGACCGCGCCCGGCGGTCCGTCGACGGCAATGCTGCCGAGGTGGCTGGTGATCACCGCCAGCGCGGGCTCCAGCGTGTCACGGTTCTTGGCGATCCAGGGATTGCCGGTCGCCTTCATCGCCTCGGTCAGGTGAACCTCGGCGTCGACCCAGCGACCGAGCGCCTGTTCGGCAAGACCGATCTGCGCCAGCGTGCGCGGCGTCGGACTCGCCCCGTAAGATTTTTGAAACTGGGCCAGCGCGCCGCGATCGTCGCCGTGCCGCCGCAGATCGATCCCGGCGCGGTACATCTCGTCCACCGGCGGCTCGCCGGCGCCGCTTGGCGCCGCCGCCACCGGCGGGCCAATCAATGACACCAGAACAAGCAAAGAAATCGCGAGGCGCAATATCGGGTTCCTAACGTCGAGGCGTACGCACCTTATCCGATCGAGATGCATTCGCAACGCTGGACGGATCGTGGGCTCAAAGGCAGTACCCCCGCCCGGTGCTCGTCCCGAACTGCACGCAAACACCGGAGCAGCAGGTCCCGGGACCGGGATCGATTGCGTCGATCGAGCAATCACTGCCTTCGATCACACAGCCGATCACCTGCTGGCAAACACCCCTGACGCAGCTAAGCCAATCTTCGCATCCCCCCCCCGTCGCCCCACAGGACAATCCCGGCGGGGTTTGTTTGGCGTCTGGCAGAACCCCTGGCCGTTTGCCCCAATGCCGGAGCAGGGGGCGTCGCAACATCGATTGTTCTGGTTGCAGGCTTGGCCTGTTGGGACACAAGAAGGAACACACTTTCCATTCATGCAGGTTCCACCTTCATCGGGGCAACAAGGATGGGTCGCGTCGCAACTGCCGCCCGCGCGGGCGCACAACGTCCCGCAAACGCCGCAGTTGCACGGCTCCCCGGAGCAACAGGAATGGGTGGCGTCACACAGTCCGCCCGTGGGCAGGCAGGCTGGCTCTGGTGTGGCGCACAGGCCTCTTTTGCATGTCAGGCCCGCGCAGCAGCCGCCGTCGCTGTGGCACGCGTTGCCGACCTTGCCGCAGGCCGCCGATCCGCACAGTCCATCCAGGCAGCTTCCGGAGCAGCAGGGCTTCATGCCGTCGCACGACTTGTTATCGGCGAGACAGCCGCCGCAAAGACCGTCCGTGCAGGCGCCGCCGTCGCAGCACGGAACGCTGCCGTCGCATTTATCTGACATTCGCAGGCAGGCCTGACCACTGCAGGTCGCACCTCCGCCGCCGCTGCAGCTCAAACCGTTGCAACAAAAACGATCGCTGCACGATTCGTTGACTGCGGCACAAGGAAACTCGGTACAGACCGAATTCACGCACCCCCCGCTGCAGCAGGGGATCTGTCCCGAGCACGCGGCACCCGTCGGGCGGCAGCTCACCGGATCCGGGCAGGTTGCGCCGGGAGCCGCCCCTCGTCCCGAACAACAGGGGGGGCCGCCGGCCGCGAACGAATGACCATCCGGGACACAAGTGGCGCCGCCGCAGAAGCCCTGCGTGCAAGCAACCCCTCCACAGCAAGATTTGGTGCCGTCGCAAGCAGCCCCGACCTCCAAGCAGGCATCGGACAGACACCAGGCTCCTGTGCACGTCGCACCCGCACAGCACACAGGCGACTGACCGTGGAGCGGTCCGCTGCTCGGGTCGCAGCGCCCGCCAGAGTTCAAACAAGCCCCGCCGTCCGTGCAGATACTTTTGAGCGGATTGCAGGCCGGCGGACAAGCGCCTGCGTCTACGGAATTCGCGCCTCCACGCTGGCGTCGCCGGCGTCAGCGGCATCGTCGGCATCGCTCACCTCGGCGACGCTCCCGAAATCGAACGGCGTGTCGGGCGCCTCGGCCGAATCGTCCGCGTCAGGGGCGCTGGTTGAATCGCCCGCATCCCTGGTGTCGAGCGCCTCGGCCACGTCAGGCGAAACAGCGACATCGGTGGATGCGTCGCGCGTGTTCTGTTTCGACGAGCAACCCGCCGCAGCCACCGCGACAACGGTCAGCAGCGAAAGGAGCCACCGTCCATCGTGCCTGCACACACCAGCAAGGTACTACATCTGGTCGCTGCTTTGACGGTCCGGGGGCGTGCGGGTCATCGTCTCGCCGGAGAGTCAGATGTTCGGGGAGCGTTTCAGTTCTGTCAGCAAATCAGGGATTGAAATGACGGCCACGCCCACCGCGGCGTCGGACAGACCGTACGGCAGGATGAGATCGTTTCCATTGGCCATGGCGCCACACGAATAGACCACGTTGGGAACGTAGCCCTCGCGTTCCGTCGCGTCCGGCGCGATGAGAGGCTGGCGCAGTTGGCCCACCACGCGGCGCGGATCGTCCAGGTCAAGCAACAGCGCGCCGATTACATAGCGGCGCATCGGGCCGACGCCGTGGGTGATCACCAGCCAGCCTTCCGCGGTCTCGATGGGCGAGCCGCAGTTGCCAATCTGCAAGAGCTCCCACGATTGCGTGGGGCGGTGCAGCTCGGTGACGTCGGACCAGACGCGGACATTGGGTGAGGTCGCCAGATGCAGGTTCTCTCGATCGCGGCGCGACAGCATGACGTACTTGCCCTTCACCCGCCGGGGAAACAGAGCCATCCCTTTGTTCTGCGCTGCTGACCCGCTGAGAGTCGAGATTCGAAAAGTGACAAAGTCGTCGGTCTGAATCAGCTGCGGCATGATCTCGTAGCCATCGAAGGCGGTGTACGTCGCGTAGTACGTCGTGGTGCTGTCACTCTCGGTGAACCGCACGAACCGCGCGTCCTCCATGCCGCGGGTCTCGTGGGGGCCAGCCGGGAAGATCACCCGCTCGGACAGCGCCGAATCGGTGGGGAAGGTCGTCACATAGCTTGATGAGGCCAGCACCCGGATGATCTTGAGGGTCTCAAAGCTGATGGCGTGCGGCGGGCCTTCGCGCTCCAGAGTGGCCAGCGACTGCTCCAGCTCGGGCAGGGTGAAAAGCTCGCTCAATGGATCAAGGATCGCCCAGGCCACGTCGTTGCCGGCGTCCAGCTCGCGCAGTTTGGCGGTGAACTGGAACTTTTCGAAATAGGGCGGTTGCGCGCGGGCGCCGGTGATCAGGCAAGGTCCCGGCGGATCGAAAGAGATGGCGCTGTCGCCGTCGATCTCGCCGGTGCGAAATTCGATGGACGAGATATGTCCCTCGCCGACGGCGCGCAGGCTCATCACGAATCGTCTGTGCCCGGGCGCGACGCCGGTCTGGTCGGGGGCCAGCACGATCGAGGGATTGAAGAGGGCGGCGCCCTCGATCGAGTATTCGTTGGTGAAGTACGCGCCGATCAGCAGCTTGCGCTCGCGAGACAAAGACAGATCCGCCACCCGGTGCGCGACCAACGTGAAATGGCGCTCGAGCATCTCTTCAAACCGGCGATGACGGGCGCCGAATTGGCTCAAGGTCTCTTCAAGGACGGTGGCCACCTCGGCGTCTGAAAGAGCCAAGATCCGGGTCATCAAAAGACCGGCCCGCGTACCGCCGTCGGCGGCAATTTCTTCGCCGGGCAAATACGGCTTAGCGATGACGCGGCTGGGGTCGTGGCGCAAGACGTGAGCGGTTCGTTTAAACATCCGCTCCTGACAGTGTCTCGGCGTACTCAAGGCCGTCGCCGGCCAGGTCCAACATTTCAATTAAAGACAGCAGAAAAGAAATCGTGCTTTCGGCGCCTTGATTCAAGTTGAGAGTCGTGGCTCCCAGGCCGTCCCGGCATCCCGCCGTGGCCGGATCATAAACAGAAACCTCCAGGCGGTTGGCTCCCAGAAACCAGGCGAACGATTCGCGCATGCGGCGCAGATAGCGGTGATCGCCGGTGACCAGAAAAGCGGCGCGAAATGCCAGCACGAAGGCGGCGGCATCCAGTGGTTGCTCGTCCGCGTCGGGGCGCGGCCCGCCGCGCGCGTGCCACCCGGCGTTCCCGACCAGCAACAGCCGATCGTCCTGAAAACAATTCGTCTCCAGAAACTCCAGGGCCTCCGTGGCCACGGCCCGGCTGGGACTGTCTTTGATCATCGCGTGGGCGCGCCAAAGCGCCAGCGGCAGCAATGCATTGTCGTAAGTCAGCGCCGGTTCGAACCAACGCCAGTCGGCGGTCGCCTGTTCGCGATAACGACGACACAGCCGCTCTGACAGTCGCGCCAGTAGGTCGGCGGCCGGCTTTACCTCGGGCTGGGCGGTCAAGAAGGCGACCAGGCCCAGCATCGTCAAGGCCGTCCCGCGCGGGCCCAGCTCGGTCGCGAGTGGCAATCCGCGCTCGAACATCTGGCGGGCCAGCTGGCGGGAGCCTTCGTCCTGGGCCAGCAGCGCCGTCGCTCCCAGCGCCCACAGCGCCCGGCCCGTGCAGTCCTCGGAGCCCTGGTCGCCTTTGCTGAAAGAGCGATCATAGTTCATCAGATTGCGAAATGACCCTTCGCGCGTTTGCGCGACGTGCAAAAATCCCAGATACGTCGCCACCAACCACTTGGTGTCGGCAGAGCTGCTCAGGCGATCCGCGTGCAGGGCGACGATCAACGCGCGTCCGTTGTCGTCCACGCAGTATCCACTATCGCGCGCCGGCACACTGAAGGTGGCGTGCTGGATGATGCCGGTGTCGTCGGTCAGGCGCAGCAGATGATCCAACCGGAGATCGGGCAGGCTGCTGGCGCGCGGCGGGGCGCGACGGCGCGGCAGCCGGGCTACCGTTCCCGGCAAGGTGGCCGCTAGGTTCAGGTACTGCGCGCCGACGCGGGGCCAGGTGAAGGCCCGGGTGAACTCGTAGGCTTGGGCGCGCACCCGGCCGAGCTCGGCGGGCGCTTCCGCCAGCGAAATAATGGTTCGGGCCAAGGCGGCGCTGTCGCCAAATGGGAACAGACGCCCGCGGCCTTCGGCCAGCAGCTCTTCCGCATGCCAGTACGGCGTCGAAATGACGGCGGCCCCGGCGCCCATCGCATAGGACAACGCGCCGCTGGTTACTTGGGCCTGATTGAGATACGGACTGACGAAAATGTCGGCCGCCTGCAGATAGCTGCACAGCTCACCGGTGGTGACGTACTGATCGCGAAAGACCACGTGATCGCGCACGCCCAATCGTTCAGCTTCCCGCTCCAAAGTGGTGCGATAGGCCTCGCCTTGCTGGCGCAGCACGGCCGGGTGGGTGGCGCCAACCACGAAGTAAACCAGATCGGGGCAAACGTCGATGGCGGCGGGCAGAGACCGGATCACCGTCTCGATTCCCTTGTTGGGGCCAAGCAGACCGAAGGTCAGCAGCATGCGCCGGCCAGTCACACCAAACCGGGTCTTGAGCAGACTCTGATCGCGCGGCGGCATGTCCGGGATCCCGTGCGGGATGATCTCGATCCGGGCGCCGCGCAGATCGTAACGACGAGCCAGCAGATCGGCCGCCACATTGCTCATCACCACCAGCACGGCGGTCTTGGCCATTCTTTGCACGACCATTCGTTGCCCGGCGGACGGCTTGTCCAGCACAGTGTGCAACGTGACCACCGTGGGCACTCGCAAGGCGCTCAGCAGATCCAGAACGTACGCGCCGTCGTCGCCGCCATAGATGCCGTATTCGTGCTGCAAGGACACCCAGCGCACGTCGTTGTAATTCACCAGCTCGGCGGCGCGCGCGTAGTCACCTTTCGTTCCTTGGCGGATCTGGTACTCGACGCCCTCCGGATAGTCGTACTGGCCGCCCTCGTCCGTTACCGCGACCACCATCGGTTTGACCCGCGGATTGGTGGCGTGCATTCCCGCGGCAAGGTCGCGGGTGAACGTGGCTATGCCGCAGCGACGCGGAGGATACGTTCCGACGAAGGCGATCCGCATGTCGGTCTCGGCGACCGCGGCGTGCCACTTGGTCGCCAGGTGGCCGGGACCGACTCGTTCCATGTGGTCTGCTCCCTGGCGGGTGGTGCAGGGACGTTCGGTCTACTCAGCGACCGCGACGAGAGCAGGCGGCTCGGCGACGACGACCGCCGCTTCACCCTCCGGCGGGGCGATCGCACCTTCGGGTGCGGCGACGACCGCGCGCACCGCGCGCGGGCCGTAATAGTTGAGATCGCGAATTCCCTGGGCGGTCAGTCGATATTTTGCACTCATGAGGGTCCTTTTTTTGTTGCCAATGGGGTCCGGGCAAACCGCCAGCGCGGATCGAGGGCGGTGAGCATCGCTTCTTCCCAATTCCACATTCACTGCAGAATGGCAGTGAGGGAAGCGATCAGGCGGTCACAAGTGCCCGCACGAACAACTGACCATACGCGCTGCGATGGTCTTTGGCAAACGGGCGCGGGCCCGGTTCGACGCTGGTTGCTAAGCTGCCCTGATGTCCTTCTCGCGCTTGCTTCTCGCGCTGCCGTTGCTGGCCTTTCCCATCGCGGCCTCAACTGGTTCGCCGAAGGCGCAGGACGGCAGCGAGCTCATCGGCAAACCGGCGCCGCCCTGGGTCGCCTCTGAATGGCTCGGCTCACCGCCGCTGGATCTGGCCAACCTTCGCGGCCAGGTCGTCTTGGTTCGGTGGTTCATGTCCACCGACTGTCCGTACTGCACGGCGACCGCGCCGGCGCTCAACCGCCTGCATCACGAGTTCGGCGACAAGGGGCTGGTCGTCATCGGCATGTACCATCACAAGAGCCCGGAGCCGCTCGATCCGAAAAAGGTCCGTGGCTTGATCCGTGATTTCGGCTTCCAGTTCCCGGTCGCCATCGATCGTGACTGGCGCACCCTTCACCGCTGGTGGCTGGACGGCCACAAACGAGATTTCACCAGCGTGACGTTCTTGATTGATCAGCAAGGCACCATCCGACGCATTCATCCGGGTGGCACGATGGCTCTTGGAACGAAGGACTATCAGTCGATGAGGGTGGCCATCGCTGACTTGCTCGGCGACGGGTGAGACGCCATTCGTGCGCGGCGGCCCGCGCCGCCGGAAGCTACGGTTGCGGATCGCGTTTTTTCTTCCGCGACGAGGGCCGGCGCGTCGATGCCGCCAGTGCCTCCTGCCAATCGGCGGCGCTCAGCATTTGCTCGAGGGCGGGTAGGGCGCTGCGCAGGCCGACGCGCTGGCTGTCGAGGGACTGCCAGAGATCGCCACGCTGGGCGAGGCGCTCGGCCATGATGGTCAGCGTGAAAGTCTGCGGGCCGACGGTGGCGCTTTCTATTTCTGGCCAGGTGCAGGGGGCGGAGACCGGCGCGCCGGGTTTCGCGCGCACGGCATAGACGGCGGCGAACGTCGCTCCCTGGCCGTTGCGGCCGGTGTCGATGAGGATGCGGTCGGCGCGATCGGCCTTGATGAACTCCTGGGTGAAAAGCGCGGGATGGCGCTTGACCAGCACGGCGCCCGCGCCATGGGCGAAGCGCCAGACGGTCTCGAAATTGGCCTCGCCGTCGAGAGGGACGAGAATGTGGAAGCCCTTCGAGCCCGACGTCTTGACGAAAGTCGGCAAGGCCAGCTCGTCGAGCAGCGCGCGAACGGCGAGGGCGCCGGCGCGCAGGGTCTGGGGATCTTCGCGCGTGGGATCCAGATCGAACACGCACAGGTCGGGACGATCGAGGGCGGGCACGCGCGAGGTCCAGACGTGCGGCGTGATCGAATTCTGATTGGCCATCCAGAGCAGCGATCGCGCGTCGTTGACCAGCGGGTAATGAACCGGCTCTCCGCGCTTGCCTTCGCGCCGCTCCACCTCGACGCGCGGCAGCCATTCGGGAAATCCCTTCGAGACGTCTTTTTGAATGAAGCCCTTCTTGGCGATCCCGGCCGGGTAGCGCTCCATCGTCACCGGCCGTCCCGCGATGTGCGGCACCATCACGGCGGCGACGCTCTCGTAGTAAGCGCAGAGCGCGCCCTTGGTGATTCCGCTTTCCGGGAACAGCACCTTGTCGGGGTGCGTGATCATGCACCCCGCTCGCGCGAGACGTCGCGCGCCGGTTTGTCCTCGCGCAGACCAACCAGCCGTGGATGGCGGAGCTTGTCGTGCCCCGTCCATTCAAGGAACGCCACCTGGACGACCAGCTCGGGCCGCACCCAATGAACCCGCAGGCGCGGCAGCCCGGTCGCGCGCGTGAAGGAAGGCGCGGCGATCTCCAGCGCGTCGAGCTTTCGCCGCACGTCGCGCAGGCC
>DASXQB010000288.1:0-2203 GCA_036493295.1 Polyangia bacterium | reverse complement strand
TCAGACACGGAATGGGGAGCGGTGGCGGGGGAATGACTGTGCATCGGAGATGCGAGCACAGGCCCGGCGGTTGAAACCGCAGACGTCCCGGCGCGCCAGCCGCGCGCCACTGGGCCCCCTTGGGTTTGGCGGACTTGCGGTTTTACGGACTTCGACAAGCCTCGATGTCGCGGTGTCGAGGCCCCTGGGTCCATCAGGACCCTTGGCGTCCCGCGCGCCCTCGGTTTTTTCCGGGCGGGCGGACAGGAGACAGACGACGGCCTACCCGGGGCCGCACAAAGAATACGGGCGATGACGCACGCTTGTTTGAAACTTGGTTGTTTGAAATTTGAATCGGAAACGGCGCGCGAGCCTACTCGCACTTCTTCAACAGCGGCGTCGCCACGCCGTAGGCCACCGCCACGCCGTCTTTCACCCGCACCGGCCCGTCCTGCGGCTGGTTGAACAGCGTGCGCAGCGTGCGGTCGTGCACGGCCCAAACCAGCTGCTGGCGCTCCTCGGTGTCCTTGCCCGGCTGGAAGATCACCTGCACCGCAAGCCGGTTGGCCGACAGCTTCTCGGCCGACAGCACACTGTAGCGGTTGACGGTATTGCCGGCGCCGAGATCGTGGTCTTCTAGGATCAGCCCGGGAGACGGCGTCGTGATGATGACGTGCGGATTATCCGGCGCGGCAATCTCTTTGCAATCGACCGCCCAGCTGCCGAACAGGCCGAACTGCGTAAACAGATCGTCGGTCGACGACGCTGGCGTAGACGCGGCGGCGGACCCTGCCGCCGCAAGCACAAGAGCCGCCACCAACCGCACCATCACACCGACACCGCAAAACGCCCGGCCTTCAACCATAGCAGAGCGCCGCGCGTCGGCAACGCTTAGCGCACGGCCCCCTGCCATGCGGGAGAAACGTGTGACTTTTTTATTGCGGGAAGGTCAGCTTCGCCGCCGCCACCACCTCGGCGATCGTCTTGATGTCGGCGTCGATGATTTTCTTGAAGGCGTCGCCGGTCGGCCCGCCCGGTGTCACCGCCATTTTTTTCAAGCCGTCCTGCACGGCCGGACCGGCGATAGCCTTGCCGAGTTCCGCGCGCAACTTGGTGACCACCGGTTCCGGCGTGCCGGCCGGCACGAAGAAACCGCTCCACAGATGCGTGTTGACGTCGGGGAAGCCCTGTTCCGCCATGCTCGGCACGTCCGGCAGTTCGGGCGAGCGCTCGGAACCGGTCACCGCCAGGGCGCGCGTCTTGCCGCCCTTCACCAGCGGGATCGCCGGCGGCCCGTCCGAGATCGTGAACAGTGTCTGCCCGCTGATCACGCTCAGGTTCGACTCGTTGCTGCCTTTATAGGGAATGGCGACCGCCGGCATGCCGGTCTTGAGCTTGAACAGTTCGGTCGGGATCGTGAAGGCGGGCGACGAGGTCGCGTAATTCGACTTGTCGGGATGCGCTTTGCCCCATTCGACCAGTTCCTTCACCGACTTCGGGCCGTCTTCCTTCACCACCAGCACCAGCGGGAATGAGGCGATCATGTTGAGCGGGATGAAGCTCTTGGTCGCGTGATAGCCGAGGTTGGAATAGATCGCGGTCGCAATCGCCATCTGACCGCTGGCGCCGACCAGCACGGTGTAGCCGTCCGGCGTTGCGTTGGCGACGAACTGACTGGAGATGCGGCCGCCCGCCCCCGGCTTGTTCTCGACGACCACGGTCCAGCCCGTCGTCTGCTGCAGCTTCTGCACCACCAGCCGCGCGAAAATGTCATTGCCGCCGCCGGCTGCGAAGCCGACCACGACGTGGATCGGCCGGTTGGGGAAATCGCTCTGCGCCTGCGCCGCCCCGCTGGCCGCGCTCAGCGCCATCGCCATCGCCATCGCCAGACAAGCAAACAGGCCGCCAATTCGTGTCATCGTTATCCTCCCCAATCGTGCCGCGTTGATTGTCGGCTTGTTGGCCAAAGGCTACACCCCAGACCACCAATGGCCAATACACCCGCCGCCGCCAAAGCCCCCACCGATCTGTTCGGCCATCCGCGGGCTTTGAGCTTTCTGTTCGCGACGGAAATGTGGGAGCGCTTCTCGTATTACGGGATGCGCGCGCTCTTGGTGTTGTACATGGTGAAGTACCTGTTGCTGCCGGCACAGGCGGGCAACGTGGTCGGACTTGCTGCTTTCAAAAGCGCGCTGGAATTCGTGTTCGGCCCGCTGGCGTTACA
>DASXQB010000287.1:0-4609 GCA_036493295.1 Polyangia bacterium | reverse complement strand
ACCTGACCGCCGCCGCTCTCGGCGAAAGAATTGAACGCCGCCTCTTCCAGGTGCCGGGTCAGGATCGACGACAGGCCGCGTGCGCCAGTCTCGCGCCGCAAGCCTTCTTCGATGACGTGATGAAGGACGTCGTTCTCGACGCGCAGCTCGAAGCCTTCGTCCTCGAACTCGCGGGTCAGGCGGTCGACCACGCTGGTGCGCAGGATGTCCATCAACGTGCCAGCGTCCAGCGCTTCGAAGGGAACGACGCGCCCGAAGCGGGCCAAAAGCTCGGGCAAGAAACCGAAGGCCTGAAAGTGGCCGATCTGTTCCACCTCTTCGGCGGTGAAGCTGACGGCGATGCGATCGCCGGCCGGCGCCGCCGTAGCCGGATCGCGGCCGAACCCGATGCGGTCGCGCGCGGCCCGGTTGCGCACCACCTGATGAAAGCCGGAGAACGCACCGGCGGCGACGAAGGCCACGTCGGCCGTCGACATCACGATGTGGTCGCCGTACGTGGCGTGCGTGAGCTCCAACGGGACCACCACCTCCGACGACTCCAGCATCTTCAAAAGCTCGCGCTGCACGCCCATGCCGGTGACGTCCTTCGTCGTGCCGGCGCCGGCGAAGATGGCGTTGTTCTGACCGGAGGCGATCTTGTCGAACTCGTCCAGACAGACGATGCCGATCGACGCCAGCAGCGGGTTGTCGTCCGCGGCGTGCAAGAGGCGGGTGAGGATGGTGCTGGGATCCTGGCCGACGTAGCCGGTCTCTGAATACGTGGTGATGTCGATGATGACGGTGGGCAGGCGCAAGATCTGCTGGAAAAGCAGTTCAATCAGAAACGTCTTGCCGCAACCGGTGGGACCGACCAGCAGCGTGTTCGATTTCGGCAAGAGCTGTTCGCGTTTCACGCCGTCCAGATAAATGCGTTTGATGCGACGGACGTGGCGGTACGCGGTCAGCGACAGGGCGCGACGCGCTTCGGGTTGGCCGCGGTATCCCAGTTCTTCCAGGCGGGCGAAGATCTGGCGCGGCGACGAGATCTGCAGATCGCGCACGAACTTGATGAAGTGCTCGAGACCGGACTTCCGATACTTCTTGAGCGGCTCCACCGCCAAAGTTTAACACCGGACCGGAGCCGGCCAAGTTGCCAGCGCGGCGGGCCAGCGCCGGCACCCCTTTTTTTGTGCTGTGTGATTGACTCGCGCGGAAAGCGCTGGGAAACTTCGCACCCGCTTGGTTTCCCGTCCTGATCCCGTCCCTTTTTGTTGAAGGAGCAGCCGATGTCCGAATCGCTTTTCACGTCCGAAAGTGTCACCGAGGGCCACCCGGATAAATTGTGCGACCAGGTATCGGACGGGATTTTGGACGCGCTGATCAAGGACGACAAGACCTCTCGCGTGGCGTGCGAGACGCTGACCAAGACCGGGTTCGTGATGGTGGCGGGCGAGGTGACGTCATCAGCGCGGATCGACATCCCCAAGATCGTGCGCAACGTGGTCAAGGAGATCGGCTACAGCCACAGCGACATGGGTTTCGACTGGAAGACCTGCGGCATCATGGTGGCGCTGGAGCAGCAGTCGCCCGACATCGCCCAGGGCGTCGACGGCAAGGGCGTGTACACCCGCGACGAGCAGGGCGCCGGCGATCAGGGAATGATGTTCGGCTACGCCTGCGACGAAACGCCCGAGCTGATGCCGATGCCGATCATGACCGCGCACAAGCTGGCCAAGCGGCTGGCCGACGTGCGCAAGAAGGGCACGCTGGATTTTCTGCGCCCCGACGGCAAGAGCCAGGTGACCGTGCGCTACGACGGCGAGAACCGCCCGCTGGCCATCGACGCGGTGGTGGTGTCGACCCAGCACAGCGAGAGCGTGAAGTACAAGACGCTGAAGGAAGCGGTGATGGACGAGGTCATTCGTCCCGTGCTGCCGACGGGGATGGCGTCGACCAAGACCAAGTACTACATCAACCCGACCGGGCGCTTCGTGGTCGGCGGGCCGATGGGCGATTCGGGATTGACCGGCCGCAAGATCATCGTCGACACCTACGGCGGCATGGGCCGGCACGGCGGCGGCGCATTCTCGGGCAAGGATCCGTCGAAGGTCGATCGGTCGGCGTGCTACTACGCGCGCTATATCGCCAAGAACGTGGTGGCGGCCGGCCTGGCCCGTCGCTGCGAGGTGCAGCTGGCGTACGCCATCGGCGTCGCCGAGCCGGTGTCGATCCTGGTCCACACCTTCGGCACCGGCACCGTGTCGGAGGATCGCCTGGCGGAGATCGTGAAGGCGAACTTTGACTGCCGTCCGGGCGCGCTGATTCGCGAGCTGGGACTTTTGCGGCCGATCTATCAGAAGACCGCGGCGTACGGTCACTTTGGCCGCAGCGACAGTGATTTCTACTGGGAGCGCACCAACAAGGCCGACGCCCTGAAGTCGGCGGCGAAAAAGCTGGTGCCGGTTTCCGGCAGCAACAGCAACGGTCACACCGGCGGCAAGACGCCCGGCAAGGCCAAGCGGCGCCCGGTCGTCGAGCTGCCCGAAGTCTAAGCGGCGCCCGCGGCGATGAGCGACGGCGACGCCGATCCGCGTTTTCGCGCCACCGTCGATCGGCTGCTGCAAGGCCAGGCTTACCGCGAGCTGGGCGCGGCGCGTTTGTTCGAGCACGGCGCCGCACTGGCGCCGGACGCGCGCGGGCGTGCGCTGCTCGCCGCTCACGCTGACCAGGAACGCGCGCATTACCGCGCGGTGATCGACGTGTGGGCGTGCTTCGCCGCTGCGCCGGTGTCTGTCGTCGAAGCGCGGGCCGAGGATCGCCTGGCTCGGTTGCCGTTGCCCGCCGCCCGTTCGTGGTTCGCGCTGGCGATGGCGCAGTTTCTTTTCGATCGGGCCGGCCTCTGGCAGCTGCGCGAATACGCCGCCTGCAGCTTTGCCCCGTACCGCGTGCTGGCGGCGGGCATCCTGGCCGACGAAGGCGATCACCAGGACGCCGGTGCAGAATGGGTCGTCACGCTGTGCGCGCCGGGTCACCACGACGGCGAAAAGGACGCCGTGTTCGCGCGCTGGCTGGCGGTGGCGTTGCGATCGTTCGGGCGGCCGGGCAGCGACGGCGATCGGTACGCGGTCTCGGTCGGCCTCAAGCGACGATCGGCCGCCGCGGTGATGGGCGATTTCGTCGCCGATCTTCTGCCGACGGTGCGACGGGCCCGGCTGGTCTTCCCGCCACCGCGCACGCTGGACGTGATCCTGCCGGTGGAATTCGCCGGTGCGCTTTCCTGACCAGCGCCTGGTTCGTTACGGAGACGGCGTCGGATCAGAATCGGGCAGTGGGGGCGGCGACCCCTTTGGGGCAGGCGGTGCCCCCGGCGGGGGCGTTCGAGACGGCGACGGCAGCGGGGGCGGCGTCATCGCGGGCGGCGTGGTCGCGCCCGCCGCCGCCTTGGCTTTCTCGTCGCGTTCCTTGCGCAGCTCGGCGTCGACGGGATTGCCCGCCGTCGGCTCGGTCGGCTCGGTGGCCTCGCCTTCGCTTTCGCTGATCTCCTCGCCCGACTCATAGTCGGGCGTCTGCTGCGGTTGATCGTAGCCGGGCGGCAGATCGATGCGCTGGCCGCCGCGCTCACGCACATAGCGCATCATTGCGTTGACGGCGCCCACCTGCGCACCGCGCACGGCCGGCAACGCCCGACCGCGGAGGCCTTCCACCAAGATGGAAAACACCACCACGTCCGAACCGTCGCCGACCAGTCCGGACAAGCACGACTTGCCGTTCAGCGTGCCGGTCTTGGCCCGCACGCGGTGGGCGGCCAGCGTGTTCCGGAATCGGTTGCGCGTGGTCCCGTCGACGCCGCCCACCGACAGCGACTGCAAGATCTCCGGCCCGATGCGCGGGTCCAGATACAGCGCGCGCAAAAGCGTGGTCATCGCCGTCGCCGTGATGCGGTTGGCGTGGCCCAGACCCGAGCCGTTGCGCGGAACATAACTTTGCGGCGGCAAGCCCAGCTCGCCGATCACCTCGCGTAAAAGCCGGACGCCTTTTTCGGCCGTGGCGGCGCCGCCGTAGACTTCCGCGCCAGCCGCTTCCAGCAAACGTTCTGAATGATCGTTGTCCGAATCCTTGTTGATTCGCCGCAACAGCACGGCCAGCGGCGCGGATTCGTGTCGTTCCAAAAGCGGCGCCTCCGCCGGCATCAGCGCCACCCGCGGCCGATCGCGGGTGGTGATCCCGGCCGACGCCAGCGCCGCCCGCATCAGCACCGCCGCGTACAACGCCTGGTGCGGCACGCGCCGGCGAAACGCCAACCCCGGGTGGTGGCTGGGCAAGCGGCCGGCCACCTCGACCAGCATCTTCCCGTCGGCGGCCAGCGCCACGCGCACGGTGACCCGCGCGCGACCGCCGCCGTCCTTGGTACGCGCACTGTTGCGCAGAACGAACGAATCGTCCGACGGATTGGTGCCAACGATAACCGGCGCGCCGTCGTGTCCGCCCGGCCGCACGTACACCATCATCAAGCCGTGGTTCACCAGCAGCGGCGCTCGCGGCGACACCGCCCCTTGCAACGAATCGCCGGCGGGCGCGTCGGACAGAGCAGCCGGTGCGTCGGCGGCGTTCGGCCCCGACTCGACCGACG
>DASXQB010000286.1:0-28830 GCA_036493295.1 Polyangia bacterium | reverse complement strand
AAGACGGTCATTACAAAATTCCTCGTATAGCGAGAACAGGAAGCCGGGCCTGTTTTTCTGGCTCTCTCGATCGAATCTTCACAGGGGCTTGTTCGGCGGCTTGACGTTGATCTTCGATGAATCAACTCCTTCAAACCGTGTCTTGTCTTGTTCGCCCAAATAGGGACCTTGCTTCACCTCGATCATTTCAATTTCTTCCAGAACCTCAAAACCATGCCCTCCGGCGATCAAAAGAAGAACGTCTCCAGCTTCCAAAACGTTGCTCCTCACGTACTCGCGCTGGCTGTTGTAAAAGTCTACTCTGAGCTTTCCGCGTCGCACAAAAAGCGTCTCCTGCGTGTAAATGATCTGACGATGAACGGGATTGTGAACGTGCGCAGGAATCAACTTGCCTCTCGGATAGTGCATATAGGCAAGCTGCTGGGAGAGATCATTGGGGGTGAAAAAATGAATACCGGGTTCATTGAAGCGCCTGGAAACAATGATGGCGAGACGTTGTTCCGTGTCGACTATTTGTTCAACGGCATCATTCATGATTGGGTTTACTCCTCCGTGGACAGGTTTTGAGCGCGCCAGTAGGGCAGCGACAGGGGAGGATGGAGTGCGTGCGCTTCCTCATCCCGATGACGACGTCGTGCTCATCCATGACCATGACAATGCCGGCATCAGGCCCGTCGGAGGGCGCGGATTGTCTCGATCACGCGATCGATCTCGCCATCGGTCAGTGCCAGGCCACTGGGCAGGTAACAGCCGGTGCGCGCCACCTGGTCGGCGACGGGGAACGGTCCGAGGGGCCCCAGACGGTCTACCAGCGCGGGCTGGTCTGACGGCGAATAGAAGACGTCGCGGGTGTCGATTCCACGCTCCCGAAGCGATGCACGGAATGCATCCTTGGACATACCGAAGCCCGCTTCATCGACGAGGACGGTGTACATCCAGAAAACGTTGCGCACGTCCGGACGGGTCACCGGCAAGCGCAGCCCCGGCACGTCGCTCAGGCCGGCCGTGTAGCGGGCCGCCATGGCCTGCTTGCGCGCCAGGTACTGCTCGATGTGGATCAGTTCGCCGCAACCGACGGCGGCCTGCAGGCTCGTCATCCGATAGTTGAATCCAACCGCGTCGTGTACGAACCGCTTCCCAGGCGAATGACACAGGTCGCGGAGCCGGCGGGCGCGGTCAGCCAGACCGTCGTCGTCGGTCAGCACCATGCCGCCTTCACCGGTAGTGATGATCTTGTTTGCGTAGAAGCTGAAGCACGACGCGTCGCCGAGTGTTCCGCAGGACCGCCCTCGGTACCGGCCTCCGTGAGCCTCGGCCGCATCTTCGATGATGCGCAGTCGGTGGCGGCTGGCCACTGCGGCGACGGCATCCATGTCGCAAGCGTGACCGAACAGATGCACCGGGAGGATGGCGCGGGTATGTGGGGTCAAGCGCGCCTCGATCTGCGCAGGGTCAATGCCGAACGTATCTGCCTCGCAGTCGACGAAGACCGGTCGAGCGCCGGTGTACAAAACGGCGAACACGGTCGCGATCATGGTGAAGGCCGGAACAATGACCTCGTCGCCGGAACCGACGCCCGCGGCCGCTAGCGCACAGTGCAGGGCGGCGGTGCCATTGCACACTGCCACGCCGTGTTTGGTGCCGACGTAGCTTGCGAATTGTCGTTCAAACCGAGCAACGAATGGGCCAGCCGACGACAGCCAACCAGACTCCATGCAATCTGCGACGAAGCGCTTCGCCTCCTGCGACACGACCGGCGCGTTCACCGGAATGAAGTCAGGACTGGTCTTGGAGTCGCTTGGCATACGGGTCGCCCGCGCAGGGGCCCTGCTTGACCTCATTGAGATGCACTTACTCGCCCACCTCGGAGGAGTGGACACGCCTCACCGTTTCTGAAACACGGATAACGGATCTGGGACGAAACCGCTCCGCGGCAGATCCCGCCCTCACCACGTTGGCACCCTAGCACCGGGCCCCCGCTCGGGTGAAGTCACAGACAGCATGGCAGCACTAAAACACGTTTCTGGGCCGCATGGGAAGAGGGCGTGGCGAGTCAGACCGCTCCGTCCGCGGCGGCGTTTGTTCGCGAGCGTCTTGCTTAAGCGCCAGGATCTGCCCGGTCCAAAATAACCCCGGAATGACACCGCCGATGAACCATCGAATAGCGCGGCGGTTCATGGTGATTCTCTGAAGTGAACGGTTCCGCGAATTTACCTGCGAGCAAATCATCACGAACAAAAAAAGCATTGAGGCCAGTGAAATCACAGCCCACGAGGCTGTATCCGCCCTGGCGACCTAGAAGCTCAAATGCCTTCAGGCTGGCGCCAAAGTTCTGCGTGCCGTTCCAGACCCGCTCCGACTGGTAGCGCACTTTCCAGTCGACGTCAGATGGTATAGCCGCGTTATACTCGACCACGACAACACGCGGCCGAAAGCCGCGAAGTCCTTCCCAGGCATAATAGGTGTTCTGGTCGATATCGAGTGAAAGCAGGTCAAACTCCTCTGGCACGCCAAGTTGCCCGAATTGCGTGGCAATGTTCTCCCTTGTCGAAAACCCCACCAGGTATTTGAGGCAATCATTCTGGAGATCCTCCCTGTTTTCCAAAGCTCCCAGGAAACGGTTTTCTCCATCGATCCAGTATCCAGTCCAGCCGCGGGCAAGCAGGAATGCGGTGTTATTTTCACGCCCATCCCCGACGCCCACTTCAGCGAACACCCTGTTTGTAACCCCAATGCGGCGAAATATCTCATTGATGATCCCGTCTTCCCCATTTTGGGAGCAGACTTGCGCCTGATAGCACAGCAACCTTCGGGGATCCCCATAGCGAGGGTGATCGTGCAAATCGACATCGAGCAGGCGGATCGTCTGGCGAGCTTTGAGAGCGTTCAGGTTACTTTCGATTCGCGCTTGTGAAAGTCTGATTCCGGCCAGCTCACGAACAACCGGCAGACCGTGATAAATCCTTGCGACTATCGATCTCAACATAGAGACTCCCATTTGACAGGCCAGGTGAAATGAGGGGGCTGGCAATTCATCTTCATAGCCGGGACGCTCGCAGGAGACGGATCTCCCGCAGGATCGGGATTCCAATCGCGACGGCAAGGCCGGTATAGACAAGCGCGCCGAAGCCGACCAGCGCCAATAGCGCTTGCCATGCGGGCCACAAGCTCGGAATCTGGACCCGTAGCGCGGCCACAGTCACTACCATGACGAGCGCGCAGAGCGCAGGTTTCCAGAGCACTCCCAGAATATCTCGGATCCCAACTCCTAATATCTTTCCAGCGATCAAAAGCTCGGGAAAAAAAAGGAGGGCATTGATGATGAGGTAGGCCACCGCGACGCTCCGTGTGGAGCCCAAAGCGGCGCCCACAGATATGGCCGCAATTATCGCGGCGGAAGTGAATAACCCCCATCGAGCGAGGATGTCCGCCCGTCCGCTGGATATGAAGATCCAACCCGCAGGCGTGACGACGCACTGTAACGCGCCGGCCACTCCAAGAATCTTGAGCAAAGGTGCGACTTGTGCCCATTTCGGCCCGTAAACGGCGGCGACAAAGGCGTCAGCGACCACGGCCATTCCGAGCATCAGGGGAAAGGCGACCGCGGCGATGAGTCCCTGCGCGCGCAAGAAGATGCGACTGGCGCGCTCGCTGTCGTCCTGCATGCGGGACAGGGCCGGTGCGACGCCAACCGCCAGTACACCCCCTATTTGAGATTGTGGAAGGAGCATCAGTTGATAGGCGCGGGAGTAAACGCCGAGCTGTTTGTCACCCAGCGTTCGTCCAATCAATAGATTGTCTAGATTGCGCGCCCAGTAGTTGATGATGTTGAAGAAGAGAAGGTTGAGGCTGACCCGCAAGAGCGGGCGAAGCGCGCGGAGGTCTACTCCTCCCGAAGGATAGCGGCCGCACGCGATAAGGGGTGGGATCGAAGTGCCAATGACACCGAACAAGGAGAACCAGACAATGGACCAGTAGCGACCGCCAGCATGCGCCACCAAAAGTGCTGCGACGCCGCTTCCAACCGTCCCCAGGGCATCCAGGAGGACAAGTGTCTTGAGTCGCATCTGGCGCTGCAGCAGCGCCCGCGGAACGACGCCCACGGCGCTCAAGAGGAAGGCAAGGGAACTGAGCCGAGTGATACCGACGAGTTCCTCCCGACGGTAGAAAGCGGCGACTCCGGGCGCGACGAGAACGAACAGCAGGGACAATAGAGCTCCCGTACCGATGGTAGCCAGGAACGCCGCTCTGATCTGGCTGTCGGTCAATTCAGGTTGCTGAACAATGGCCGCTCCAATACCGAGGTCGACGAAGATCCCGGCGAAGCCAGTGAGGACGGCGGCCATGGCGACGAGGCCAAAATCGTCAGGCGTTAATAGTCGCGCCAGGAAGATAGATATGCAGTACTGAAAAACTTGCACGAAAGGTTTGGTGACGACGGTCCAGGCGATGCCCTGAATAGCTTGCTCGCGGAGATTCATGGGAGACAGGGACACGCTTTCACTCGCCGGGTTTTCGAGACGTCTCGGTCTCTACCGACTGGGGTTCGTCGAAGCTGCTCGTCGCCAGGACGGCTGCGTTCGTGGAATGCAAGTCGAGCTTCTCAAACCCATGATCCGCCGTGAGTGGGCCAAAGTAACCGGAAAGATAGTGAGAAGGGTACCGTTGTGGTTCGTCCGAAACAAGGTGTAGGCCGGCTTTCTGCTTGCCGCTGGGCGCCTGCGAGTCTTTCGCTGGGCGCCGGTGGGGTTGCGGCCACTGACAGCCCGGGCGCCCCGCGCCCTGTTCCGCGATCTTCGTGACCAAAGACCAGGTGATCCCTGAATGTCCGTTCCTTCAGGTTCACGGGCCGCTCCGATAACCGCGAAAGCTAGCGGGTTCGACGCCTGCAAAGAATCGATCGGCTACCCCGAGCAGGGCGCTAAATGCGAAGACCCACTCGTCGCGCAAGAACGCCGGAAACGACGACGACGACGCCACCGCCGCATCGACGCGGCACGCGCGATCATAGCGGCGCTTGAGCAACCACACGCGGCGGGCGCACAGAAATGCCGCCGGAAGCGCGACCGGCCAAAGGACCGGCACGAGCCCGGCGGCAAACGCCAGCGGCGCCAGCACCGGTAGCGCCGTCGTCAGCGCCGCGCCGGCGACGTAGCGCCCGCTGGACGCGATCGGCGCGCGCGCGAACATCGCCCGGTGGTGCCGGCGCTCGGACTCGAGAAACGAGAAGCCCCGGGCCCGTGGCGTCTGCATCGTAAACGCCGGGTGAACAACGAACGAGAGCCCCGTCAACGCGGCGATGCGCTCGCAGATCTGATAGTCAATGTGAAGCGGATAGTCGTGCTCGGCGAAGATCTGCTGCCAGTGGGGCCACACGAGGCCTCCGCGCAGCATGATCGCGCCGCCGCTGACCGATGTGAGCCCGACCTCGAGTGTCTGGCAGGCGATGTTGACCCGATCGTGCGTCGCGCCCACGCCCGGGACGTCCCAGCGGAAAAGTCCCCCGATCCCGGCCAGCTCGGCGTGCTGGTCGAGGAACACCGTGGCCGCGGCCAAGCCGTCCGCATCGATCCGCGTGTCCGCGTCCAGCACCAGCAGGTAACGCGCCGGTCGGCTGGAAACCGTCTCCATCGCTTCGCGCAGCGCGCGCATCTTGCCAAGCGGACGCTGCGGAATCACCGTGCACGGGCCAGCGGCGAATTCGCTGCCCAGGCGTCGGGCCTCTTCGTACTGGCCAGGCTCACCGCCCGCCGCGACCACCACCTCGATCCCGTCGATCGTCGACGCCGCGCGCGCCAGCGCGTCCAGTGTGCCGGGCAGCTCTCGCGCGTCGTTCCAGGCCGGGACGAGGACGGTGACGTTCGTGGTCGGCGACATCGACCCTCAGGCCAGGATCGAAATGCGCTCGGGAGGCGCCACTTCGGTTCGAGCCATCGCAATCACGCGGGGCGTTCGACTGGGGCGAAGACGTAGTTGCACAATCCGAGGTCGTCATGGATACCGATCTCCTGGATTCTGATCAACTGTCCGTCCGCGCCCACCCGCTGGATGGTGTAGTTCCGCTGTCGCAGAAACGATTCGATCTCTCTCTGGCGCGCCAGGCGAAAGGCGCCGTTGCCGGTGTGTTCGTCATAGACCGGCAGCACCTCACAGATAATGGATGGCCGATGCCGATCGATCGTGCCCGCCAGGCCCAGGAGAACATCTCGCTCCGCGCCTTCGACGTCGATCTTGATCACGGAGATCGCGTCTATCTCGGCGCCGCCCAGCACCTGGTCTCCGGGAAACACCGTCGCGAACTGGCGCGACGAATAATGCTCGTCCGGCCGAAATCCTTCCACGATGCTGGCCGACGGATCGGCGGCGCTGCTCTGGAACAGCTCCACCACGGCGGGGGCCTGGCCCAGGGCAAACGGATAGATCTTGCACGCCGGCAAGGCGTTGAGGGCGATCACGTCACTCAAGTAGCAGTAGCAGCGTGGGTTGGGCTCGAAGCCGAAATAGCGGGCTTGCTGGACGACCGCCTTCACCTTCAGCAGCGTCTGGCCCAAGTTGGCGCCCACGTCGACGAAGCTGCCGGCGCGCGCCGCCGTCAGCCGCCGGATGACCCCGTCCAGCCAAGGCTCGACATCAATGGCGTACAACCGGATCCCCTGCTTGACTGGAATCTTGAAGACCCGGCCGCCGACCGACACCTGCGACGTCAGGTTGAGGTGGGGAAGCAACCGCGTCCGTTCGAAAAGCCACAGGTGCGCGCGATTGCGCGCGGACCACAACCGCCCCAGCCAGGGCTCCGCTGCCGGCAACACAGTGCGAACACTACAAGTCGCCTCGGTGATTCGCAACTGGCCGACCATGGCTTCGCCGTTTTCCGCGCGCCGGGCGCATTCGGCGCGCGGAAAATGTTAAATTGAAAATCCGCTGATCATGACCGCCCCTGCCTTAACGCAACCACCGTTTTCGATCGCCAAGGTCGGCTCCGCCACGAAGAAGGGGGCGCTGACCAAGGAGCAACGCCTAGAGCGGCGGAAGGCCCGCTGGTTCGGTGCGCTTTTCTTCGCGATCTGCTTCGAAGGCCTGGGCCGCAAGTACCTTCCGGAGATACCCGGCGAGGTATTTTACTTCCTCAAGGATCTGGTCCTGCTGTACGGCATCGTCGCTTTCCCGCGGCCGCGACGGCTGGCGCAGGTGATGAGGTTCGTCTTCAGGCCGTTCGACAAGTTTTTGATGGCCGCCGTCGCGCTTACGCTGGTGGAGGTGATCAATACCAGCCTGCGCGCGTCCTTCTTCCTTGGCATTCTCGGCCTGCGCGCGTACTGGTTGTGGTGGTTCGCGATGCCGGTCGTGGCCAGTGTCGTACTTTCGTCCAACGTCCGTCGCAGCGGCATCAATGTGATGGCCTTCGTGTGCGCGGTGGTCGCCGTGTTCGCCATGATCCAGTTTGGGTCGCCATCGACCAGCGCCACCAACACGTACGCCATCCAGGCGGGAAACGAGGTCGTCGCCTTCGAGGTCGCCAGCACCGGCCGCGTGCGGGTCTCCTCGACGTTCACGTTCATCACCGGCTTCACGGATTTCGTCGTCCTGATCCCGCCGCTGCTCCTGTCGCTGGGGCTCAGCGAGGGCAACCGCCGCGTGAGACTCCTCGCCAATGTCAGCGCCATGCTTGCTGCGGCGGCGCTTCCCATGTCGGGATCGCGCGCGCCATTCATTGTCGGTCTGTTCTTGCTGGCCTTGGTGGCGCAACAAGCAGGATTCCTGTTCACCCCGATCGGTCGTCGCGTGCTGGTGGGCGCCATATTGGCCTTTATGACCATGTTGTACGTATTTCCCGACTCCCTGCAGGGCGTGCAAGATCGCTTCAACAGCGACGACACGAAGGGCCGGTTCGAGTCGCAGTACGAGGTCGTGCCGTTCATCGCCCTGACCAAGCTTTCCTATCCGTTGCTCGGTCTCGGCACCGGGATGCAGCAGAATTTCCGCAATTTCTTCGGCGTCGACTGGGGCGAGTACGAAAGTGAAGCCGAACCCGGGCGCCTTCTCATCGAGCTAGGGATCGCGGGCTATCTCTTGATCTGGATCACTCGCTTCGGTCTGCTGGTCGCACTGCTGCGTGCGGCCAGCTTGCTAAAACGCGCCAACCGCCGGGCCGCCGCCGGCGTGGCGACAGCGTTCGCGCTGTTGGTGTTTTACGGCAACCTCGCGTTCGATCACGTCTGGCAGGCACTGTTTTTTACCGGTTGCGGGTTCATCCTGGGCGAGCTCCTACGCGTCTGGCCGATCTTGTTTCCGGAACGGCGCCCGCTGGCGGCTGCCGACTGGCCTTCCGCGCCGGCCAATCGGCCGCCAGAGCCGCGCCTGCTCCCCGCCCCCCAGGACAGCCGCTGATCCCGCGAGGGCGTCAGCGGCCGCGGACGGCGGCGACCATCGCCCGCGCCACGTCGCGCATCCGACGCTGCGCCTGCCAGCCCAGTTGATCGCGGGCCCTGGCGGCCGTGCCGAAGCTGTCGCGGATCTCACTCGGCCGGAAGAGTTTGGGATCCTGGTCGACGTGGTCGGCGGCGCGCAGGCCGACGGTCAGGAACGCCTCGTCGACGAACGCCGACAGCGTGTTGGTCTCTCCGGTGCAGATGACGTAATCGGATGGACGCTCCGCTTGCAGCATGCGCCACATCGCCTCGACGTACTCCGGCGCCCAGCCCCAGTCGCGACGGATGGACAGATCGCCGAGGACCAGGCGTTCGCGGCTGCCGTCGGCGATCCGGCACGCAGCCGAGACCACCTTCTGCGTAACGAAGCGCTCGGGCCGCAGCGGCGACTCGTGGTTGAACAGGATGCCGGAGCAGGCGAAGAGGCCGTAGGCGTCGCGATAACTCGTGACCTGCCAGAAGGCCGCTGCCTTCGCCACCCCGTACGGGCTGCGCGGGCGAAAAGGCGTCTCCTCGTCGGCGGGCTTGCCGTCGGTGTCGCCGAAGCACTCGCTTGAGCAAGCATTGTAAAAGCGAACCGGACGCTTGAGCAGGCGGATGGCCTCGAGCAGGTTCAAGGTCCCAAACCCGATGCTCTCCAGGGCCTCAGCCGGCTGTTCGAAAGACAGACCAACCGAGGTCTGCCCGGCCAGGTTGTAGATCTCGTTCGGCTGCACCTCGAGCAGCACGCGGATCAAGCTGCGAAAGTCGGTAAGCGAGGAAGACGTCACCTGGACGCGATCGCGGATGCCGAGCTTGACGAGGTTGGTGAACGGGTTGATGGCCGCATCGCGCGACGTGCCGACCACGCGATAGCCGCGCTCGAGGAGCAGCTTGGAGAGGTAGGCGCCGTCCTGCCCGGAGGCGCCGCAGATGAGCGCGATGGGCGACGGACTGACGCTCGGGGACTGGCTCATGACGGCGGCGCGACCTCGAACAGGGCCACCGGCAGCGTGTCCACTCGCCCGAAGCTGCGGCTGACGATAACCTCGACGCGCCGGTGCCAGAGCTTGCGGACGCGCGGGAAAAGCTGCGCGATCTGATCTTCGAGGGGCTCGTTGGCCAAGATGAGAATATGCGTAAAGTGCCCGGCGTCCAGCAACTGGCCGAGACGCTCCGGCGAGGACAGCACGGCATTGGAAGCGCGCTGATGGGCACACTCGAGATAGTAGGTCGGCGCCACGCTGGTGAGCACCCGGCCGCCCGGCGGGAGCTGGGCGCAGACCTCCCGATACGTGTCGTAGAACCAGGTCATCCGCGAAAGGTATGACGATGTCGGCTCGCGCCCGAACACGACGGGCAGGAACTGCCGGTCGTAGAGCGCGGTGTTCACCGTGCCGAAGAGCAGGAACAACGAGCCGAAGGCGATCGCCATCGCCCGCCGCGGGCCCGGAAGCGATCCCAGCCAGCAGATCGCGTCCGCCGCCAAAACGCAGAACATGGGTTGCACGGGAATCAGGTAGCGGGCCACGTGGCCGCCCATGGCCCACAAGGCGAAAAAGATCACCACGCACGCCAGCAGGGCTGCGCGCTGGCGCTCGCCGTGCGCCCGCCAGAAAATCAACGGCGTCATCAACATGGGCAGCGGGCTGAAGTGATGTCCGTTTTCGAAGGCGGCGCCACGGGCAAAGATGTTCCAAAACGCAAGCAACCGATTGGTTACGCCGTAACCGACCCCGTAGCCCTGGAAGATCCAGCGAATCGCCCGCCACTCGGTGTTGTCGCCGAAGATGGCGGCGCCGAAGGGGTAGATCGGATTGCCCGTGAGCAGCCAGGCGCGCGCATACCAGGGGATCAGCGGCGCCGCACACAGCGCGCTCAGCAGCGCCATCCGGGCAACCACGGTTTTTGCCCGGTCGCCGGCGCGGTGGGAAAAAAAACCCATCAGCAGGACGCCGATGATCGGAAAGCACGCCGCGTTCAATTTACAAGCGGCGGAAAATCCCAGCAGAAGCCCCGTAATGATGAACCAGTCGCGCTGGCGGGTCTGCTCCCAGCGCAAAAGCGCGTAGATCCCCAGGCTGCCCAGCGCGGCGACGCCGAGATCGATGAAGCACGAAGTCGATTCCCAGGCGGTCATCGCCGTGCAGTAGAAGATGCCCGCCGCCAACCAGCCGACCGTGGCGCCGGCGATCTGTCGGCCGAGTAGAGCGGTCCCCGCGGCTGCGAGCAGGCCGAGCCCCGCCGTCACCAGCGCCGCCGAGCGCTCGCCAGCCAAGGAATAGGCGGCGGTGAACAGCATCTCGACGCTGACGGGCTGATAGAGCTGCCACACGGCCGGCAATTCGGTGAGGCGGCCGCTGGTGAGGAACTGTTGCGGGGCGAACAGGTGATAGATGAGCGCGTCGATGAAGCTGGGCGGCGCCAGCGTGCCGAGCAAGTTGAACGCCGCGCAAATCCCCAGCAGGACCAGGGACGCCGTGCCCGGCCAGGACAAACGCTCGACGGTGGCCGGCAGGTCGTTCTTGCCGCGCACGAGCCAGCGAATCCCCAGCAGCGCCATCGGCCCGGCGAGGATTAGAAACATCGGCCGCCACATGAGGCCCGCTATTCCCAGCCAGAAGATCCAGAAGCTCAGCAGGCCGGCTCCGATCCCAATTGAGACCGCCGCGCGTTCCAGCGGACTCTGCCACTTCAGCTTCAAAAGCCGCGCCAGCCCCAGCCCGAAACCGGCCGCTGAAAAAGCCATGACCGTCGTCGCCGTGAAAGAAAGGATCGCCGAGAACACCTGTCCGCCTATCGTTACTATCCGCCGAGGACGCGATCAAGCCCGCGCCACCCTTGTACCATCATCCCGCCGCTACCGCCCACGTCAGTGATTCCAGCCCGAAGCCGTCGAGATCCTTTGCCACCGGAATCGAAGCCGGTTGTGCCCGGAACCTGCGTGGCCGAGCAGACGTTCACGCCGGAGGAGTGGAGCGAGCGCCCTAGCTCTGCAGCTTCTTGCGCTTCCAGCCACGGGGCGGGCGCTTTTCGGACGCGTTCGAATTGGCCGGCGAATAGTCGACCCAGCGGAAACTTGGCGCTGGCCGCACGTCGATGTGGACGAACTGGCTACGCGGGTAGATGCCGATGCCCATGCCGCCGGTGTCCAGCGTCTCGGCAAAGGCACGCACCTTCTTCGGGTTGACGCCGCTGATGCGGATGTCGCTGGCGGTGCCGTTGAAGTGGTGGCTCGACTGCTTGCGCTGGTTGCGATAGCCCGAGATGATCTCGAGCGGCTTGCCGAAGTGATCGTACACGTGCGACAGCAGCGTCAGCAGGCGCGGGTCGATGGCCTTTTCATCCTCGGTCCGACGGCAGCGCAGGATGTGGTCGACCTGGTGAAGCGCGTCGATGTTGTACGAGCCGTCGTCATTGAAGATGTTCACGTCGGCTTCTTCTTTGAGGCCCTGCGTGCCCACCACCAGATGACCGGACGGCTGCGGCAGCGGGTCCTGGCGCAGATTCTCATCGGCCACCACCCGGCCGCTGAAGCGCGCCGTGTGTTTCGAGCGCCGATGCCGACCAGGACGCTGCGCCGGCGGCGCTTCGGTCGCGCTGTCACCCGCCTCTTCGGCGTGTTCGATGTGTGAATCGTCAGGCGCCGCGAACACTGCGGGGGAGGCCACCGCCGAGAACACGAACGCCGCTCCGAAGAAAACCAACCGAAGCATGAAACTTTAGGGTGCGATGAAACACGCTGGAGGGTCAACCAAAAACGCCGCGCTGCTCGGCAGAAAATGGGGCGTCATGTCGCAGTTTTCCTACTTTACCGCTATCCATTGGGCTTTATCGCTTTTGAACATTTTCTTTACGGGATCGCGCCAACGGGCGGCGGGGGGAGTCAGCGGTGCGGCGCTTCGACCTGGCTGGGCACGTGAACCAGCTCGATGCCCAGGCGCTCGGCGACCTTGAAGATGCGTTCATCGCGATAGAACTCGCCATAGACGATGCGGCGCACGCCGGCGTTGGCGATCTGCTTGAAGCAGCTCCAGCACGGGCTGGCGGTGACGTACACCGTCCCGCCGTCGATCATCACGCCGTTCTTCGCCGCCTGAATGAGAGCGTTCGCTTCGGCGTGGATGGTGGCGACGCAATGATCGTTCTCCATCATGTGGCCTTCGTCCGTGCAGTGGGGCATGCCTCTGATCGATCCGTTGTACCCGGTCGACAGGATGGTGCGATCGCGGACGATGACCGCGCCGACGAACTTGCGCGGGCAGGTCGAGCGCGACGACACCACCTGCGCGATGTTCATGAAGTACTGATCCCACGGCACGCGCTCGTCCATGGCGTCTCTCTTACCAGATAAGCGGGACAAGCAGGGCTCGTTTGGTAGTATCCGCGCCAGCTGTGGACTGGAAAGCAACTCTCAATCTGCCCAAGACCAACTTCGCGATGCGCGCCGATCTGGCCAAGCGCGAGCCGCAGTGGCTCAAGCGCTGGGAGGACGAGCGCCAGTACGAACGCATCCTGGATGAACGCCGCCGCGAGGAAGCCGCGCCTTTCATCTTGCACGACGGCCCGCCCTACCCGACCGGCGCCATTCACTACGGCACGGCGCTGAACAAGGTCCTCAAGGACATCATCGTGCGCTCGCAGCTGATCATGGGGCGGCGGGCAGAGTTTCGTCCCGGCTGGGATTGCCACGGCCTGCCCATTGAACAGCAGGTGGAAAAAGAGCTGGGCGCCAAGAAGAAAGAGCTCTCGGCGGCGCAGTTCCGCACCCTGTGCGAAGCGCACGCGCGCAAGTTCGTCGACGTCATGCGCACCGAGTTCAAGCGCCTGGGCTGCGTCGGACACTGGAACGACCCGTACCTGACGCTGTCGAAGGATTACGAAGCGACCATCGTGCGCCAGCTGGCGGAGTTCGCGCGGCGCAAGCTCATCTACCGCGACAAGAAGCCAGTGCACTGGTGTCTCATCCACCGCACGGCGCTGGCCGAAGCGGAGGTCGAGTATGAAGACCACGCCTCGCCGTCGATCTACGTGCGCTTTCCGGTGCACGGCGATCTGGGCCAGGCGGACCCGCGCCTCAAAGATCAAAAGGCGGCGTTCGTCATCTGGACCACCACGCCGTGGACGCTGCCGGCCAACCTGGCCGTGGTCGGCAACCCGGAGCTTGACTACGTGGCCATCCCCGTCGAGCGCGACGGTGGCCGCGAGTTTCTGGTGGTGGCCGCCGGCCTGGCCGAGAATTTTTTGGCGGCGTGCGGAATCACCGCGCCCAGCGAGACCTGGGTGCGTTTGTCGCGCGATGGATTCCGCGCGCTGCAAGGCACGCGGTACACCCCGCCGTTTCCACCCGCCACCACCGCCGAGCCTGATTACCGCCTATATTTCGCTCGCCACGCCACGCTGGAAGCCGGTACCGGTTTGGTCCACACCGCGCCCGGACACGGCGCCGAGGACTATGTCGTCGGACGCCAGGTCGGCCTGCGCATCTACGCGCCCGTTGATGAGAGTGGTCGCTTCACGCCCGACGCCGGCGAATGGGCCGGGATGCAAGTGTTCGACGCCAACCCGAAGATCGTCGCCACGCTGGCGGCGCGCGGCGTGCTGCTGAACAAGCCCGGCGAGACCGTGCGCCATTCCTACCCGCATTGCTGGCGCTGCAAGAACCCGATCATCTTTCGCGCCACCGAACAGTGGTTCGCCCGGCTGGGCGAGGCCGACGACGCCTCGTCGCTGCGCGCGGCGGCCCTGCGCGAAATCGGCAAGACGCAATGGATCCCGTCGTGGGGCGAAAACCGCATCCGCGGCATGATCGAGGCCCGCCCCGACTGGTGCCTGTCGCGCCAGCGCGTCTGGGGCGTGCCGATCCCGGCGTTTCGCTGCGCGAACCAGGCGTGCCGGAATGATCTGCTGGACGCGACCGTTATGGACCACGTGGCCGATATTTTCGCCGCCGAAGGTTCCAACGCCTGGTTCGCCCGCCCGGCCGGCGAGCTGCTGCCGCCCCACACCAGCTGCCCCCGCTGCGGCGGGGCTGCTTTCGACAAGCAGCACGACATCGTCGACGTGTGGTTCGAGTCCGGTGTGTCCTGGGCGGCGGTCTGCGAGAACAAGCTGGTGGCGCGCGGCGAGAAGGTGGACCTTTACCTGGAAGGCTCCGACCAGCACCGCGGGTGGTTTCACTCGTCGCTGCTCACCGGTGCCGCCACCCGCGACCAGGCGCCGTACAAAGCGGTGCTGACCCATGGCTGGGTCCTGGACGAACGCGGCAAGGTCTATTCAAAGTCGGAGATCGCCAAGGCACGCGCCAGCGGCGCCAAGATCGATTACGTCGATCCCGCCGTGTGGATGGAAAAGAACGGCGCCGAGCTGTTGCGTCTGTGGACGGCGGCCTCCGACTATCAGGGCGACATCGTCTTTTCGCAGACCATCCTCAATCAGCTGGGCGAATCGTACCGCAAGATCCGCAACACCTGCCGCTACCTGCTGTCGAACCTGTTGGACTTTGTTCCCGCCCGCGACCAACTGGAAGACCAGCACCTGCGCGAGCTGGATCTGCTGGCGCTGGGCCTGCTGCGCGAGCGCGACCACCAGATTTTCGAAGCGTACCGCCGCTTCAGCTTTCACGAGGTGGTTCGCCTCCTGACCGACTACACCATCACTGTCTCGGCCGAATACCTGGACCCGATCAAAGATCCGCTGTATTGCGAGGCGGCGAATTCGCCCATCCGGCGCAGCGTGCAGACCGCGCTTTACGAGATGGTGCGGACGCTGGCGCGCTGGATGGCGCCGGTCCTGTGTTTCACCGCCCAGGACGTGGCCGACGAGCTGGGACAGATCACCGGCCAGCGTTTCGACGTGCACGGCGAGGTGCGCGGCGAGGTCTATCTTCCGGGCCGCGAGATGAAAAATCCCAACCGTCGCTGGCTGGAGGAGATCCGCCCGCGGCGTGAGGCGATCTTGCAGCGCCTGGAACCGTTCCGCGCCGCCGGCCACAAACCGCTGGAGGCGCGCGCCAAGGTGCGCCCCACCGCCGCCGAGCGCCCGCACTGGCTGTGGAACCAGGCCCACTTGACCGAACTGGCGGTGGTCTCGGCGATCGAGATCGACGCCTCTGACGCTACCTCCGAGACCGAAATCACCGTCGACGAAGCGCCCGGCCCCGAATGTCCGCGCTGCTGGCGCCGCACCGGCCACGCCTCGGGCGCCGCCATCGAACCGAACCTGTGCGATCGCTGCGCCGCCGTGGTGGCCACGCTTGCCGTCGCGCCCGCCCAGACCGGAGCCGCGTCATGAGCCCAGCCACGATCGACACCGAAAACACCGACGCCCGCCCCTCGCGCAAGTATCTGTGGTTCGGGATCTTCGCCGCCATCAGCATCGGTCTTGATCAGTGGACCAAGCAACTGGCCCGCACAACGCTGAAGCCGCTGGGCCCGTATCGCCCCAAGGTGGTGATCGACGGCTTCTTCAACCTGCGCTATTCAGAGAATCCCGGGGTGGCCTTCGGGATGCTGCAGTCGATGCCGGGCGGGCGTCTCTTGCTGACGCTGATGGCGGTGGCGGCCTTCGCGCTGGTGCTGGCCTACCTGCGCAAGATCCCCGGCGAAGCCACCCGCCTGCACATCGCGCTTGGCCTGGTGGGCGGCGGCGCGGTCGGCAACTTGATCGACCGCGCGCTTTACGGCCGCGTCACCGACTTCATCGTCTGGCACGTCAAGCAGCACGAATGGCCGGCCTTCAACATCGCCGACGCCGCGCTGGTGATCGGCGTGGGCCTGATGGTCCTGGACATGTTCGGCAACAAGCCGCGCGCCGACGCCTCGTCCTGAGGCCGCGGATCGGCCAAGCTTTCCCTCAGGCACGCGAACCATGAGGCCGATCCTTTTCACCTTCCACCTCGGCGGCCGGCTGGTGGGGATCCACACCTACGGCATCTTGATCGCGATCGGATTCGCCGCCGGGATTGGGGTGGCCTGGCGCGAAGGCCAGCGTCAGGGCCTCGACGGTGGGCGCATCCTGGACCTGTCGTTCTGGATCTTGATCGCCGGCTTGCTGGGCTCGCGGGCCTTGTACGCGCTAGTGAATGCCGGCTCGTTCGGCCGCGCTTGCATCGACGGAAACGGCGCGCCGCGCACGCTGGCCAGCGTGGTCTGGGACTGCACGCGCGTCCTGCACGTGTGGGAAGGCGGGCTGGTTTTCTACGGCGGTTTTCTGGCCGCGACCGGCTTGGTGCTGCTGTTCGCTCGCCGCGAGGGGTGGAACTTCTGGACCGTGGGCGACGTCTTCGCGCCGGGGCTGGCTCTTGGCCACGCGTTCGGCCGCCTGGGTTGTTTCGCCGCCGGCTGTTGCTTCGGCAAGACCTGCGCGGCGGCGGCGTCGGCGCTCTGCGTGTTGTTCCCGAACGACAGCGTGGCCTACGATCAGTTGCAGGCCCTGGGCGCCGTCGCCGCCGGTAGCAGCACGACACCGCCTTTGCACCCCACCCAACTTTTCGAGGCCGCCGGCGACCTGATCATCTTTCTGATCCTGCTGGGACTGCGCCGTCGCCAGCACCGCCACGCCAATCACCGGCCCGGGCTGCTGGTCCTGACCTACGCCGGCCTCTACGCCATCCTGCGCTTCGTGGTCGAGCTTTACCGCGGCGACATCGAACGCTCGTTCGTCGCGGCGCTGTCGACGCCCCGGCTGTCGGTGGCCCTGCACCTTCCTCCTACCGAGCCGGCGCTGCTGTCTTCGGGCCAGTTGCTCAGCGTGGTGGTCCTGGTTGGTGTTTCTCTGCTGATTTATCGACGAGCGCGCGCCAACAACTAGGCGGCGATCAAAGCGCCGTGGTATTGTTGGAAGTCTCGCTTATCTAACCGAGCGCAACCTCGGGGTCTTCGCAGTATGAATAGCAATTTGCTCCACCGTCTTATTGTCATTTCGTTGTGCCCGCTCGCTTGTTCGACGGCTGGCTCGCCGGCTTCGTCTGCGAACGGCCCGGCCGGCACCGATGCTGGCACCGGCACCGACAGCGCGTCCTCCGACGGCCCGGCATCGACGAATGTCGGCCTGCCGGATGCGGCGATGTCCGTGCAGCCGGTGGCGCCGGGCTATTACGTGGCCGATTCCTCCGTGCCAGGCGGTGGCCCCTGCACGTCGAAGACCCTGGGCGATGTGCTGACGGCGATCCGCACCGCCTACCCCGCGCTGGCCGCCGTCACCACCATTTACAACCCGACCCAGCAGAGCACGGGCGACGGCAACTTTGTCTATCCCTATCAAACCACCGACGGCGGATTCGCCATCGTCTTAAAACGCGGCGCCGGCGATTGTCCTTCCGGTTGCACCGACAACACGTACGATTATTTTCAGACCGACGATTCGTGCACGCCGGCCCAGGTCGGCCACTATCACGAGGTCAGCGGCAGCTGCTTGCAGGTCGACGGCACACCGATGTGGGATCATCCGCCGTCGCCGCCCGATCCGTCGCTGGTGTGCGGCGCGGACAACACGCCGCAGATGATCTCCGGTCAGTATTCGCTGCACGCGGTTGGACAAAGCCAACCCTGCGCCGCCTCGGAAGACACGCCGTCGTCGAACGCCGTCGACACCACCGTCACGCTGACCATCGTGCAAAGCGAGGCCAACGCGGCCACGGGCGTGGTGGCCTTCGCCGGCACCGGCAACGTGCTGGTGGACGGCGTGGGCATGCCGGCCCAGTTCATCCGCCGGCGCTTCGAAGCAACGCTGCAGAAAACCAACCTGCCCAGCACCTGCTTGCAAGAGTACGCCGTGACGGCTCAATACGATTTCGAGAACGCCTTGCCCGGCACGCTGACGGTGACCCAGGTGGGCGACAGCAACTGCAGCATGTGCAAAGGCGGCCTGACCCTGACCCTGACGCCGCTGATTGATCAGGGCGTCAGCGCGAAGCAGTAGATTCCGCCGTAGCCACCGCCAGCGCCGACGGTGAAGACGTTTTCGGGCGGACCGCCGCCTTCTTGCAGGTTGACACCGGGACCGCAGCCGCCCTCGGCCAGGCTGGACATCCAGTTGACGCCACTGCCGTCGCGCGGCCACGAATGCCCACAGCGCGGACCATTGCCCGCGCCGCCCGGATCCTGCGCCAAGCCGCTGCTCCAGTCGTTACAAGTTGTCGAGGGGTTGGGGCTGAAAAGTTGGCCCAGGTTGTTCGTGCCCGTCAGGATGTCGTGGTTGTCGGGGCAAGCGTGACCGATGCAGCCGGGTGCGCCGTCGCTGTGGTTGGGCACGCCGTCTTCGTTGGGCAGATCGTCGGTGATGGCGGGATCGGCGCCGGCCGGCCGGTCATGCAAGAGATCGGCGCGGGTCATCGCCACCAATCGCCCCAGGCGGTCGTACCAAGGGCCGTCGCCGATGCGATCGATGGCGTGCACCGGACCGTCGACGGTGCTGAGAAACGCCCGCCAGGTCTTGGCGCGCGCCCCCGGCATCGACATCTCGGCGATGGCGCTGCAGATCTTGTCGGCGCCGGCGAGGCCGCTGGCTTCGCCATCGCGAAGATCGCCGCCAAAACCGGCCTGCGAACCCGAGAGCAGCTGCATCGCTTCGAGGCTGGTGACGAAAAAGCTGAACCGCGGCAGAACGCCGCCGTCGGCCGCGGCATCTGTCGCTCTGTCGTCGGCGGGTGCGCCGTCTTCATCGGGATGCAGATCGACGCTGGCGCCGCCGGTGCCCGCGCCCGTCGCACCACCGGAGCCGCCGCTGCCGCTGTGGACGCCGCCGCCGGCGCAAGCGGCCAGCGGCGCGCACAGACAAAGGACCAGCAGGATTGGTCGGCCTTTCATGCGTCGCGGTCCGCGCGGTCAGCTTGGTCGTCGCCCAGCGCAGTGAAGGCCGCCGCCTTCGCGGTGGTCTCGCCAAGCTCGGCAGCCGGCAATGAATCGGCGACAATGCCGCCGCCCACCGACAACGTCAGTCGGTCGTCGCGCACCAGGGCCGTGCGAATGGCGACGGCCAGATCAAGATCGCCGGCGGCGCCCAGCCAGCCGGTGGCCCCGGTGTAAGGCCCGCGGCGAAACGGCTCCAGTTCTTCGATGATCTCCATGGCCCGCTGCTTGGGTGCGCCGGTGACCGAACCGCCGGGGAACGTCGCGCGCAACAGCGCCGCCAGACCGACGTCAGAGCGCAGCCGCCCGCGCACCGTCGACACCAGATGGAACACCGTCGGCAACGTCATCACCCGCGAAAGCTCACCTAGCACCACGGTTCCCGCGCGGCAAACCCGACCCAGATCGTTGCGTTCCAAGTCGACGATCATCACGTGCTCGGCGCGATCTTTTTCCGACGCCGCCAGCTGCCGGCGCGTCTCCTCGTCGCCGCGCGGATCGATGCCGCGGGGGCGGGTGCCTTTGATCGGGCGCGTCTCGACCAGGCCGCTGCCGTCGGCGCGCAAGAACCGTTCTGGCGAATTGCCCACGATGGCGCCGCGTCCGTCGGCGGTGGCCAGCCACAACCCATGCGGCGCCGGCGCCCGGGCGCGCAGCCGAACCGCCGCCGCCAGAGTTTCAGCGACCGGCAGCGCCGCGCTCAATCGCCGCGCCAGATTGACCTGATAGGCATCGCCCGCCTGCAGATAGTCGAGAATGCGGCCCACGCCGCGCAGGTAATGCTCGTCGGGCCGATCCGCTTGCAGACGCGGCCAGCGACCCACCGCAGCCGAACCCGGCGACGGCGGCTCCGCCAGCCGCTCGCTCAGGCGATGCGCCGCCGCGGCGTCGACCGCGGCGATGCTGGCCGTACCGGTGACGGCGTCGGCGCGCCAGACGGCGTCGTAGAAATGAAACCCCAGCGGCGGCCATCCGTGATCGTCCACGGCGCGCGCCGGCAGATTGAACCACGCGCGCGCCAAGTCATAAGACAGCCAACCGACGCCGATTGGCCATCCCAGCGGCGCTGCACCAATGCCCCCGGCCCAGCGGCGTCGCTCTTCGGCCCAGGCGGTCTCCAGTTCGTCGACGGCCGGGCTTTGCACCACGCGGAGCGGATCGCAGCCGACAAAATCGGCGGCCACATCGAGGTCGTGGTCAGCGCCCGGCGACGCCAGCCAGAACGCGCCCACCCCGCGCGCTACCCGCCGCGCCGCCTCCGCGGGCGGCAGCGGCACCGCCGGAACGACGATCACGGAACCGAACGCGCCGGCCGAAACGCCGCCGCGAAGAAATCACGCAGGTACTGCGCCGCCGACAACAGCGACACCACCATCGACAGATAAAGAACGATCATCCCCGCCCGGTGATAGTCGCGATTGATCCCTGTCCCTAGCACCGGATAGCGGAAATAGATCAGCAGCATCATGATCGACACCAGCTGCAGCGCGGTCTTGATCTTGCCGCCGTCGCTGGCAGCGATCACCAGCCCCTGCGCCGAAGCCACGCTGCGCAGACCATTGATGGCCAGGTCGCGCGCGATCAGCACCACCACCACCCAGGCCGGCACCCGTCCCAGTGAGACCATGAACACCAGCACCGCGGTGACGATCAGCTTGTCCGCCAGCGGATCGAGAAATTTCCCCAGCGTGCTGACCTGTCCCCGGCTGCGCGCCAGGTATCCGTCCAGCGCATCACCGGCGGCCGCGCCCAGATACAGCAGGCTGGCCAGAAAGCTGCGAAACGGGCTGAAATTGTCCATGAACAGCAGCACGAACGGCACCAGCACCACCCGGCCCATGGTGACCAGGTTCGGCAGGTTGGTGATCTCGCGTCTCAGGGTGGCCATCAGGCGGGCTTCTCGGGGGTCTCGGCTTTGACCCCGCGATGATGACGGGGCGGATGGCCGCCGTCCAGCAGGAGCACGCCCTCGCCTTCGCACTGGATCTGGAACAAGCGATCGCCGCGGCGCAAGGCGTGCGGAACGATCCGCCCGACCCAGCCGTACAACCTTCCGCGCGCCACGAACACCGGGTGCTCGCTGGTCACGCGCACCGCCGACGGCAGCCGATCGAATTGCAACGCCACCCGGCCGCTGCCGCGAAACTGTAACAGGCGCAGCCGATCGCCGGGGATGCGGCCCGCCTCCCAAGAGACGCCACGGTCGAACGCCAGCACCTGACTTTCGCGCACGTAAAAGATGTCGTCGTCGAGGGTGACGGTGGTCCAGTGGCCGGCCGGGCCGGTCACCAGCAACTGACCAGCGCCCGTCACGCGGAAGAATCCGCGGCGTTTGGTGCCGAGAGGCTGTTCAGTGGCGCGGCCGCGCACACGACGAAACGCCGGCTGCCACGGCGAGGCGCCCGCCCAGGCCAGCGCGGCGTCGCGGCGCACGTAAGCGTCGTCGTCCCCGACCAGGAAAGCCACCGCGTCCGGCGCCAGAGACAAGCCGGCTGTTCCCAGGCCCAGGCCGGCCAGTGCGAACGAAATCAGCGACGGAGCTTGCTCGACCGTCAGGTCGACGTTCGGCGCCAGCGTGGCCAGGGCGTTGGTCGGCGACGCCTCGACGGTCACCGCCACCGTCGCGGGCAGCCGATCCAGCGCCGATGCCCCGTTGGTGGGCTGCGCGCTGATCACTTCGACTTCCTGGCGGGCCGGTGCGGATGCAGCCGGCGCAACCGTGGGCGCCATCTTTGTCGCCTTGCCCGACGCGCCGGTGACCTTCGATGTGCTGACGTCGGCCACCGGCACCACCGGCGGCTCTAGCTGGGCGGCCAGGAGATCTTGCCCCGCCCGCCGAAACGCCAGCGCCGCCCCGGGGCTGTCGCCGCTCTTGGCCAGGGCGTAACCGAGGTAACTCCAGGCCTTCAAATCCTCGGGCGCCAATCGCGTTGCCCGCTCCAGCGCCGCCACCGCGTCGTCGTATCGTTCCATCTTCAGCGACACCAAACCAAAGTTGCGCTGGATGTTGGCGTCCGCCGGCTGCAGCGCCGCGATCTCGCGGTAGGTGGCGCGCGCCTCGTCCAGCTTGCCCAGCTTGAACCGCACCAGCGCCAGCAGGTTCAGCGCCCGCACGTCGTTGTGAGTGGTGGACAGCGCGCGCAGGATCTCCACCTCGGCCTGACGATAGTGGCGGCCGCTCAGCAGCTCGCCGGCCGCCGCCAGGTGCGATTGCAGGCGATCGCCTTGCCCGCTGTGATCGTTTGGTGGAGGCGGCGTGGTCGTCATGTTCAGCGCTCGGCCACGAAATCTCCGCCCGTGGCGGCCTGCTGGTATTGCTGATAGCGGCGCATCACCGCGGCGACGTAGGCGCGGGTGGTTTCGTAGGGCGGCACGCCGCCGTATTTTTCCACCGCTGCCGGACCGGCGTGATACCCGGCGATGACCTTGATCTTTTCCTCGATCGAACAGACCAGCAGGCGCGCCGCCGGCGCAGCGCCAGCGCTGTCGTCCAATGGCGACGGGGTCTTGCAGAACCGCCGCGCCAATATCTGCAGATAGCGCGCGCCGCCCATGATGTTCTGGCGCGGGTCGAACACATCCGTCACGCCCATCAGGCGCGCGGTGTCGGGCATCAGCTGCATCAATCCTTTGGCGCCCACGCTGGAGACCACGTCTGGATCAAAGTCCGATTCGGTTTTTATCACGGCTCGCATCAGCGATTCAGGGATCCCGAAAAAAGCCTGCTGGTCGTGAATGTCCTGGTCATAGCGGGCGAACCGCGCCGGCGAAGTGTCGCGCGGCGGAACAGCGTCGGTGCGCCCGCGCAGGGCCGCCGCCTTGCCCGGCCCGGTCTTGGACCAAACCTTCCAGTGGGCGCCGATGGGCGGCAGGTTGGTGAACTCGACGACCCCGTCGGCGCGTTCGCGCGCCCAGAACGTGCCGCCGCCGCGATCAAAGCGCACGCCCCCGCCGCGTCGGTTGCTGAATTCGACCACGCCGTCGACGCCGGTGCGGTTGGAGACTTCGGCGCGTGCCAGGCTGGTCGCTCCGACCAACACCAACGCCACCACACCGGCGTTTGACCGTAGGGTCCGCCTCGTCACCGGGCTGGATCGTAACATATGGCGCCGCGTGGGTTATGGTTCATCGGTGATCGAGACGGACTATCTGGTGATCGGCTCGGGCCTGGCCGGCCTTTACTTCGCTTTGCGCGCCTCGCAGCACGGGCGCGTGGTGATCGCCACCAAGCGAGCGCCGCAAGAGTCGAACACCAGCTGGGCGCAAGGCGGCGTGGCTGGCGTGCTGGATCCGTCCGACAACATGGAGGCGCACATCGCCGACACCTTGCGCGTGGGCGACGGCCTGTGCAACCGCGCCGCCGTCGAGAGCTGCGTGCGCGAAGGACCCGAACACATCCTGCGCCTGGCCAACCAGCTGGGCGTGCCGTTCGATCGCGACGACGAGGGACACTTTGAGCTGGGCCGGGAAGGCGGCCACACCGCGCGCCGGATCGTGCACGTCAAGGACATGACCGGCTGGGCGATCCAGCAAGCGCTGCTGGATCGGGTCGCCGAACGCGCCGACCGCATCACCATGCTGCCCGATCACATGGCGATCGATCTGCTGACCACCGCCAAGTACGGCGGCCCCAACGCGGTCTTCGGTGCCTACCTTCTGGATCAAACCACCGGCGAGGTGAAGACGGCGGTGGCGCGCGCGGTGGTGCTGGCCACCGGCGGCTGCGGCAAGGTCTATCTCTACACAACCAACCCCGATGTGGCGACCGGCGACGGGGTGGCGATGGCGTACCGGGTGGGCGCGCGGGTGGCGAACATGGAATTTTTCCAGTTCCACCCGACGTGCCTCTACCACCCGGCGGCCAAGTCATTCCTGATCAGCGAAGCCTTGCGCGGCGAAGGCGGCATCTTGCGGCTGCGCGACGGCACCGCCTTCATGCACCGCTATCACGAGATGAAGGATCTCGCTCCGCGCGACATCGTCGCCCGGGCCATCGACGGCGAACTGAAACGCACCGGCGACGATTACGCCGTGCTGGACATGACCCACCTGGCGCCGGATTTTTTGGTCGAGCGCTTTCCCACCATTCACGCCCGCTGCCTGGCGCTGGGCATCGACATGCGCACAATGCCGATACCGGTGGTGCCGGCCGCGCACTATAGCTGTGGCGGCGTGCTGGTCGACGAGCGCGCCCGGTCCAGCGTGAAGAACCTGTACGCCATCGGCGAGGTGTCGATGACCGGGCTGCACGGCGCCTGTCGGTTGGCTTCGAACTCGCTGCTGGAGGCGATGGTGTATGCGGCGCGCGCCGCCGACGACATCCGCGACGTCACCGCCAATCGTCCGCCGCAGGTGGCGCCCTGGTACGCCGGCGCCGCCGGATCGTCCGACGAAGCGGTGGTGGTCAGCCAGAACTGGGATGAGATCCGCCGCCTGATGTGGAACTACGTCGGCATCGTGCGCACGGATCGCCGGCTGGAGCGGGCGGCGCGCCGGATCGAACTGATCCGCTCGGAGATCCGCGACTACTACTGGAACGTCACGGTGAACGGCGATCTGCTCGAGCTACGCAACCTCGCGCTTTGCGCGGACCTGATTATTGAATGCGCGCGACGGCGCGGCGAAAGCCGCGGTCTGCACTTCAATTTGGACCATCCGGAGCACGATCCTCGACTGGCGCGCGACACACTGCTCGCGCGCGGTGACGGCCCGGTCGTCTAAGACCCGCCAATTGCGCTATTGTTAGGTAGCGGATGCTGGACAGCGAAGACATTGCCCGGCTGGTGCGACGCGCGCAGGACGGTGATGTGCGTGCCTTCGAAGAGCTGGTCGGCGCGCACATTCCGCAGGTGCGGCGGTTCGCGCAAGCCTTCGCCCACGACGAGGGCGACGCCGCCGACCTGGCCCAGGACGCCCTGGTCAAAGTCTACCGATCGATCGGCAGCTATCGGTTTCAGTCGGCGTTTTCCACCTGGCTGTACGCGATCATTCGCAACGTTTTCCTGGACAACGCCCGCAGCCGCGCCGGCAAGGAACGGGCGCTTGAGTTGCCTTTCGATATCAAGCACATCGACACGACGCGGCCGTCGGACGCCGACGACATGGCGCGCGCCGATGTGCAGATCGAACGGCAGGAGGAACGTCGGCGGGTGTGGGCAGCGCTGGCGCAGGTGCAGGCCGAGTTTCGCTCGACGCTGGTGCTGTTCGACATCGAAGGCCTGTCCTATGAAGAAGTTGCGGCCATCGAATCGGTGCCTTTGGGGACGGTAAAGTCGCGTCTATCGCGGGGTCGGGACCAGTTGCGGCGGCTTTTGGCCACGACGACCGACAGCGAAGCGGCGCGCCCGGACGACAACACAGAGGACGACGGGAACAACCAAAAGAGCTTTGTCGTCTCTCAACAGAGGAAACGATCAGGATGACGCCGCATATTCCTACTCGGCCCGACATCAGCGACGACGATGTGCGTCGGATGCTGGGTGGCCTGCGCGTCGATCCGGCGGATGGGGGCTTCCGCGAAGCGCTGCACCGGCGACTGGCCGCCGAGGCTCCCCCTCAAGCGCGTGGCATTTTGTCCGCGGCCCGCGCCCTCTTCGCTCGCTGGCCGGCCGTGCTGTGGCCGGCGACCGGCGTGCTGAGTGGAGCGGCGGCGTTCGCCGTGCTGGTGGCGCTGCGGGCGCCGGCGATCGTCACGCCAGCACCGGCGGCGGCGCCCGTGGCCGCGCTGGCGGAGGTCGTCCATCGCGTGCCCGCCGACAAGACCGCCGTCATCCGCATCAACTTCGCCGCCGAGGTGGCGGTGAACGACGTCAACTTCGAGATCACGCTGCCGGACGGTCTCTCCTTCTGGAGCCGCGGCGAGAAGCTGGCCATGCGATCGTTTCGCTGGCAGGGAAAGTTGGACGCGGGCGACAACCCGATCCCGATCGCCGTGCGCGGCGACCGGCCGGGGGTGTACCGCGTGCGCGCCGATGCCGACGCGGGCGGAACCCGGATCGAGCACGAGGTGGTGTTGCAGGTGGAGGGGGCATGACGATGGGCAGGTGGGCGGTGGGAAGAAAACTATTGGTGACAGCCGTGCTGACCGGCGGCCTGTTCGCCGGCGCGAAGCAAGCAGCCGCGCAAGGCCACGACAACAGCGAACGGCGGCCCCGTCCGCCCATCCGCGCCAGCGCCACCGTCGAGGTGATCGATCCGGCGCACGGCGTGGACGAGATCATCAGCCGGGTGCGCGATCAAAAAGGCCGGCGCGGCGACGGATCCAAGGACCACACCAATCAGGATCAGGGTAACCGCACCGGCGGCGACGACGACCATCGCGGTGGCGGGCAACTGCCCAACGCCACCGGCGGCGATCGTGAGACGCTGCCTCCGCCCGACAAGAACGATCGCCCGAGCTATCGCCCCGATCGCGATCGCCGCGATCCCCGTCGGCAGGACGGCGAGACGCGTCTGTCCTTACCGAACAATCGTATGCAGAAACAGCCGCCGTCGACAATGCGGCGATAGCCCCCGCCCGCCACGCGTTCCCGCTGGAAAGGGCCAATCTCCGGCCTGAAATTACGAGTACACTGCGGCGCGACTTGCTGTCGTCTTTCTCGCGCGGCTGGGGCCGCCTGCTGGTTCTGTTGCTCGCTTTGCTGACGCCGATGGTCGGCACCCGCTCTGCGGTGGTGGCCGGACCCGCGTCCGTGTTGCCCACCACCGTGGCCGAAGCGCGCGCCGAGCTGGATGCCGGCCATCCCGAACAGGCCGCGCGCATTGCCGAGCGAGCGGTGGTCGCCGATCCGGAGAACGGCGACGCCCACCTGGTGCTGGGCTTGGCGCGCTTTCGCACTCACCGCTATGCCGAGGCGGCCGACGCCTTCGATGCGGCGGCGCACGCCGCCCGCCCGGTGGCGGCGACGGTGGCCGCGTTCAACAAAGGATCGGCGCTGTTCAAGGCCGGCCAGTTCGAAGCGGCGGAGAATTGTTTCCTTGAAGCGGCCACCGACAAATCATTGGCCGCGCTGGCCACGGTGAACGCCGCGTTTGCCGCCCTGAATAGCGAGCAACTCGATCGCGCCAAAGAGCTGCTGTCGGCGGCGCAGCGCCAGCCGCGGGCCCGCGAGATCAGCAACGTGCTGGATGATCTGCGCCAGCAAATCGAGGACGAAGAGGATCGCCTGGCCGACGCGCGCGTGCGCAAGCTGCGCGACGAAGCCCGCCAGGCGTTGAACCACGGCAAATGGGGGCAGGCCATCACCGGATATCTGGCGGCGCTGGGCCAGGCCCGCCGGCTGGAGCGTTCCAACGCCGAGCTGGGCGAGCTGACCTATGCGCTGGGCATCGCGCAGTACCGTGCCGGACACTTCGAAGACGCGCGCCGCACCTTCAACGACGCCGCGACGCTGTCGCCCAGTGAGGGCGAGTTTCACATGATGGCCGCGGTGTCGGCGGCGCGCCTGGACGAGAACGCCGCCGCCCGTCGCAGCTTCGAGGAGGCCTTGCGCCGTGGCTTGAGCCCGGAGAACACCGATCTCATTCGCGGCTATCTGGCCGCGCTGGCGCCGGGCCTGGCCACCCGAGGCGGCGGGGTCGACATCAGCGCGGCGGTGGCCACCGGATACGACAGCAACGTCACCCAGTCGGGCGTGGGCCGCACCGAGACCATCGCCAACACCGGCGCCAGCGCCTTCGCGGAAGCGGCCTTCGATCTGGCGTGGCGCTTTCCCGTCGGCGAGCGGGGCTTCGCCGAACTGGCTTACGATTTTGATCAGACCGCATTCTTCGACAGCGAGCTGGACGCGTTCAGTTTGCAGCAGCACACCGTCGAGGCGACCGGCGAGGTGCGCCTTTTGCCCTGGCTGCGCGCTTCCCTGCTGGGTGGCGGCGACATGTTGTTCGCCGGATTGTCGGGGTTCGCGGCGTTTCAGATCGGCGCCACCGTGCGCCCGATGCTGGCCTTCGACGAAGGCCCGCGCACCAGCACCCGCATCGAGCTGGAACATTCCTGGAAGCACACCCTGCAATCCGATTTCAGCCATCTCAGTGGCACGCGCACCGACCTCACCATCGCCCAGGACCTTGGCAGCCGAAGCGTCCGCTTGATGCTGGCGTATCGATACCGCGACGAAAATTTGCCCACCCCGGAACGGATCAACACCGCCGACTTGCCGAATCTGGGTGACCTGCCCCAGTGTCCGAACAATTCCTGCACGTACGTCATCCCGTACGGGTACACGGCCCACGCCGGACTGGCGCGCGCGGCGATCGCCTTGCCCGACCTGGGCCGGCTGCTGCTGACCGCGTCGCTGGAGAGCCGCCAGTACGGGACCAACAGCTATATCGAGATCGCCGCCGGCGGCATGTCCATCGGCAACATCTACCCGCGCGAACGCCACGACACGCGATACGGCGCCGGCATCGCCTTGGTCCTGTCACACGGCACGGTGTACGACGCCACCGTGCGCTACGACCTGCTCATCAGCCGCTCGAACATCGAGCGCGGCTTCGGCGGAGAGCAGCACCAGTTCGACCCGGCCGACCGCAGCTTCGACAAGCAGGTCTTCTGGCTGGGCACCGCGGCGTCG
>DASXQB010000285.1:0-3343 GCA_036493295.1 Polyangia bacterium | reverse complement strand
CTGGCGGCCATCGCCTTGAACTCGCCAAGGCGTTTGCGGCGGACGGCGCCGTCGTCGGTGGTGTGGGTCAGATCGCCGGTGAAGACGATGAAGTCCGGCTGCGCGGCGACGGCATTGACCGTCTCGATGGCCTTGGGCAGCGTGACGTCCGCCTCCGGATTCGACACGCCGGCATATCCCCAGTGCGTGTCCGAAAGCTGCAGGAAAAAGAAATCGTCGGCCAGAGCGGATTTTTTCTTCGACGGCCCCGCCCCGGCCAGGCGCGAGGCGAAGACCACCCCACCCACGCTGGCCAGCTTCAACAAGTCTCTGCGGTTCGGATTTCGTGACATCGTTGCCTCCTGTCCGTTCCCAACGGAAGAGGCAACGATTTCGTTCCGTCACTCTTGATTGATTTTCAAGGCCAGGGTGGTCAGGTCCTGCCGATTGACGTCGGAGACCAGCGCGTATCCCAGCTCGCCATCGCGCCAGAGCAACACCGTGAACCCGCGGGTGGTTGTCTCGGCGATGTCGAAGCGACCGCCGGGCGGACGCGCTCCTGCCGGCCAGGTCAGACCTTGCGGCACGAACACCAACAACGTGATGGCGTGCAGGCGCCGCTTGAACAAGAACACCGCGGCCTTGCGACTGCCGAAGTAGCCGATGCTGCCGCCCACCAGCGGAAAATCATCGTCGCCTGAAAACGTCACGCGTGGGGAAAACTCCAGGCGGCCGGTGAACCATGGCTTGACCTGGTGAATGCCGCCGCTTTCGATGTCCGTCGGGTGCGTGCTGCTGACCACCCGCAGGTGATCGTTGACCGCCTCGTCGACCATCGCCAGCGCCGGCGACACCGCGGGCGCGGGCGGCGACAAACCGACGCGCCCGACGATCAGCACCAGCGCCGCCGCCAAGCAGCCGCTGAGCAGGGGCGCCACCAGCGTCCCCGTCGCGGGCCAGCGGCGCAGGCGACGCGCAGGCGACGGCGCACCCGCCACACCCAGGGTCTGCTCCAGTTGCTGGCGCAAGCTGGCCGAGGCGCGCCGCCGGGGCAAGCGATCCAACGCGCCATCCAGCGCCGCCTCGACGTCCAGCTGGTTCCGGCAACGGACGCAGGCTGCCACGTGGGCGTCGATCGCGCTGGCCACCGCGTTTTCCAGGCGCCCGCGACGACGGTCGGCAAGCATTGGGCGGGCGGTTTCACAGTCCATCGTCACCTCGCATAGTCCCGCAGTTTTTCGCGCAACAAAGCCCGGGCGCGCGACAGGCGCGACTTCACGGTGCCGATCGGGCAGCTCAGGATCTCCGCCGCCTCGCTCTCGGTGAAGCCTTCGACGTCCAGCAAGACGATCAGGCGCGCTTCTTCCGACAGCGTGGCCAGAGCGGCTTCGATCTCCTCGCCCACCAGGCGGCGCAGCCGGCCAAGCTCGCGATCGTCGCGCAGCAGGAATTCGTCGGCGGCGCCGTCGATGACGTCCAGCTCGGACAGCAACGGCTGCGGCTGGCCGCGGTGGTGCAGATCGATGAAGGTGTTGCGCAGGATCTGGAACAGCCACGCCTTGACGTTGCCGGCGACAAACGTGCGAGCGCCGGCGATGGCCCGCGCATAGGTCTCCTGCACCAGCTCGTCGGCGTCGGCCTGATGGCGGGTCAGACGGCGCGCCAGATCGTACAGCGCATCGACGTGGGCCAGCGCTTCGGGTGCCAGTGCGGCGGGCGGTGAATCAGCACGCATCATCCAGGCCGGGTCGGCCTGGTCGCGCATTGTAGGACGGTGGCGCCGCCGCGTCGGATCGATCTTCACCACTCGAATGAACGGGGGCCGGCGCCGAATCGTTCCCGAGATTCGCCGCCCCGGCCTCTATTGCGCGGCGTTGATGGTCCAGAGCTGGTTGGGCTTGCCGAGATAGTCCCACTGCTGGATGCGATGGCCGTTGTCCATGCTCATGTCAGCCACGTCCAGGGACTTGCTGTCGTTCTTGGCCACGATGCTGTAAAGACCACCACCCATCGGTTCGATGGCGAACCGCTGTCCGTCGGCGCCTTCGTCCATCCACTGCTGAATGTTGGCGCCATTGGCGGTGCTGTTGCCGTCGACGCTGAGGCATTTGCCGCTGTGGTGCGCGCAGATCTTGTAGTAGCCGTCGCCCACCGCGGTGATGTGCCACTGTTGGTTGGGGCCGGACACATAGTCCCACTGCACCACCTGCACGCCGTTGTCTTGCCCTTGCATCCAGACGTCCAGGCATTTCCCGCTCAATTTCGAACAGATGCGCTGGGTGGTACTGGGATCGAACACCAGCTCGTTCTGGCGCCACACCGTCACCGGGGTGTTGAAGGCCATGCAGGTCTTGAAACCGTCATTCTGGTTGGGGGCATCCGCCGCCACACAGTGACCGGCGCAAAGCGCGTCGACACCGAACGGGTTCGCGTACGGCGCGTTGGCCTGGTTCGCGCCCAGGCGGCCAGGCACCACCGACTTGGCCCAATCGGGTCCATTGCAATAGAACGCGTCGATCCGTCCCGAGCGCTGGTCGGGGTTGAAGATGTTGCCGAAGAACGTTCCCTCCTGATTGGGATAGCCGGGGTTGCGGCCCCACCCGACAACCGCGGACGGCGAGACCAGCCACAGGGGAATGTGAACGCCCGCCGTGTTGACGTGGGCCATCAGGCACGCAGAGACTGCCTCTTGGCAGCCGTTATCGCAGACGCCCGTTTCCCACTGCGGCGCCATCCCCATCTCGCCGGCGAACTTGTACCAGTTGCCGTCCTGATCTTGTTTGGAGATGCCGCGGCCCGCCGGCAGCGCGCACTTGACCATGTACGTGATCGTTGTCCGTCCGAGGTCCGTGCTCATCAATCCGTTGTACGAGTTGAGCCCGTTGTACGAGTTGAGCCCGTTTTCAATGTTGAGCCCGTTATACGAGTTCAATCCGTTGTACGAGTTCAGTCCGTTGATCTCACTGAGCCCGTTTGTGCTGTCTGAGGCGGACCCTTGATCGCCGGTCACCCCTTGCTGTCCCATCTCACCACAACCGGCAAAAGCGTAGATAAGCAACAATGACGCAGACAAGCGGAGAACGATACCCATCGATGGCCTCTGACCGCACATAAAGCAGTAAGTAAGCCAACACTTTAATTATCCGTAAACTCCTACAAAGACACGGAATTACTGAGCTGTGGACGGGTGCGGCATGTTGCTTTTGGAGCAGCAGACTGTTGCTTCCCCAACTTTTTTTGTCCCACACGTACTTCCGTCGAGCGCGAGGAAGCCCAATGATTCCAGGGTCGAAACCAGCGGCCAGGCAGTCGTGGTCCACCCCGATATCGGTGTTCACACCACTCGGGGGTTTTGGTCCCACAG
>DASXQB010000284.1:0-10178 GCA_036493295.1 Polyangia bacterium | reverse complement strand
ACCTTGATGCGCACGTCTTGGCCATCGGAGGGGCCGGTCGAATCGTCGGTCACCACGGTGAAGGCCGGGATGCCGGGCGGAAACTTCGGTTGATCGCAGCAGACGGCGGGCGCTTCGGTTTTCTGGGCGCAGGCCAGGCCGCTGGCGCCGAGGCCGACAACGGTGCACAGGGGCAGCCAGGCCAGGCTGGCCGCAGCGAAGGGGGCAGAACGCAGACCGCGATCGCGCATCGGAACCTCCAGGGGGCGGGTCGGTGACGGACGGCTGCACGCTACTACGAATGTCGGCGGCGGCGCGAGGGGCGCGGCAAGACCGCAAGCCTTTGGCCCCTTTCCAGATCCGTTCCAGTAGGGTAGGTTACTGTTGGAAAAGTTTCAGTGTCTGCTCACTTAATTTTGGGGACTGCATGATGCGCGCGCGTTGGCCGGCCGGATCCGGAAGGGTTGTCGTTCTTGCCGCAGCATTGGGAGTTTTGGTGTTTTTTGCCGGCGCCTCGGCGCAGGCGATGCAGCTTTCGCCGCAACAGAAGGCGGACATGAAGCTGCACTACGACAAGGCCACCCGGGCCTACGACGTGGGCAAGTACCAAGAGGCCATCGAGGAGTATCAAAAGGCCTACGAAATAGGCGGCGACGCGGCGATGATCTACAACATCGCCCAGGCCTATCGCCTCAGCGACCAGCTGTCGGAGGCGATCCGCTTTTACCGGCGCTATTTGCAGCGATCGCCCAGCGCTCCCAACCGGGAAATTGTCGAACGGCGCATCGCCGAACTGGAGAAGGTGGTGGACGAGCGGAAGAAGGCCGGGGCGCCGTTAGTCCCGGTGGCGCCCACGCCTGCCCCGACGCCCATTAGCCCGATCGCTTCCACGCCACCGCCGCCGCCTTCCGTGCCGCCGCCCCCCGTCACCGAGCCGCCACCGATGGGCGCCCCGGTGATACCGCTGGAACCGGCGCCGGTTCACTCTGGCAACCGGACGGCGCACTTCGTGGTGGGCGCGGTCCTGCTGGGCGTGGGTGCAATTCTGGGCGGAGCCAGTATCTGGCAGGGCAAGATCGCCCAGGAGAAGGCCGACAAGCTGAGCAGTGAATCGCAGTCCGCTGGTTCGATCTATTTCAATCCGGCGGTGGAGACCAACGGCAAGAACGCCAACCTGGTGGCCATCGTCCTGGGATCTTTCAGCGCCGCCACCATCGTGGCCGGTGGGATCGTCCTTCTGACCGCGCCGTCTTCGGCATCGTCCTCGTCCGCATCACCGGAAGCGACACCGCACAACTCGGCGCCGTCGGTGGCGCCCGTGATCGGCGTGGGATACATGGGGGCCCAGGCCGGCTGGTCATTCTGAGACGTTGCGACCAAGGATGCACGATGCCCGTCAGGCGAGCCGGATCGGCCTTGGGACAGTCCTAGCGGCGATGGTGGTCGCGTCCGCCTGTTACCGTCCGCACATCACTGATGGCGGCTATCTGTGTGCCCCGCTGCCCAACAAGCAATGCCCGGACGGGTTCCTTTGCGACCCGGGAACCAATACCTGCCGGCATCAAATTTCCAGTGACGCCGCGACGCCCGATCTGCCCAAGGACATCCATCCGGAAACCCTGCCGTCCGATCCGAAAGGCGATCAAATGGAAGCGATGTGCATCCAGCCGCGTCCCAATTGCGCGCCGCAGGGAGGGGGCCGAAGCTGCGATCCGTATTGTCAAAGCGGGTGCGCCGGCTGCGATCAGCGGTGCATCGTGAATTCGGCTGGGTCACCGACCTGCTCGCAGCCGTTGCCGGGCAATCTGCCGGTCGGTGTTTCTTGCGACATCGCTTCGGCGGGCTCGCCGGCCCAGACGGACAGCTGCGCGGCGGGGCTGGTGTGTCTGCACGAAGGCTGCGGCATGCACTGCTTCCAGTATTGCCGCACCGACGACGACTGTCCCGGCTCGTCGTGCTCGCGTCCAGCGGCCAAGTCGGGTAACCCGGGCGGCTTCAAGGTCTGCGAGGTTCCGTTCCGCACCTGCGATCCGGTGAACACGCTTGCCAGCGGCTGTCCGCTGATGGGCCAGACGTGTTATCTGTCTGCGGTGGTGCCGGACAAGACGTTCTGCGATTGCCCCGACGGCGACAAGCGCGAATTGGATTCGTGCGAAGAGACGCAAGATTGCTTCCCGGGCCTCACGTGTATTGACGCGAGCAACACAGGAGATCTACGTTGCCGCGCCACTTGCGGAATAGCGCAATCGAATCCCTGCGACGGCGGCGCCACCTGCCGGCCCATCAACGGCAGTACCGTCTACGGCTTCTGCCTTTAACGCTGACGACCCTCATGAAAAAAATCCTTCATCGGACCATCGGCCTTGGGTTCCTGGCAGTGGTGGTTTTGGCCGCCAGCGCCGGGTCGAACGGTTGTTACAATCCGACCATCGTCAACGGAGGGTTGCACTGCTCCGAAGGGGGAATGTGTCCGGACGGGTTCGTCTGTCACCCCAGCGGACGTTGCTATCGGCCCGACAGCGGACCAAGTGACTGTGGTGGATCGACCGCGCTGTGCGCCGACCCGCCGCCCAGTGGTCAAGCGTGCAACGTGGTTTGCCAGACCGGGTGCGGCTGTGGCCAGCGCTGCAACGCTGCCGGCGCGGTCAGCCGGTGCGTGGCCATGGGAACAAAAACGCTGGGCCAGGTCTGCATGCAGACCAACGGCGGCGAACCCGGCTTCGACGATTGCGCGCCGGGCCTGGTCTGCCTCGCCGAGGCCGCGGCATGCTCCGGCGTCAACCGCTGCTACAAACTTTGCACCAGCGACGATCAGTGCAACAAGCCCGACTCCGATGTGCTCTGCAACATTCCGGTGGTGCCGCAGTCCGGCGGTCCGGCGACCTTCACTGCCTGCAATGTGCCCAGACAGGACTGCGATCCTATCGGCAAGACCGGCTGCGCGGGCAGCCTGGCGTGCTTCTTCCTCAACACCGGCAAGACGCTGTGCGATTGCCCATCGAACAGCACGGGTCTACCCCCCGACAAGGCCGGCATCGAAGGCGCCGCCTGCACGCTTTACAGCGACTGCAAGCCCGGGCTCACCTGCATCACGATGTCCGTCAACGGCGCGCCGGCGGCCTCCGTTTGCCACACCATCTGCAACCCCAGCAAGGCCGCTTGCCCGTCGGGCATGTCGTGCAAGCCCATGGGCGCCAAGTACGGCTTCTGCTCGCTGTAGTCTGACCTCCCGCCGCGGGGGGGCTATTTTCCACAGTGAACCGTGAGGCTCCAGCCTTCGTGCAGGTACGCCTTGCGGACGGTGCCGGGCGCGCCGCAGGGGCGGGCATCGGTGGCGGGCAGCGCGCACAGCTCGTGCGGGCCGGCGCGGGTGCGAATGGACGCGGTCCCGCGCTCGGCGACGTCGCCCATCGCTTGACCATCGATGGTCACGTGAGTCGGTTGCGGGCACAACGAATTGTCGACGTCGATCCAGATAGCAGTGGCGCTGCCGGCGACGGCGGCGGGAGGCACGCTCTTGCTGGCGAGCCCCGCAGCGGGTCCGTCGCCTGGTGAACGCAGCGGCGCTGGCGGTAGGTGGGTCGTCGCGGCGCTGGCGTCGTCGGCCGGGTCCAGGGTCCAGGCGCTCGGATCGTAAGGATCGATCCGTTCCGGAACTTCCGCATCGGCACCGGCGGCCGCCGCGTTCGTCGCGGAGGCGGGACGCCGGGTCGCCTTGTCGCCCAGCTTGCATCCGTTGTGGCGCAGCTCGGCCCCCAGCTGGTCATGAAACGCCACGCGCATCTCGCGGTAGTCGTTCAGAAGGTGGCCATACTGTTCGCGCGCCCGGCGCGCCTTCCAGCGATAGTCGGGCGTCAACCCGGCCGCATCGCCGCTGTCCTCGCCGCGTCGGAGCTCGCGAAAACGGGCTTGCAGTTGCCGGCCCAATGACAAGAACCGGCCGCCCGCGGTCAACGCCCGGGCATACGGATCGGCGGCGGCCACCGGACAGTGAGCGGCTTTGCCCGCGGTCGTGATCGCCATCGGTCGGGCCGTGCCGCCACTGGTTTGCAGCGTGGCCAGCGTCTCGTGCACCGCCGTCGAGAACTGGTCGCGCACCTCGTCCATCTGGTACTGCAGCACCGCGAAACCGTCGATGGCCACGCGCAAGGTGGCGACGTCACCGAACACCGGATCGATTCGCGGCGTGGCGTCGGTGCGAAACGGAATGGACACCGCGGGCGCCGGCGCCGTGGACGGCGGTCCTTGCAAAGCCAGCAGCGCGAACGCAAACAGCATGGGTCATTTTGGATTATGAGCGCGGCCGCGCGCGGCGCCAGAAATCGACCCAGCGCGCGCCATCGCCCGCCATCGAGTATCTTTGGGCGGTGACCGCCCCCTCGATCCCGCCGTTTGTTTACCTGACTCCTCGCACGCTGCCTCCTGCGGATCGGATCAAAGGGCGCGTCGCCGTCCTGGACGTTGCCTTCGCCAGCTCCGGCAGTGGATCGTCGTTCGAGAAGACGACCTTGCCTTTCATCCGCGGCCTGGGCAGTCGCCTGGCGGCCTGGGTGGATCACCACGACCACGAACGGCACGTCGATTTCGCCGACGACAAACGGTTCGTGCTGGCCACCAAGGCGCAGCACGGCGCCTGCCCGGAGATGGTCACGCCCGCGGTGGTGTTCGCCGCCGGCCCGGTCGACACCATCGCCGTGCACCTGGATCTGGATGGCATCTACTCGGGCGCGAAGTGGGTCCTGGGCGGCGTCGAGCCGTACCCCGGTGCCGATGACGATGCCCGCGCGGTCGACACCCGGCGCGGCACGCCCGGACCCATCGCGGCGCGCATCGACCGTGCGCTGCGGGCCCGCTTTCGCGACGAGACCCTGAAGAACCGAATCGTCCAATATCTGGTGGCGCGCACCAAGGCGCCGCTCTACTGGGACGAGATCGAAAGCGCCGCCCGCGAGATTGATCCGCTGCTGGATCAGTCGCGCCGCCTGGCCGAACGGTTTCAGGTCGCCAAGGGCGTCGCCTACGTCGAGGTGTCGGCCGGGGCGGCGTTCGACAAGACCGAGCTGCTGTTGCTGGGTCAAGAACGCGCGCCGGTGGCGGTGGTGCGCGATTCGGGCGCCCTGACCATCGCCGCCGACTTCGAGTCGGGCTTCGACTTCGTCAAGCTGTTCAATCTAGGCGGCGGGATGCCCACCCGGGTCACGGTGCCGGAGGCGCGCCACGACGAGGTGCTGACCAAGCTGGCGGCTCTGGTGGCAGATCGCGCCGAACAACGTGATGCCCGCCCGGCGTCGTAGTAACGTACGCGCGATGGCCACTCAAAGACGACCGACTGCACGCTCCCCCTACGCCGGTCTGGCCGATCGCGTGCTGTCGGCGGCGGCCGGCTTGCGCGCCGGGCTGGCCTCCGAAGGGCCGCTGCCCTCGCGTCACGACATTCGCATTCTGGCCGAAGAGCTGATCGAGGTGCTGTTTCCCGAATCGCATCGCATGGGCAACGAGGACGGCGCCCTCCGCGATCACGTGGCGACCACCATCGAAACCCTGGAGGCGCGCCTGGCTGCATCGCTCTTTCTGGGCCTGCACCGTCGCTGCCCAAAAGGCCAGCTCAAGAACGATCGCTGCCAGCGGCGCGCGCAAGCGATCACCCGCCGCCTGCTGGAGGCGCTGCCCGACGTGCGCGCCACCCTGGGCAAGGACGTGCTGGCCGCTTTCGACTCCGATCCCGCCGCCAGCGGCATCGACGAGATCGTCGCTTGCTACCCAGGCCTCTACGCCATCGCCATCTACCGAGTGGCCCATCACCTGCTGCACGGGGGCGCCGAGGTGGTGCCGCGCATGCTGACCGAGCACGCGCACTCGCGCACCGGCATCGACATTCACCCGGGCGCCACCATCGGCGAATCGTTCTTCATCGACCACGGCACCGGCATCGTCGTCGGCGAGACCACGCTCATCGGCGACCACGTGCGCATCTATCAAGGCGTCACGCTGGGCGCGCTGTCGGTCCGCGATCGCGGCCGCACCGATCGCCCGCACGGCCGCAAGCGCCACCCGACCATCGAGGACGACGTGATCATCTACGCCAACGCCACCATCCTGGGCGGCAGCACGGTGATCGGGCAGGGCGCGGTGGTGGGCGGCAACGCCTGGATCACCTACTCGGTGCCGCCGGGCATTCGCGTCGGGGTGGGGACGTAACGCATGACAGGAGCGGAGCGCTAGCGCGGGTGGCGGTTTCGGAGCGGGTCCTCAGCGGCATCAAAGAAATCTCCGCCGAGATTCTGGAAGCACAACGTCCCATCCGCGTCCTGCGCGCGATCTCCTGGCCAGAGGAAGTCGAACGGGCCTTCTTCGCCTCGCAAGGCCGGGCGCTGCCGCGCCCCGAGTACCGCGTGTCGCCCGAGGTGGGCGCGGCCGTCGATCGCTTTCGCGGCTTGAAGGCGAAGATCACCGGCGACAACGCCATCGAGAGATTCCTGCGCGACACCTGCGATTCGTATCTGACCGCCGGCCGCATGCTGCAGGCGGTGGGCAAGAAGGAATTCTATTATCACTCGGTCGAGCTTTATGGCCGGCCGGCCAGTCTCACCGCCGATCGCAAGACCACCAACTTGGATCTGGCGGATCACTTTTCCAAGGTGGTCAGCAGCGTGGCCGGCACCGCGAACCTGCCCAGCCCCGTCGACGAGCTGACGTTGTCGGCCGAGGAGGTGCTGCCCATTCTGGCCGCGCGCTTCGCCCGTTTTTTCCCCGAGCATCCCATCCGCGTCGAGCTGGCCGACGGGATCGCCGCCAAAGCGGTGGCCGGCGTCGACGGCGTGAAGATCAAACGCGGGGCGCGCTTTTCGCGGCGCGATCTATCGCAGCTGGAATTTCACGAGGGCTACGTGCACCTGGCCACGGCGCTGAACGGCCGGGCCCAGCCGTATCTGTCGTTCACCGGCTACGCCTCGCCACGCACCACCGCCACGCAAGAAGGCCTGGCTGTGCTGACGGAGTTCATCACCCGTTCCACCAGCCTCGAGCGCCTGTTGCGCCTGGCCGACCGCACGCTGGCCATCAAGATGGCCGAGGACGGCGCGGATTTTCTGCAGCTGTACCAATTCTTCTTGAGCCACGGCCACGGCGAGGTGGCGGCGTACGACTGCGCCCGCCGGGTGTGCCGCGGCGGCGTCGTCGAGGGGGGGGCGCCGTTCACCAAGGACGTCTGTTACCTGGACGGCCTTCTGCGCGTGACCAACTTCCTGCGCGTTTGCCTGGTGAAGGGCCACGTCGAATTGGTGCGACTGTTTTTCGCCGGCAAGATCGATCTCGACGACGTGCCGCTGTTCGGTAGGTTGTTGCGCGAAGGGGTGGTCAGCGAGCCGCGCTATCTGCCCGACTGGGCGCGCGACCTGTCGTACCTGACGGCGTTCATGAGCTACGCGGCGTTTCTGGGCGAGTGCGATCTGTCGGTGGATCGCCGGCGCTACGAAGATCTGATCGCCCACGCCGAAGACGAGATGCTGTAGGCGCCGCTAGGCGGGCGGGGCTTCCAACGGCGCCGGCGGGACCGCGGTTGGAGGAGGGGCTTCTTCGCTTTTGCGGGTCAGCAGCCAGAGGCCGATCGCCAAGCACAGCATGCAGGCCCACTGCGCCGGCGTCAGGCCGGCGTAGCGCTCGTCCGGGCGGGCGTAGGAAGCGTCGTGGGAGCGCAGGAAATCCAGGCCGAACCGCACCGGCGCGTAGAGCACGGCGAAAAGCCCGATCACCCGCCCTGGCGGGCGCGGCGTGCGGGCGAAACGAAAAAGGATCACGGCGATGACGATGGTGAATAGCAGTTCGTCCAGACCGAGATCGTGGCGCGCGCCGCCCGGGTATTGCACGGCCAGAAAAAAGTCAGTCTTCAGTCCCGGGTGATCGTGCGCCGTGAAGCAGCCGGTGCGCCCGAAGATCCAGCCCACCACCAACCCCAGCGCCACGGCGTCCGCGTAGCGCAGGGCCGAGATCTTCTCTCGCCGCGTGTAATACAAGAACGCCAGCGCCGCGCCCAGAAAGCCGCCGAACGACGACAATCCCGACCAGACGTTGATCAAGACCAGCGGGTTCTCCTTGATCCGTTCGGGAAAATAGAAAATCACCGACACCAGGTGGGCCATGATGAAGCCGCCGATGACGATGCGGGCGTTCAGGAACTTGATGTCCTGAGCATCGAGACCCATCTGGACGCCGCGCCGGACGACGATCTGATCGCCGAAGATCACGCCCAGCGCCACCAGCACCCCGAACATCTCGATCGAGATCGGGCCGAAGACGTGACCAAAGAGGCTGATCGCGGGGATGCTGAACAGGTGCCCGTTGAAGTACGGGATCATCGGGCGGCCCGCCGCGCCGCCAGCTCGCGGACGATGTCGCGTTGCCCGTCGGCGTGGTAACTGGAGCGGACCATCGGGCCCGATTCGACGTGCGGAAAGCCCAGGGCCAGCGCTTCGTCTTTGAGGGCGGCGAACTCGTCGGGGTGGACGAAGCGGGCGACGTCGAGGTGATTGCGCGAGGGCCGCAGGTATTGTCCGAGGGTCAGGATGTCGACGCCGATCTCGCGCAGCTCGCCCAGCACGGCACGCACTTCGTCCAGCTCCTCGCCCAGGCCCAGCATCAGGCCGGTCTTGGTGATGGCGCCACGATTCTTGGCGTGGCGGAGGACGGCGTACGAGCGCGCGTAGCTGGCTTGCACCCGCACCTGGCGCGACAGGCGCGGCACGGTCTCGAGGTTGTGCGCGAAGACGTCCGGCCCCGCGTCGATGACGACGTCAACTGCGCCGGTGTCGCCTTTGAAGTCGCCGGTCAGGACTTCCAGCACCAGCTCGGGCGCGGCCGCTTTCACGGCGCGAATCGTCGCCGCCCAGTGCGCGGCACCGCCATCGGGGATGTCATCGCGATCGACGCAGGTGATCACCGTGTGGCGCAGCCCCAGCTCGGCCAGCATCGTCGCCACGCGGCCCGGCTCTTCGGGATCGGCCGGCAAGGGGCGTCCGGTCGGCACGTCGCAGAACTGACACGACCGCGTGCAGATGCCGCCCAGGATCATGATGGTCAGCGATTTGCGGTTCCAGCACTCGCCGATGTTCGGACAGGACGCGCTCTCGCAGACCGTGTGCAGGCCCAGCTCGGCGACACGTTTCTTCAGATCGAAGAACGCCTCGCCGGCGGGCATCTTCATGCGGATCCAGTCCGGCTTCGGCGTGTAAGCCACCGGCGCTTCGCCAGCGACGACGCGCAGCTTCTTCGACCGGGTCTCAACAACACGCGCGGACATGGGGTACGACGCTTACTATACGATACGAACGCAGCGGCTAGATGTGAACCGCTTCGCCCAGCGCCGCCGCGGTGGCTTCGAACATCGCCTCCGACAGCGTCGGGTGTGGATGCACCGCCGCCAGCACGTCGTGGGCGGTCGCTTCGGAGGTCATGGCGACGGACATCTCGGCGATCAGATCGGTCACGCCGTGGCCGATGGCGTGAACGCCGACGATCTCGCCGCGCGCCTTGTTGGTGATGACCTTGACGAAGCCGTCGGGGTGACCGGCGGCCAGCGCCTTGCCCTGCGCCGAAAACGGGAAGCGCCCGACGTTGATGTCGATCCCCGCCTCGCGCGCCTGCGCCTCGGTCTTGCCGATCGAGGCGACCTCCGGGTCGCAGTAGGTGCAGCCGGGGATGGCGTCGTAGTTCACCGGTTCGACGTGCTTGCCGGCCATCGCTTCGATGCAGCGAACGCCTTCGGCCATCGCCACGTGGGCCAGCAGCGGCGGGCCGGCGCAGTCGCCGATGGCCCAGATGCCGGGGCTGGTGGTCTTGTACGCGTCGTCGACCTGGATGAAGCCGCGGTCGAGCGCCACGCCCATGCCTTCGAAGCCGAAGCCCTCGACGTTGGCGCGCACGCCCACCGCCATGAGCACGCGCTCCGACGTGACCTGTTTTTCCTGGCCGTCCGAGGTGGTGAACGACGTGGTGACCGACTTGCCGCTGACCTTCACGCCGGTGGTCTTGGCGCCGAGATGTAGCGTCATGCCTTTCTTCTTGAGAATCCGGGCCAGCGACTGCGAGACCTCCTCGTCCTCGATCGGCAGTACACGCGGCATGAATTCGATCACCGTGACCTCGACGCCGAAGGCGTTCGCTGCATCGAAGCGATGGCCGGCAAGCACGTCGAACCGGTGAAC
>DASXQB010000283.1:0-1818 GCA_036493295.1 Polyangia bacterium | reverse complement strand
GCCGATCTCGAAGTCCATCCAGATGCGCCACTGCGGCCGCCACTGGTCGACGATCTTGTAGGCCATCCAGGTGGCGAACGCCTCGTTCAGCCACAGGTCGTCCCACCACACCATCGTCACCAAGTTTCCGAACCACTGGTGGGCCAGCTCGTGCGTGATCACTTCGGCGACACGCTTTTGCACGCCCAGCGGCGCGGTTGCGACGTCCAGCAGCAGCGCCACCTCGCGGAAGGTGATGGCGCCCGCGTTCTCCATGGCGCCGGCTTCGAAGTCGGGGACGCCGATCTGGTCCAGCTTGCCGAAGGCGTAGGGGAGGCCGAAGTAGTCTTCCAGCTTGGGCAGGACGGCCGCCGCCGCTTCCTGGGCGAAGGCGGTGAGATGCCGCTTGCTGGGCACGGCCAGCGTTCGCACCGCGACGCCGCGCTCGACGACGGTCGGACTGGCGGCGAGATCGCCGACGATCAACGCCACCAGGTACGACGACATCGGCGGCGTGGTCGCGAAGGTCACGCGGCGTTTTCCCTCGGCGTTCGCCGCGTCGCTGGTGGCCACGCCGTTCGACAGCGCCACCACCCCGGCCGGCACGTCGTCGAGGGTGATCGACCAGCGCGCCTTGAACGCCGGCTCGTCAAAACAGGGAAAAACGCGGCGCGCGTCCGCCGCTTCGAACTGCGTGACCGCCAGACCGCCGGCACGGTAAAGCCCGCGCAGGCCCGGGCTGAACTTGCCGGCGAACGGCAGGCGCAGCGTCGCCGAGCCGGCCGGCAGCGCTTCGGCGAAGGTCAGCGTGACCGTCTCGCTCTCGACGTCCGTGGCGTGATCAACGGCGGCGATGGTTCGTCCGCCCGTGACGGCCACCGCAGCGGTGAGCGTCAGCTCGACGGCGTGCAGGTGAAGGATGCTGCGCGGGCGTTGCAGGTCGACGTCGATCTCCAACGTCCCAGCGAATTGTCCCTCGCCGAGATCAATGCGCAGCGTGGCGCGATAAGCGGTGGGTTTGGCGTCCAGTGGAAGGCGAAAATTCTTTCCCAGAGTCACGCGTACCTCGTCGGGTGGCAGTTGGTGGAGGGGCCCATTCATACCGTACTCTATGGCTTGATGTCGCAGGTCGCTTCACCGGTTCCCCATCGTCACGATCCGTTCGCTCCGCTGCGCGTGAAAAGTTTTCGCTGGTTCATTGTCAGCGTGATGACCATGGCCATGGGCGCCCAGGTGCAAGGCGTGGTGGTGGCCTGGCAAATGTACGCCATCACCCACGACCCACTGTCGCTGGGGATCGTCGGTCTGGCCGAGGCGGCGCCCTTCATCGGGCTGGCCTTGATAGCCGGCCACGTCGCCGACGTCGTCGATCGGCGAAAGGTGGCGCTGGGCGCGCTGGCGGTGCTGGGCGGCTGCGCCGGGTTGCTGGCGGTGTTGAGCGGCACCATCGCCGCCCAGGCGGGCGACCACGCGCTTTTGCGCTGGGGCATCTACGGCGTGATCGTTCTGTGCGGGGTGGCGCGCAGCTTTCTGCTGCCGGCGCGCAACGCTTTGTCCGCTGAAGTGGTCACCCGCGATCTCTACGCCCAGGCGGTGGCCTGGCGTGGGGGGAGCTGGCAAGTGTCGGCGGTGACGGGCCCAGCGCTGGGCGGCCTGCTGTTCGCCTGGGTGGGCGCCAAGGGCGCGTATCTGATCGCGGCGGCGCTGATGGCGACGTCGTTCCTGGCCGTGTGGCGGATCGATCTGCCGGCGCGCACGCGGCCGCTCACCAACGTCGCGTTGCTGGACAGCCTGCGCGAAGGGCTGGCGTTTCTGCTCGAGCGTCGGCTGTTCGTGGGA
>DASXQB010000282.1:0-20649 GCA_036493295.1 Polyangia bacterium | reverse complement strand
GGCTTGGCCGCGCAGGGGTGCGCCGGTCAGCACCTGCCACAGGATGGCGCCAGCGGCAAACAGATCGGTCGCGGGTGAGACGCTGGCGCCCCGAAATTGTTCGGGCGCCAGATAAAGCGGCGTGCCGGCCGGCGCTTCCTCGCGGCCGGTGCGCGCGACCGGTCCGGTGCTGTTGCCACCGAGCTGGGCGATGCCGAAATCGGCCAGCACCACCTGCCCGGGCGCGCGCAAAAGCAGATTCGACGGCTTCAGATCGCCGTGCACCACGCCCTGGCCGTGCACGTAGACCAGCGCCGCCAGCAAGCTGTGGGCTACTCTCACGATCTCGACTGGTTCGGGTGCCGGCTCGGCGCGCAGGCGGGCGCGCAGCGTGCCGCCGGCCAGGTATTCCATCGACAGTGTGCGCGTCGGCTCATCGAGATCGTAGATGGCGATGACGCCGGGATGGCGCAGGGCCGCGGCCAGGCGCGCCTCGGCGAAAAAGCGCCGTCGCATTTCCGAACGCGCCGGCGCGGCCAGCTGCGGGTGCAGGACCTTCAGCGCCACCGAGATCCCCAGCATCTCGTCACGCGCCAGATAAACCGCCGACGTCGCCCCCCGGCCGAGCTCCCGCAGCAGGCGATAGCGCAGCGTCTCGACACCCTCGGGCGAGATCAGCGTCGCGGCTTCGCCACCACCGGGCACGTCGGCTTCGGCTTGCGGGCGAAGGGCGCGCAGGCGGGCGCGCGCCTGGGGATCGTCGACGTCGTCGGCCAGCACGCGTTCCCAGCGCACCATCGCGCGGCCGAGCTGTCCCTCCGCTTCGTCCAGCTCGGCCAGCGTGCGGTTGGCCTGGCGGGCCGGCTCGTCGGTGAACGTGCCGGGGAAGTCCAGCGCCGCCAGCTGCCGGCGCGCCGCCACCGCGTCGCCGGTCTGAAACAAGAGACGACCGAGACGCAACCGATTGGGCGCGTCGTCGGGATGCGCATCGACGTGGGTCCGCAGCGCCGCCGCCGCCGCGCCCAGATCGCCGTGGCGTTCCAATCGATCGGCGGCTCGCAACGGATCTTCCGGCGTCGCCGTTGATCCATCGCGCCGAGAAAAAGCCGGGGCCATCACAGCACCTCGAAGCGCAACGCCGGGGCGGTCACCGCGGCGGCGGCTGGCCGCACCTCGATCACGTCGCCGTGCAAAAGATCGCAGCCGGCGCCGATCAATTGCCCATCCACGCGCACCCCGACATCGGCCGCGCGTTGGAGGCGCGCCACCCCGGTGGCAAATCCGATCGACAGGCCCACCGCCTCGGACAGCAAACGATCAAGCGGCAGCGGCCCGTCGCCGACCACCACCAGCAACGCGCGATCGAGACCGGCGCTGCCGGTCAACACTGCCGCGCCGTCGGCGCCGACGCTGAAGCGAAGCGTGCACGTCGCACCCAGCGACAGCTCGCCGTCGCCGTGCAGGGCCAGGGCCGTCGCCACAAGCGCGCCGCCCAGACGCACCCCCGAACGCGAGCCGGCGTCCTCGATGGTCAGCGCGCCATCCTGCAGGGCCAGCACGGCGTGGCGGCGCGACACCCCCGGATCGCGCAGCGGGATCTCCACCGCCGGGTCGCGGCCCAGCAGCGCCGGCGTGGCGGCAAAACGCACGCTGCGTCCGTCGGGCAAACGAAGCGTGACGCCGCGGCCGCGGCAAAGCCGACTGTCCAGTCGATGCCCGAGCTCCCGCGCGCTGGTTGCCTCCGCGGTTCCCTCGGCGATGGCCGCCGCGGCGCCGATCGCGGCCAGCCGCTCGCCCGCCCCCAGCAATGTCTCGAACCGGCGCATGGCATCGACCGCCGTCGCCCGGGCGTGTTGCCGTCGCTCGACGCGGGCCAAGGCGTCTTCCATGTGCTCGATGTCGCCCAGGGCGGCGAAGGCGTCGGCGGCGTGGCTGTCATCGCCCAGCTCCTCGAAGAGGGCGGCCGCGCGTCGGTGCTCGGCGGCGTCGAACAGCAGCGTGGCCGCCAGACGCACGGCGCGCTTGTCGACCTCGCTGTCCAGTGGCCGGCGCGTGAAGATCAGCAGCGCGTCGGCGGCGGCGCAGCGGGGCGCGCGCAATTCGCGATCGGTCGCCGAGGATTCGCGCTTGCCGCGCCGGCGGGTGCGCGCGGCATCATGAAAGGCCTGCACCGCCGCCGTCAGATCGGTCAGGCCCACGCGCGAATGACTTTGCGGCGTGCCGGCCATCTTGAACAGGAACGTGATCGCCTCCCAGTTCTGCTGGATGGCCAGTCGTTCGACGAAACCAGCGACGTCGTGCGCTTCCGCCGCTTGCAGGATCTCGCCCAGCGAGATGGTGCGTTCATCGGTGGGTCCCGGCATGGAGTATCATTTCATTATGCTCCAGCGTGTCGCGCTCGGGCAGGTGCGCTTCAACCTGCCGGGCCTGTCCACCGACGGGCGGGGCGTGGCCACGGGCCGGCAGTGCGCGGTGCGGTTCGGGGCCATTGATCGCCTGGTGGCGTTCTTTCGCATCCTGTCGGCGCAGCGCAACCTGGACGATCTGCAGCCCGGCCTGCGCCTTCTGAACGCCCGCAGCGCGGCCGGCCCGCGCGAGATGATCGTCATCCTGCCAACCGGATCGACGCACCTGGCGGACGCGGTGGCGTCGGCCGCGCGCACCGCCGGCGGTCAGTGTTTCACCGGCGATCTGAAGCATTTCGTGCAATACCGCGATGGGCGCGCGCCGCTTGGCTATGACGCCGCCGAGGTGGCCACCGGCGCGGGCGAAATCATTCTTTACGCCGCCGAGCAGACGGTGGCCTACCAGATCGAAAGCGAGCTGCCGTTTCCCAAGCTGCTTTTGCGGCTGCCCTTGCAGCGCCAGCACGGCGCGCCGGCGGGGCCCCCCAGCGGCGGCGTGCTTTATGTGGTGGTGCGCCGGGGTCTCGGTCCGACGGTGGCGCAGTACCTTTATCGCGCGCAGCGGCTGTCGCCACCCGGCGCCGCCGACGCCCGACCCTGGTTGCGCGCCGCCGCCGCCTTGTGCGACGAGAGCAGCGACGGCAGCGCGTTTCAGCCGGGCCGATCGTTCTGGTTGTTTCGACTGGAAGGCGTGCCGGCGCGGATGATGGGTTTGCTGTCGTCGACGCCAGGGCTGGAACCGTACGTGCCGGCGACGGACAACGTGGCCGTGGCGCTTGGCCATCGCCATCCGATTCATCTGGAGGCGTGCAAATCCAGTTTTGCCAGCGATCGTTTTTTCCTCTTCGCCGCCGGCGGCCGCGGGGTGACGGTGCTGTCGCCGCTGCCCACGCTGACCGCGCTGGAAGATCTGGTGCGCGTCGGCGGCGCCCGCGCGCACGCGCCCGAGGTGACAACCGCGCGTCTGGGTCCGCGTCCCGACGTGGCGGTGCCGCTGCGTCTGGAAGCGGTTTCCGACGTCGAACGGCGGGCGGTGGCCACGTTGATTCCCTGGCGGCAGGTGGCGTGGTTGCGGCGGCTTTGTTATGCGCTGCCGGCGCCGGCGCTGCGCTCGCACCGGGTGGCGCTGCTGGATCGCGGGGTGCTGGTGCTCTCGTCGGGCGTGCTGGATGGAATTCCCTTCGGCATGTTGCTGGACAGCGCGGCGCCGGACGTGCTGGTGCCGCTGGGCGCGCGGCTGCGGCCGGCGGTCTCGCCGGCGCTGCTGGCGGCGAAGGTCGGCGCCAAGGACGGTGCGGTCGTGGTTTTTCCGGCGCTGGACGCGCTGCCGTTCCGCGTCCCGCCCGAGGCCATCGAACCGCTGGAGCGACAGATCCTGGGCAGCGCCGAGGCCATCGCCATCGACGCCGCCGAACCACGCCGCCACCCCACGCAAACGGTGCAGCCGGCGCCGGTGGAGATCGAAAACGACTGGCTGGGTCCCATGCCGCTGTGGGGACTGGGGCCGTCGCGGTGACCGTCGATGCCGCTCACCTGCTGGCGGCCGGCGGCGAGCTTGTCGAAGCGGCCACCGGCCGGCCCGGCGGTGACGAAGGTGGTACCAGCGCGGCCACCCGTGACGCGGGCGCTGATCGCGCGCTGCTTCGATTCGTCACGCGGTTCTTGCTGCCGCTGGTGCGGGGGGGCGCGCTGCACGTCGGGCGGCCGCTGGGGCCGCGCCTGGTCGATCGGCTGTCGGCGCGGGTGGGCGCGGGCGGGGTGGCAGCGGCGGGCTTGTCGACGAAGGCGTTGGTGCGGTCGTCGTCGTCATCTTCACCGCCGGGTGTACGCGGCGACGACGTGATCAGCGCGCTGGCGGCGGGCCGTCACGCGGTGGCCTTGCCGTTGTTGTCGCGCGCGCGGGTGCCGGCGCTGGACCCGGCGACGGTGCGGCTGGGCGCGGCGCTGCACAATCTGCTGGCGCTGACCCACCCGGCGATCGAAGGCCGCGGCGCCGAGGGACGGCAGGGCCGCATCGCCGTCGCCGCGCTGGAGCTGGCCGCGCTGGGCCCGCCGCGCACGGTGGCCGACGCGGTCGATCGTCATTCGTTGCTGGCGCGCCTGCCCGAGATCGGGCGCTCAGATCGTCTGGTTCACTATTGGCTGGGGCGCCGCGCGTTCGTCGGGCGGATGCCGCCGCGGCGGGTGACGGCCTTGCCTCGCCTGCGGCAGGTCCGGGTCGAAACCTTTCGGCGCGGTTGGCTGCGCGAGATCGGGATGCCGGTGTGCGCCCGGCCGGCGTTCCTGGCCCTCAGCATCGCCAGCCCGCTCGGCGAGACCGAAGATCTTTTTCGTTTGGAGCCGCCCGTGGGCTGGAGCCGCATCTTGCCGGTGTTGCGCTTTCCCGAGCTGTCGCGCGTGATCGCCGGCCGCGTCGTCGAGCAAGGGGTGCTGCGCGCGGGCGACGTGCTGGCGGACGCGCTGTTTCGGTTTGCTTCGGGGCACGATCCGCCCGGCGGGGTCAGCCCCAGCGGGGCGGCCATCGCGTTTGCCATCCGCTTCTTGGCGCATTGCCTGTGGCTGGATCTGCTGTTCGGCTCGCCGGCGGGCGCCGCCATCGCCGCGACTGATCACCCGCCGGGATTGGACCTGGCGGTGATGCTGGTGGCGGCGCAGCGGAGCTCGTCGGCGCTGGTGTGGCCGCCCGACGTGGCGCCCACCAGCGACCTTGGCCGGCGCTTCATCGATCGTATGGCGGCCATGGCCACGCAGGTGCGCGAGCGGCGCTCGCCGCGTTTTGGCACCGCGGTGGGCGTGGCCGGCCTGGCCGCGCAGTCGTTGCGGCCGCCGCCTTGAACGACCCGCGCTGCGACTGGCGGCGCGCGCCGGCCGCGCCGTCGGCATTCGTTATATAGTGAAGGTTCGATGTCCGTCAGCGAAACTGTCCCGGGACGCATCCCGTCGGTGCTGGATGCCGACGCCCTGCGCGTGGGGCACAAGCTGCGTGAGGTGGGGCGAGAGTTAGACCAGCGTTACCTGGACAAGTCCGAGCTCGTGCGCCTGCTGCTGGTCACGCTGGTGGCCGGCGAGCACATGCTGATCGTCGGCCCGCCCGGCACCGCCAAGTCCGCGCTGGTTCGCCACCTGGCGCGCCTCATCGACGCCCGCTATTTCGAATATCTGCTGACGCGATTCTCCGAGCCGAACGAGATCTTCGGCCCGGTGGACATCAAGGCCTTCCGCGAGGGCACGTACGTGCGGCGGGTGGAGGCGATGCTGCCGGAGGCGGAGATCGTTTTTCTCGACGAGATCTTCAAGTCGAACTCGGCGATCTTGAATGCGCTGCTGAGCATCTTGAATGAACGGCGCTTCTTCACCGGCAGCGTCAGCCTGAAGGTGCCGCTTTGCTCGCTGTTCGGAGCGACCAACGAAGTCCCGAACGACGAGGCGCTGGGGGCGGTGTTCGATCGGTTTTTGGTCCGTGCGCTGTCGGACAATCTGGACAGTTTTCACTTTCATGGACTGGTCGATCGCGGCATCCGCGGCGAGATCGCCGAGATCAGCGGCGCCGACGAGCTCCGCCGCCCGCTGCTGGCGCTGGCCGACATCCGCAAGCTGCAAACCCGCCTCGGTCAGTATCTGCAGTTCCCCGAAGAATGGATGGCCCGCTACAAAGGATTCATCTTCCAGATTCGTTCCGAGGGCGTGACCATCAGCGATCGGCGGGTGGTCAAGCTGCTGAAGCTGTTCGCCGCCAGCGCCATCATCGACGGGCGGGCCACCGTGAACGACGGCGATTTTTTTATTCTCAAGCACGTGTGGAACAGCGTCGATCAGGTGCCGATCCTGGCTGACGTCGTCGGGCCGGTGCTGGACAAGCACCACCGCGAGCATCCGGACGAACGGCGCAGCGGGGCCACCGCAGCCGATCTGGACGGCATCCTGCGCGAGCTGGGGGTCATTCGCGGGCTGCTCCTGGGCGGCGAGCCGCTGTCCGACGTGCAGCTTTTCTCGCAGCTGCGCAACCTGCAGGAGATCCGCTCGGCGCTGCAGGCGCTGGGCACCGACACCGCCAACCAGATGGCCGGCGAGGTGGACAAGCTTCTGGAAGGCGTCTTCGAATCGAACCAATGGACCGGATGAAACGAAACCGCCGCGAACCCGATCGCGACGCAACCTTTGCCCCGCCAGCCAAGCCCGTTCGCCAGCGTCGCGCGTTTTCCACGCTGGGCGGGCCGATCGAGCTCGGCGGCGCCGGCGCCGAGGCGCGCCTCTTGGGACGATTGCTGGACGTCGATCCCGGTCTGGCCCGCGCGCTGACCCACGGCTTTCACAGCTATGCCGGGCGCATGCACCCGTCGATCGCCCGCGGCGCCGTCGACGCCTTCAGCGCGGCGGGCGACACGGTGGTCGATCCGTTCTGCGGCAGCGGCACCGTGCTGGTCGAGGCGATGGGTCTCGGCCGGCGCGCGCTGGGCGTCGACGCCAGCCCGCTGGGCGTGGCCATCGCCGGCGTGCGCACCACCACCCTGGGCGAGGATGGCCGGGCGAAATTACAGGAAGAGGCAGTGCGCATCGCCGAGTCGTCGGGCGAACAAGCGCGCAAGCGCCGGCGTCCCGCGATGCCGGCCTGGTCGCAGAACGAGCTGTCGCGTTTTCACCCGCACGTCTTGCTGGAACTTTTGGGACTGCGGGCGCTGGTGATGGAGACCGACGCTGACGATGACGTGGGCCGCGCGTTGCGCCTGTGCCTGTCGTCGATCCTGGTCAAGTTCATGAAGGCCGGTCCCGAGGCCCCGCGCGACGGCGAGACCAAGCGCATCGCCCGCGGCGTGCCCTCGCGCATGTTCGCCGATCGGGCGGCGGAGCTGGCGCAGGGTCTGGCCGCGCTGGAGCGGCGCATGCCGCCGGGGACACCGGTGGCGCAGGCGCGCCTTGGCGACGCGCGCGATCTGTCGGCGATCAAGCGCGGGTCGGTCAAGCTGGTGGTGTCCTCGCCGCCTTACGCCGGCACCTACGATTACGCCGCCCAGCACGACGTGCGGTTCACCTGGCTGGATCTGCCGCGCAAGTTGTTCCGCAAAAATCAGCTGGGTGCGCGCCACGCCAGCCTGGGCGCTGATCCCGACGCCTGGCGCGCCGGACAGAAACAGTGGATCGCCGAGGTGGCGCGCGTGCTGGCGCCGGGCGGTCACGCCTTGCTGGTGGTGGGCGACGGCGTGGTGGGCACCGAGGCCGAGGACGCTCCTGACGCCGTGGCCAGCGCCGCCGCGCCGGTGGGCCTCGAGCCGCTGGCGCGCGCCTCGCAGACGCGGCCGGTGATCGACAACCGTCTGCAGGCCATCTTCGCCAGCCGCCCGCGCCGCGAGCACCTGTTGCTGCTGCGCCGTTCGGGCGGTCGCGACAGCGCGTCGTCGGCGCCCTAACGCTGCAGCGGCATCCGGCGCCGCCGTGATACCGTCCGCGCCATGGCCAAATCACCATGTCCGCTTTCGAAGACCCAGTTTCTCGAAAAGGCCGAGTCGGTGAAGATCACCATCGGCAACACGGAGATCGTCGCTGACAAGCGCGAGTTCTCCACCGGTTCGTTCGGCTGGTATTACAACGGCAAGACCACCGTCACCGTCGACGGCAAGCCCCTGTCCGTTCAGGTCGGGTTGAACCTGACCGTCGTCGGCAGCAAGGAGGCCGAACGATAGAGCGCGGGAGGGGCCTCACTCCTCCTGGAAAAGTAGAGTTTTGAAACGATCGTGACGCCGAGAGCAGGGCGGCCTTTCGGCTTTTCAGGGTTGCGCGTGGGGACTATGGTGCGCATTCGCATCTGACAATCGGCTTAGGAGATTGATCATGGCTTCACTCGGGCTCTGCGTTTCGTCGAAGGCCGCTCGCGGTTGGTTGGCGGTTTTGGTTTCGTCTTCGTTGATTGCGATCGGTTGCGGCGGATCGTCGGGGAGTTCGACCGACGGCGCGATCGACGGCGTGAAGGGCAGTGGCGGCAGCGGCGGCGTTGATGCGCGCGGCAGCGGCGGCAGCGGCGGCAGCGGGTTCGGCAGTGGCGGCAGCGGCGGCGGGTTCGGCAGCGGCGGTGCGGGCGGCAGCGGCGGCGCGTTCGGCACCGGCGGCACGTTCGGCACCGGCGGCACCAGCGTCGATGCGCCCGTCGACCACGCGGACGCCACCATCGACGTACCGAAGATGGACACGGTCACGCCGGTCGACGTTCCGGTCGATCACGCGCCCGATGTGGCAATGGACACCACCACTCCCAAGGACGTGGCGGTTGATGTGCCGCGCGACGTTCCGGTGGACATGCCGCCTCGTTGTGCCGCCGGCGCCGCTTGTACGCTGCGCGGGTCGCCCGCCATCTGCAAAGCCAACGCCTGTACGGCTTGCGTCGACACCACCGACGACGGCGCCTGCGTGACGGCTTACGGCGCGGCCCACGTCTGCGTGCGCGCCCGCTGCATTCCGGGCGATTGCCACACCTCGGCTACCTGCACCGCGGGCGAGATCTGCGGCGTCCGCACGGCCAACACCTGCGGCGCGTGCACGACGGACGCGCAGTGTCGCAATGACTCGCGTTATGGCTCGGCGTTCGTTTGCTTCACCACGCCGGGACAGGCCAACACCGGCAAGTGCGTGGCGGCAATGTGCACCGGCGCTGGCGTCGCCTGCGGCGCCAATAGCGCCGACATCTGTTGCAACGCCAGCTGCGTGACGGGCAACTGCTGCACCGACGACGACTGCCGCAACAATCCCAAGTTCGGAGCCGGCTTTGCTTGCGGAACCAATCACACCTGCTCGCGCTGCGACGGCGTCACCGGCAATCATTACTTCGTCGATCCCGCCGGCGGCAACGATTCCACCGCCACCGGCAGCGGACTGAGCGCCGCCGCCGCCGTCCCTAGCTGCAGCTTCAAGACCATCACGCGCGCGCTGCAGATCATCGGCAACAACGCGCCCGTCGGCACCACCATCACCGTGGTGGGCAAGGCGGGTGCGACCACCAGCCTGCAGACAGCGGCGGGGCCGGCCGGATCGCCGGCGCCGGAAGATCTGCCGATCTCCGTCGGGACCAACGTGAAGATCACCACCTCCGGTGGCGCGGTCTCGCTGGTGCTGCCGGCCGGGGCGGACGGATTCAAGCTGGCCGGCAACGGCGCGTCGCTGACGCCGCTGGCTGCGGCGCCGCTGACCATCGACGGATCGACCAGCACGTCGGGCTCGGGCATCGTGGTGGCGCCGGGCGCGGCGGGCACGGTCTCGATCAGCGACGTCACCGTGCAGAACACCGGCGATGACGGCATCACCATCAGCGAAGGCACGCTGAACATCGGCGCCGGCGTGGTGGTCAAGGGGGCCGGCCTCCCGTCGGAGCCCGGGCGGCGCAGCGGCCTCAATATCGCCGGCGGCACGGTGAAGATCGCCGTGCCGAACGGTCAGGCGCAGACGTCGTTCAACGCCAACACCGAGAACGGCATTCGCGTCACTGTTCTGGGCACGCTGATGATCACCGGCGTCACCACCGGCGAAGGTACGGTGGTGGCCAAGTCGAACACGCTGGCCAACATCTTCATCAATCACACCCCGGGCGCGGCCCCCGCCGTCAGCAGCATCGACGGCGTGATCGCCACCGGCAGCACCAACGGCGACGGCGGGATCCAGATCCTGGGCGGATCACGCCTGAAGCTGAGAAACAGCACGGTTCTCGGCAACGCGAAGGCGGGCGTGGCCATCAGCGCGGCGGACGCCACGCCGGCCGGTAACGCCTTGGCGGGGATCGATCTCGGCACCGCGCAGGACGCGGGGCGGAACGTGTTGCAGGCGGCGCTGGGGTCGAACTCGAACACCGGCGCGGGGCTGTGTGTGGAGCTTGATGCTGACGCTGGCAATCAGACGTTGGCCGCTGGCGGGAACACCTTTGCCGGCCCGCGCGACTGCGCCGCCACCACGCCCGGGGCGATCACCAAAGGCATGGACTGCGCCGCCCGCGTCGACGAGGCCGTGGTGCCGGCCACCGGAACCACCGTGACCGTCACCGTCGCCAACTGCCAGTAGCCAGCGTTTTTCGCCTGGTTTGCCGCCGTCGTTTCGTCCGTCCGTCCGTCGCGCTAACCTAAACGCGTGACGGCCACGGACGCGCGCGGCGACGACGGCGAGACTGAGCTCGGGCGTCAGCTCGCCACGCTGGCGCTGTCGTGTGTCCGGCCGTCGGGATCGATGGAGGCCATCGCGGCGGCGTCGTGGTGGAACATGCTGGCGCGCCTGGGGCTGCAGCTGCCGCTGGTGGTGGTGCACGATCTGGGTTTGTTGCTGTCGCGCGGCCGAGAAGCGCGGGGGCGCGAGGTGGTGCGACCCGCGGGCAGCCCGGCGGTGGTGGGGCGGTACCACGCTCTGCTGACCGCGGTGGCGGCGTCGGAGATCATCGACGAGCTGGGGGCAGCGCCGCTGCTTGACGACGCGGTGGCGGTGATCCTGGCGCGGGTCCTGGGCGACGTGTACCTGCGCTGGCCGGGGCGGCCACGCCTGGGGCCGCGCAGCGACGTTGATCAGTTGCCGGCGGCGTCGCCGCTTTACGACCGCGAGCGGGCCGTGCCCGGCGGCGAGCGCGAGGCCGGCTGGGCGCTGCCGTTTCTGCAGCGGCTGGGCGATCTGGAACGGCCGGTGCTGGCGCGCCTTGATCAGATCGATGCGGCGGCGCTGCGCCTGCTGGGGTTGTTCTCCGTCGACGCAGGCCAGGCAGACCTGGCTGATCTGTACCAGCTGGTCGGCACGCCGGGCACGGCCGACGTGGTGGATTTTTCTCTGCAGTTGTTGCCGTCGCTGCTGGAGACCAAACGGCGCCCGGCGGCGCAGCGGTTCTCGATTGATGGCTACGCGTCGGTTGAACGGCGCGGCAGCCTGGACGCGCTTTTACCCGGCGAGCTGGCCCACGACGACGACGGCTTCGCGTTGAAGGCGCTGTCCGACGATCTGCTTTTTTACGGCCACGAGCGCCAGCAAGAGACCGGACGCAAGCTGCACTATGTGCTGGTCGATGCCAGCGCGTCGATGCGCGGAACGCGGCAGGTGTTCGCCCGCGGGCTGGCCCTGGCCCTGTGCAAGAAGTTTTCGCTGATGGGCGGCGAGGTTTGGGTGCGCTTCTTCGACAGCCGCCTTTACGATCGATTGGACATCGGCGGCGCCGGTCGCCGCGATCTGCCGCGGTTCTTGTGTTTTCGTTCCGAGCGCGGGCGCAACTACACCCGGGTGTTCTCCGACCTGGCGGTCGAGGTGACGCGGCTGCGGCGCGAGCGCGGACGCGACATCGCGCTGACCTTTATTACCCACGCCGAATGTCACATCCCGCTGCCGATCGTCGAGGCGTTGGCGCGTGAGGCGTATCTCTACGGCATCTTCGTGCAGCCGTCGAAGCCGCTGGATCTGGAATACCTGCCCAAGCTGCACCGCCACCAGGTGGTCACCGCTGATTCGCTGTCGCGCTCGGCGGACAAGCGGCGGCGAGCCCTGGACATCGTCGAGGACGCGGCGAGCGGCTGATGGCCACGCGCGACGAGATCGACGCCAAAGATCGTGCCGACCGAGCGCTGCGCGGCGGGCGGGCACGCGAGGCGCTGGGGCTTTACAGCACGTTGCTCGGGCGCGTGCAGGTCTTCGAGGCGGGGCTTTACGACAGCTGGCTGGAGGGCGCGCTGGCGGCGTACCAGGCGCTGCGCCGCGGGCGCGAGGCGGGCTACGTGCTGCTGGCGTTGCGCCGGTTCGCCGAGGCCCAGCGGCATTTTCCCGTCGACGTCGACCCGCACGAGTGGGCGTTGTGCGCGTCGAAGCTGGGCCGTCACGGCGAAGCGGCGCGCGTGCTCAGCGACGCCGGCCACCCGGCGCTGGCGGCGGTCGAGCTGGAATCGTCGGGCGCGCACACGGCGGCGCGCCTCGAGTGGGAGCGCGTGCTGCGCGATCCGCGCCTGACCGGCCAGCCGTATGAAACCGCGCTGGCGCACTTCAATCTGGGCGAGGCCCTGCTGCGCACGTACGAACGCGCCGGCGCCGAGCGCGAGCTGACCATCACCCAGCGCCTGCTGGAAGAACTGGCCGACGAGTTCGAAACCGGCGGCGAACGCGAGCGCGCCTTCGATTGCTACAGCATCCTGCTGCGCCTGGGCCGCGACACTGGATCCTTCGAGAACGTCGCCGAGGGTTACTTGAACGGCATCCGCATCCTGGCCAGCGACGATCAGAAATTCTATGTCCTGCAATATTACGAAGACTTTCTGGCCTTCGCGGTCGAACAGAAGGAGTGGTACGCCGCCGCCACGCTGGCCCGCGAAGCGGCGGATTTCAGCCTGAAAGCTGGGCTGGTCTACGATCGGCATTACCTGCAGCGCGCCGCCACGCTGTGGGCGGAGACCGCGCGCCACAACGAAGCCAGCGGCGGGCCGCCCGATCTGTCGGAGAACGCCTTGCACGCCGGCATCGACGCCGCCACCTCGGCCGGCGAGCTGTCTTTGTGCGGGCGTCTCTACACGCAGCTGGCGGCGTTGCCGCTGACGCCGAAAAAACGCGCCCGCTATCGCGTGCTGGCCCAGCGGTATGGCGGCGTCACCGTCGAATCGCCGCCGGCGCCGGCGCTGCCGGAATATCTGCGGCGGTCGGGGGCCTATCAGGATGTCTGGCGGCAAGATCTGATCGAGTGGGAGCTAGACGGCGATCCCAAGGCGGTGCTGGCGCGCCTGGTGGTCGATCGCACCGACCACGCGCGCTTCTCGCGTCTGGCCCTGCGCGCGTTGCTGCTGTGCGCGGCCCCCGGCGACGAGCAGGCCGCCAACGATCCCGTCGCCACCAGCGAGGTGGCGATGGCCTTGGGCCGCATCCAGGTCTACGAAGTGCTGCGCCCGCTGGAGCGGCTCTATCTGCACGCCTCGCCGCAGGTGCGCGCCGCCGTGATGGGCGGCGTGGGCCAGGTGTACTGCAAGCGCAGCTTCGTGCTGGTGCGCAAGGGCCTGGCCGATCCGGCGCCGCTGGTACAAGACGAAGCCTTGCGCGCGTTGCGCGGCCTGCGTTTTCGCGACGGCTTCGATCCGCTGGTGCGCATCTTCCGCGAATCAACCGACGAGCGCGTGCGGGTGGCCGCGCTGGAGACCATCGCTGACATCGGCTCGCTGGAGGCCGGCCTGTTCTTGCTGGACGTCATGCGCCACGAGGCCGGCGTCCTGCGCAGCACCGCCGAGGCCCGCCTGACGGTTTTCTCGGGCGACGACATCACCGCCACCGTTCGCCAATACCTGGACCGCGAGACCGGCGAACGCCGCGAGAGCCTGCAAGCGATCTTGAAGTCGCTGACCACGTCCAGCGTGTGAACGTTGATCGTCTAGCGCCGGCGCCGGTAGATCGCCCACGCCGCCAGCGTTGCGATCATCACCACCGGCACCACCAGTCGCGGGCCCTGGTGCGCGGCGACGTTGCCGCTGATCCAAAGAACGCAGAAGAGCAAGGCCATCCCGACCACCAGCCAGCGCAGGTAGCGCTGCGATGAGGCCAGCTTTTGCTGTTGTTCCTCGCGCACGCGGCCAAGCTCGGCGCGCACCCAGTCGACGTCGATCGGTTCGCCGCGCTGCTGGCGGGCCACTTGCTCGTCCAGATAAGCCTGACGGTCGCGGCGATCGTTTTTGGCAGGGCCGGGCACGGACGCATCATAGCGCCATCGTCAGGGCGGCGCGCCGGTGGCGGCGTCGGTGGTGATCGTCGCGCTGACGCGCGCGGCGGCGGTCGAATCTTCGACGATGATTCCCACCTCGCGGTTGTCGTCCATCGATGCGGCGGTGAGGTTGACCGACCCGACGTATAAGCGCCGCTGGTCGGCGACGATGGCCTTGGCGTGAACCACCGGCGCGTCGATGGTTCGCACGCGCACGCTGGCCGCGACCAGACGAGCCAGCGCCGCCTTGGTGGCCGACGATTGATCGGCGGCCGGCGCCACCACCGTGACCGTTACGCCGGCCGCCGTCGCCTTGGCCAGCGCAGCGACCACCCCTGCGTCGGATAGCTCTTCCATTTCCACGTCGAGCTGGTTTTGCGCGCCGCCGATCAACGCCAGCAGCGACGCTCGGGCGTTCTCCGGCGCGGTGAGCAGCCGTCCGCCGGGCGCCGCCGTCGTCGGTCTGTCGCTCCGATCGGCGGCGATCACCGCCTGCGCCGCGGCCACGTCGGCGGGCGCCTGATCCACGACGGCGAACTCGCGGTTGGTGGTCAGCCCGGCGTGGGTGAGGTTGCAGGTCATCACCACCGCTTGTTCGCCGTCGACGACCAGCAGCTTGGTGTGGGTCAGGGCGAACCGCGCGCTGGACCAAACGACGTCGACCCCGGCGGCCAGCAAGCGATCGTGGGCTGTGTGATTGGCGGTCTCGGCGCCGAAGGGATGCGGCTCCAGCACCACGGTGACGGCGCGGCCGGCGGTGGCGGCGTCGGCCAGCGCGGTGATCACCTGATCGTCGGTCAGCAGATAGATCTCCAGCGCCACTGTGCGGGTGGCGGTGCGGATCAGCGTCGCGATGGGTGGCGGGCCGTCGTCGGGTTGCACGCGCAGCGCGACGGCCGCGGGGGCGGTCTCGGTTGGGGCGTCGGAGGAATCGAACGACGGCGGCACGCACGATGCGGCCGCGATCGCCAGCGCGACGCCCCACCAAGAGGCAGACACCTGGAAAACCAATCGCGATGGCCGAAGCTGCGAATGAAACACGCCAGTCTCTTCGGCCGGCCCTCGCCGCGGGTTGCGCGCAGGCGGAGTGAAATGCGTTACCCGGCTGCGGCGAGTTCGGCTCTCACCGCCGCCGCCAGACGCTGGTATTGCGACAGATCGTTGTAAATCTGAGCGCAGATTCGCAGCAGCGGGCGGCCCGGCGACGGCCAGTCGTAGACGGGCGCTTCGATGCGGTGCTTGCGCCACAGCGCTTCGTACAGCGCCGCCGCTGACAGGCGCGTGCCGGGCGGCAGCGGCAGCGCCGCCATCGAGGCCAGCATTTGGGCCGGGCAGGGCAGCGGCACGCCCAGCGCGTCCGCCAGCAGCGCGCGGCCCTGCACGACCAGGTCGTGGTTGCGTACCCGCAGCGCCGGCAACCCGCCCGGCAAGAGGCCGCTCATGTAGTGCAGCGCCGCCGGCAGCGACAGCACGGCGCTGGGATCGTGCGTGCCGGTCCAGTCGAATTCCAGCAGGAAACGCGAGCGATCGGTGCGCGACGACGTGGCGCCGTGGCCGATCACCAGCGGCCTCACGTCAGGCTGGCGATCGCGGCGCACGTACAGCACGGCGGCGGTCTTGGGGACGCCGCACCACTTGTGCAGGTTCGCGGCGTAGTACGTGACGCCGAGCGCGCGAAGATCAACGGCCACATTGGCCGGCGCGTGGGCGCCGTCGATCAACGTGTCCACGCCCCGCGCGGCGAGCGCCTGCACCAGCGCGGCGACGGGGAAGACCAGCGCCGTCGGACTGCTGATGTGATCGAGAAGGGCGAGGCGGGTCCGTCCGCTGACCGCGCCTAGCACGGCGGCGATCGCTTCGTCGGGGCCGGCCAGCGGGAAGGGAACGCGCGCCACCACGACGCGCATGCCGGTGCGTCGGGCGTGAAAATCCAGGGCATTTCGGCAGGCGCCGTAGGCGTGGTCGGTGACCAGCAACTCGTCGTCGGGGCGCGCGGGCAGCGACGCCAGGACCGTGTTCACCGCGGTGGTGGCGTTGGTGACGAACACCAGGTCCTGGCCGTCGGCGCCCATCAGCGTCGCGGCGGCGGCGCGCGCCTCGTCGAGCAACGCTTCGGCTTCGCGCAGGACGAATTGCATGGGGTTCGCTTCGAACCGCTGGCGAAACCCTTGCGCGGCTTCCTGGACCGGCCGCGGGCACGATCCAAACGAACCGTGGTTCAGGTACGTGACGGTGGGATCCAGCGGCCAGTCGCTGGACAGTTCGGGTGTGGTCAATTGCCGGTGCCGTAGAGACTGGCCCGCGCCACCCCGCCGGGCGTCGCCGTCACCGACAAAGAAGCCACCTTGTTGCCGGTGGTGGCCGGGTTGAACCGCACGTCGACGTGGCAAGTCTTGCCGCTGGCCAGCGCGGCGAGCGGACAGTCGGAGAACGAGATGTTGAAGCTGGTGGCGTCGGTGCCTTCCAGGGCGACGGCCAGCGGTCCGCTGCTCGTGGCGCCCGTGTTGGTGACGGTGAAAGTGGTCGGCGCCGAGTCGCCGGCGTTGACGCCCAGGGTGCCGAAGCTCTTCGTGTTCAACGACAGGCCCAGCGTCGCGCCGTCGACGGCGATGGCCGTCAAAGCCAGCGAGGCGAAGCCGCCCGGCATGGCCGCCACTTGCAAGTTGCCGGTGCGGGTGCCGGTGCCGAGCGGCAAGAACGAAACCGTGATTGAGCAACTGCCGCCCGCGTCCAACGACATCGGGCATGAATTGTCGGTGACGGCGAAGTCGACAAAGTTGGTGCCGCCGATGCTGCCGTTGATCCGTCCCGCCGCCGCCACGCCTTTGTTCTGCACCACGAAGACGGCGCTGCTGGCCTGGCCCAGCGGCACGGTGCCGAACGGATCCATGGCCGCCGCCGTCACCGACAGCATTTCAAGCGACGACGGTGAAATCGCGGTGGCGGTGATGTCGGCGGACGCGCTGCCGCCCGGGGCGGCGTCGGCGCGCAGCGACGCCGCTTTGGCGCCCGGCTGGCTGGGCGAGAAGGTGACGGTCAGCGAGCACGTCGCGCCCGGCGGCAGCATCGCGCAGTTCGACGAATCGACGCTGAACTCTGAGAAGTTCACGCCGGTCAGGGTGTAGGCGACGGTTCCGGTGGCGGCGCCGCCCGGGTTCTGGATGCTGATGGTGGCGGCGCTGTGCATGCCGACGGGCACCGAGCCGAACGCCAGGGTGGACGGCATCAGGGCCAGCATCGCGGTGTCGGTGCCGACGCCGACCAACGTCGCGGCCAGCTTCAGCGCGCCGTCGCTGCTGGTCGCGGTCAACGTGGCGGTCTTGCTGCCAGGCAGAGCCGGGCGGAACGAAACGGTGATCGTGCAGGCGGCGTTCAAGGCCAGCGCGCTGGTGCAGGTGCTGCTGTCGGTGACGGTGAAGTCCGTCGCATCCTTGCCGCCCACGTCGACGGTGAACGGTCCGATGGGCAAGCCGCCGGTGTTGGCCAGCATGAATGTGGCTTTCGCTGGCGTCGACGGCAGGGCAGCGCTGGTCGCCGACGCCGCCAGCAGCGGACCAAAATCAAACTGGCTGGGGCTGAGGATGGCCGCCGCCGGCGCCTGGGCGATGCCGGTCAGCGCCGCCGCGGCGATCCCGCCCGGTGACGACTTCAACACCAGCCGCGCGTTCTTGGTGGCGGCCGCCGTCGCCGGGCTCAGCACCATGCCTACCTCGCAGGTCTGGCCGTGGGTCAGCGGCGCGCCGCAGGTGCTGCTGAAGATCTGAAAGTCGTCAGAGTCGGCGCCGTCGACGGACAGGGCCACCGGGCCCGATGCCGCCGCGCCGATGTTGAACAGCGTGAACTTGAAAGTCGCGCTGCTGGCTCCCGGCGCCACTTTTCCAAACGACTGCGCGGTGGGGGACAGCGACAGCGTGGCGTCCGGCAGGACCACGTCCACGTTCGACGGGTCGAGGCCGCTGGTGTTGCTGGTGCAGCCGATGGCCAGAAAACCCAGCATCACGCTCACGCCGGACACACGACGGGCACGGCAAAGACAGGACTTCATAAGAATTGCTCCCCAAAAAATCGCCGCGGACGACCGCATTTGGCCGTTGGCAATTTGAGGGGTCAAGTGTTTTTTGCGCGGTGGGTCGCAGCCCGTCGCTGATTTTGCCGCGGGTTTGTCGATCGACGGGGAAGGTTTCGCCGGACCTGGGTCTCAAAGACCGCGTGTTGGTTTTTCCGGAAGCTCATCGAAAGGAACCCCTCATGCGCGCAGCGAATACAGTCTTGCACTCAGTTCTTCCGTTTCTAGCCAGCCTTGGCTTGATGGTGGCGGCCAGCGGCTGTGCGCCCACGCCGCCACCTTCGTCTGGCAGCGGCAGTGGCGGCAGCAGCAGTTCGGGTGGCAGCAGCGGCTCTGGCAGCGGCGGCAGCAACGCGACCGGCGGCAGTAACGGGTCGGGCGGCAGCAGCGTCGGGACGGGCGGCAGCGGATCCGGCGGAGCCGACGGCGCCGACGCCGGAACGGGCGGCACCGTCGTCGAGGGCACGGGCGGCAGCACCGCCTCGGGCACCGGCGGCATCATGTTCAACCCGCAGCTTCCGTTGCCGTTGATCGTCACGACGGTGTTCAACAACCAAGGTTGGTTCGGCGACGCCGCCGAGATGACCGCCTTCGTTCCCGGATCCACGCTCATCAGCCAGACTGTCTCGGCAGCCGGGCCGTGCGCCACGCGGGTGGCGAACGCGCAGGGCAACTGCTTGAAGGTTGTCTTCACGCCGCCGACCAACATCACGCCCCTGACCACCAACGCGTACGTCGGCGTCTTCCTCTTGACCACCGTGAAGGCCGCGCACCCCGCCGCCACGCCGCCCGAAGCGATCGGCGATCCCAACTGGGGCATGGTCGAACCCGGCGCGAACATCGCGCCCGGGGCCACGAAGATCTCGTTCTCCGTCGCCACCGACACGCCGGGCCTGAAGGTTTCGTTCAAGGCGGGCGCCGGCGACATCTTCACGGTGCCCGAGACGGTCATGATGCCCACCAGCACCTGGAGCACGGGGTCGCTGTCCTTGACCGGTCTCGATTACGGGATGTCGGTCGTCGGTGGATTTGCCTGGGTGCTGACCGACACCACCAAGGCGGCGACGTTCTATCTGGACAACATCGTCTGGACGATGTGAGCGCCGGCCGCGGGCGGGCGTGCATAATGGGCGCGTGCCGTCCCCGCGCGCGCTTGTCGCCGTCACCGTCGCGTTTGGCTTCGGCGCCGTCTGGGGGGCGGCGCCGGCGCGCGCGGCGGAGTCCGCCGGGATCGCCGTCGAAACCAACACCGACGGCTGTCCCGATCGCGCCGAGGTGATCGCGGCGCTGGACGTTCGCCTGCCGGGCGCCGCCACCTCTCTGGGAGGGCAGACGGGTGCCCGGCTTCTCGTGCTGGAACGCTCCGACGCTGACGGGCCGGGCGTGCGCTTGCAGCTTTTCGACGAGACCGGCGTGGTCGAACTGGAGCGCCGGCTGCAATCGCCACCGTCGGACCCGCGCGGGCGGCGGTCGGTAGGCGTGTGCGCGGCGCTGGCCGAGGCGACCGCCCAGGTGGTCAGCCGTTATTTGAAGGAGCTCGGGTATCACCCACCTGCGGCGATTCCAGCCGCACCGGTGATTTCGTCCGCGGTCCCGCCGTCGCCGCTGCAACCGTCGCCGGCGCCGCCGAAGCAAACCCAACCCGCGCTGCCGCCGTCGTCGTCGGGGGAGAATCCGGTAGCGCCGCTGCGCTCGTCGGTGCGCGGGGGCGCAGCCAGCGAGTGGTTGATCGTGCCGGGGTTATCCACCGGCGGCCGGGTGGGATTGGGGGTAGGCGATCGCTGGCCGCGATGGGAGGTGGCGCTGTCGCTGCTGGCGCGGCGGCGCTGGCTGGCACTGTCGTTGACGGGTGGGGTTTCGGATCAGACTCAGGCGCCGGTGACGGGCACGCAACCCGACGCGTATCTGTCGCTGCGCGCGTATCCGGTGCGCGCGTCTGCGGGCGGCGCGTTTCGTTTGCCGGTGGGTGGCCTCTTGCTGCCCGCGGTCGGCGTCAGTTTGGATTGGGTGACGTTCGCGGGGCATGGCCTCGACCAGGAACAAAGCGGCCGGCGTCTCGACAGCGCTGTCGAGGGTGGCGTCGGTTACCTGCGTCTGTTCGGGCGGGTGGGCGTCGGGTTGCGGCTGGCGGCCGGTTGGGCGCTGGCCCCGCGCGATTTCGACGCAGGTCGGTCAACGCCGGTATTTCGCACGCCGGGCGCCTATTTGCGCGCCGAGCTGCAAGTGGGTTTCGCGCTGGGGAAGGATTCGTGACGGTCCGTGCTCTAAACTGACCAGGTACGCCCGCTTGTTTCCTGCCATGCGCCTCATCTCACGGAATGCCCCCGCCAGCTTCGACGCTGCCGCCGATGGCGTGGCGGCCGATCGCGCGCTGGTGGCGCGCTGTCTCGCGCGCGAAACGACGGCCTGGCGGGCACTGTACGACGCGCACCAGCCGCGGGTGGCGCGCCTCATCGCCGCGCTGGGTATCGCCAACGCCGAAGCCGACGACGTCTGTCAGGAGATCTTCGTGATCGTGTATCGCCACC
>DASXQB010000281.1:0-4287 GCA_036493295.1 Polyangia bacterium | reverse complement strand
TTTATCGGCTGAACGTGTTTCCTGTGGCGATGCCTCCTTTGCGGGAACGCAGAGAGGACATTCCCCTGCTGGTCAGGTACTTCATCGACCGCTACGCGCGAAAGGCGGGCAAATCTATCCGCCGGGTGAACAGGCGGGCGCTGGATCATCTGCAGTCGTACCCATGGCCCGGGAACGTCCGTGAGCTACAAAACGTGATCGAACGGTCCGTGATCGTATGCGACACGGACGAATTCACCGTCGATGAGAGCTGGTTGTCGACGAAACCCGACATCAACAGCCGTTTGAAATTTTCGAGCAGCATCGCCACGCACGAGAAGGCGATCGTCGAAGACGCCTTGCGCGCGACCGGGGGGCGTGTCTTCGGGCCTTCGGGTGCGGCGGCGCGTCTCGGAATTCCACGTTCGACGCTGGAATCCAAGATCCGCGCCCTGAAGATCAACAAGAGCCATTTTCGAGTTCGACCCCCCACGCGCTCTTGATCTGTGGCTAAGGCAAGGGGCATGAAAATTATCGTCGTTGGATCGGGAGGGACCATCGGGGCGGCCGTCGTGCGTGCGTTGGCGGCGCGCCACGAAGTCACCGGCGTGCCACGCCGGCCTGGAAGGTTTTATCGGCGTCACGGCTGGAAGCGCCCCGGGGCATCCGGGTCAACGTCGTCAGGCCGCCATGCATCTGTAAAGCGGTCAGCGATCAGACTGGATCGAGATCCGGTAGATCGATCTATTATGGCTGCGCGCCTTTCAACCCGCCGGATATTGACGCTCGCCAGTTCGGGCCCAACCTTGGAGAGGTGCCGGCGATCTTTCCGCCGCAGAGGTATTTTGTGCTCGAAATTATTTCTCACGCTCCTGCAAGGTTGACCATCGGCGCCCTCATCGGCGGCTCCTTGGCCCTCATGCTGGCGGCCGTGCTCGGCTGGCACGCGCTGCGGCGGCTGTTTTCTGTCCCCCGCGTGCCGCGACCGCCGGCCACTTATGTCGCCCTGGTAATTTTGTGGGCAGCGATGGTCGCCGTCTCGGGTGCGTCGGTGGCGGTCGCTCTTTTGCTGCGCGACCACCAGGCCGTTGATGGCCGCACGCGTTTGGCCGAGCTGCGCTGCCAGGCCGTGGCCCCGGGGCGCGTGCAGATGGAGCTGACGACTCCCTCACCCCACCCCACTGATCAACCCACCGGCCCAGAGCGATACGAGATCCAAGGTGACGCGTGTGTGGTGTCTGTGGTGCTGGTGGATCTGCGTTCCGGCCTCCAGATCCTGGGCCCCACACGGCTGTCACGAATCGAGGTGATCGGTTCGCAGGCGGGCGCGCCCGCAGAAACCATCGCAAGGACCATCGGGCGTCCGCGCGTGAATCCAGGGTGGTTGACGCCTCATGCTTCCGAGCGAATGGTTCCCATCAACCTTCTGGTCAACGACACCCGCCAGACCTCGCTGTCTGTCCCCGCGGACGGAGAGCCCTTCTATCTTGTCGCCTCGCCGAGCGGCCCCGCTCTGGAAAAAGCGAGTATCTAGTCCTTCGTCCTTTGGGCGCGCGGTGACCCGTTTGTGGGTGGGCCCGTACTCTTTAGCGACGAGCTGATAGGAAAAGAGACAAAGGGCATGAAGCACGCGCACTGGATCGCCGGCTGTTTTCTCACCGTGGGAGCGGCGCTGGGGGCGTGCAACAGCGCCGGCATCAGCCACTCCAGCGACGCGGGAACCGGGGGAACAACGGTCGTCGACGCGGGCGCGACCGGCACCGGCGGCAGCGTCACGAGCGTGGATTCCGGTACACCCGTCGGTGGGACCGACGCTGCTCCACCCAGTAATTGCGTGGGCGTCTCCGCGGCTGGTGTCTACGTCCTGGACGTTCAGGGGACCCTATTGCGATTCGATCCGGGCAGCCTGGCGTTCACCCGTCTGGGCGATCTCAACTGCCCGGGCGTGGCATCCGGCGATTACAACTCGATGGCCGTCGATCGCAACGGCTTTGCCTGGGTGAACGCGGTGCCCGGCGGGGTCAGCCGACTGTTCAAGCTGGATCTGAAGACACTGGCCTGCAGCGACACCACGTTTGACAGTCAGGATCTGCAATCCTTCGGGATGGGCTTCTCGTCCGATCAGGCCGGGTCGTCCGCCGAAACGCTGTTCATCGACAGTCAGGTGGCGAATCCTCTCGGCAACAGTTTTGGCTCGATCGGTTTTCCGTCGCTGGGCTTTACCAGCCTGGGCGGCACGGACGGCAGCCTGGAATTCACCGGCACCGGCGATGCGCAGCTGTGGGGATTTCGTCCCGAGGCGCCCGCTGTCGTCGGACAGATCGACAAGACCAGCGGTGCTTTCATCAAGACCTTCCCGGCTCCCGAGGCCAGCGACCAGATCGGCCAGGTCGCCTACGCGTTTGCGTTCTGGGCCGACACCTTCTGGATTTTTCTGAAAGACGGCGGTGCCCCTTCGACCAGTGTCTACAGCGTCGCCCGCAGCAACGGCGCAATGGCGACCGCCATCCCCGACACGAAACTGATCATCGTGGGCGCCGGGGTGTCGACGTGCGCGCCCTTCGTCATTCCGTGAGCGTTTCGCGCTCGCGATCATGCGCTGATAGCGGACCTTTCTATTTAGCCTTACTGGACATTTTCATGTGGCTGCCCCAGGGTTACGATCCGACGACACATGAGGCTCGCCGCCGCCTGCCTGGCCTGACGATCCCCCTGCGAGAGAAGGAATGCACGGTCAGTATCAAAGCCTCCTTCCCTTTCGCTGTGGTGTCGGGAGCGTCGAGCGGCGGTGACCGACAGAGATACACCGGTCACCATCGGGCGACTGTTCGCTGACAAATACCGGGTCGACGGGCTGCTCGGCAATGGCGGCATGGGGATGGTCTTCGCGGCGACGCACCTTCAGCTTGAGACCCGCGTCGCCATCAAGCTGCTCCGCACAGACATGTCGCGCACCGAAACTGCCACCGCGCGCCTTCTGCGCGAGGCGCGCGCCACCGCCCGGATCAATAGCGAGAACGTCGCCCGCGTCCTGGATATCGGAACGGTGGATTGGGGCGGCTTATACATCGTGATGGAATACCTCGAGGGGCAGGACCTGGCGGCGCTGATGCAAAAGCAGCCGCTCTGGTCGCCGTCCGAGGCGGTCGGTGTGATGTTGCAAGCGTGCGAGGGGGTTCGCGCGGCGCACGCGCTGGGCATCATCCACCGCGATCTCAAACCGTCGAACCTTTTCGTCACCAACGACGCCTCCGGCGCTCGGCGCATCAAGGTGCTCGACTTTGGGGTCTCGAAACTTGTTGATCCGATAACGGGCAGTCCGGTTGTGTCCCGCGGTGGTGCAGGCCCGCTGACCCGCCCCGATTCGATGCTCGGCTCGCCCGTCTATATGTCGCCCGAGCAGCTCAATGATCCGCGCGCGGTCAACGTACAGACGGACATCTGGTCGCTGGGCGTGATCCTGTTCGAATTACTGGCCGGCCGGCCGCCGTTTCAGGCGAAGGCCTTGCCGGAATTGTGCACGCTGATCCTGCACGAAAATGCTCCCCCTCTGCGCTCGCTGCGTCCTGATTTGCCGTCGGCGCTGGAGGCGATCCTGGAAAAATGCCTCAAGCGCACGGCCGCCGAGCGTTACGCCACCGTCGGCGCGCTGATGAAGGATCTGGCGCCGTTTGCCGCCCCGGCTGATGCCCCGCCGATGTCGCCCTCACCATCGCTGCCGGTCGGCCCGCGGCGCTGGATCGCGGTCGCGGTTGGGTTGCTGCTGATCCTGGGATTAGCAGGCCTGGTAGCGCGGCTGCGCCGCGCTGCGCCCGCCGCCACCGCTTTGACTGAAGCACTGATCAAGGACGCCGCGACGACATCGATCGTGATAGTGCCGACGGTCGCGGTCCAAAGCTGCAGCACCTGTGTCGGCGCCAATTGCGCCAAGGAGTACAAGGCCTGCCAGACCAACCGCGCGTGCCGGCGCACACTCGCCGCATACAACGCCTGCGTTCAAACGGCGGCGAATCCGCCGGCCGCCGGTTGCTGGGGAAAGCTGGAGACGAATCGGGGTCTCGCAGCGCAACGGCTGGCCAGCTGCGTGGTGGGGCACGCCGGCAGCGCTTCCGGCGTTCCCGGCAAGTGCGCCAGCGCCTGCAACAGCAGCACCCTGAACTAGGCTCGGGCGCGTCCAGGCGCCCGTAGAACCCGCGCCGGCACCGCTAACGTTTCTTTGACCGCCTGTCGATGGACTGGCCAAACCTGGGGCCAACGCCCGTCCGACATGTAGCATGAGAACGTTCTGCACAAGAAACCAAGCCTCGG